>JBCBRD010000174.1:0-6978 GCA_039819885.1 Pseudomonadota bacterium
GATGCAGCTTTGACCACCTTCGTGGTGGATGGCGAAAACGTCGGCCTCTTCCACGCCGTCCGCACTGATGGCTTGGTCTGATGTGACATGTGCCAGTGCCCATAGACGGTTGCGAAATTTAGCGGCGCGTTCGTATTCTAGATTTTCGGCGGCTTCTTGCATCAACTGCTGATACATCTGGCGTACGTTCTGGCTCTCGCCGTTTAGAAAGCGCACACTTTCATCGACGAGTTTGCCGTAGTCTTCGATTGAGATTTCGCCGGTGCATGGGCCGGCACAGCGCTTAATCTGATAGAGCAGGCAGGGACGTGTACGGCTCTCGTAAACGCTGTCGGAACATGTCCGCAACAGAAACGCGCGTTGCAACATGGTGATGGTGCGGTTGACGGCACCGGCCGATGCGAATGGTCCGAAATAGTTGCCCTTTCGGTTGCGCGCACCGCGGTGTTTTAGAATTTGCGGCGCATCATGATCGCGCGCTAGCAGGATGTAGGGGAACGACTTGTCGTCCCTCATGAGCACATTGAAGCGCGGTCGGAACCGCTTAATCAAGTTGGCTTCGAGGAGAAGTGCCTCGGCCTCGGTTCGGACTGTCACGAACTCCATGGAGGCGGTTGATGTGATCATGCGAGCGATGCGGTTGGTGTGGCCCCCAAGGCGCGCATAATTCGAGACGCGCGCTTTCAGTGAGCGCGCCTTGCCCACGTAGATGACGTCACCATCGGTGTTGAGCATGCGGTATACGCCCGGTGAAGACGGTAGCGTTTTCAGATAGCCTGAAATGATTTCCGGACCGGTGCGAATTGGCTCGGGCATGCCCTCGCTATCTGGCTGTGTTTCCGCTGGGGTAACAACGGTTTCGGCAACACCAACGCCGTCGCTTTCGTTGTTTTCAGTCTTGTTCTCCATGGCGGGCAGGATTGGGGGCTGATCACAGGTGCGTCAAGGTCCATGCTCATTTGCGCGCACAGGTGATTTTGCCTTACTTGCGCCGCCGCATCCTGCAATCGGGAACAATCGATAGAGAATTCGCTTGGTGCGTATGATGGTGGTTCGCCACGTTTTGATGATTTTACAATCCCTCCTGCGGCTTGCAGTCGGGTTTGCCCTGTTGTGCGGCCTTGCCGGTCCTACGGTTGCGCAGCATACGTTTCAGCTTCCGAACTCGGAGAGCAAGACACGCTTCACGAAGGCGGAGCACGTGCTGTCGTTCATCAACGACTACCGTGAAAACAAGACCCCGGATGATATCCCGGAGTTGGTTCACGCGATGGTGCGACTAGGCGTGATCAGTGATCCTGAGAAGTCAGGCGTCTATACCGGTTTTCTCGCTGGCATCATCCAGGATAATCAAGTTCGGGCTCCTGAGTTGATCGGCAAAATGTTCCCAATGCCGCCGCCGCAACAGGTGGTGCTTATCAAAGCGATCGCCTATTCGGAATTGCCAAACTGGAAGCTGCTCCTGGAAGGTTTTGTTGAGCGCATGCCTGCCCGCAAAGTGCTGATCCATCGGTATCTTTATGGAGAGGCAACATCCTTGAGCGATTTGCCATTGGATGATGGGTTCACTCTTGATGTGTACTGGGGGCTGTATTTCGCAACTGGCAATTGGGCGCCAGCTGCGCGGATCATCAACGCTCTGAAGTGGGCTGGTGAGAAGAACGATGTCGAGAAACTAACGATCGGATCCATGGCCAAGTGGACTTATGCCACCAATGCGACCCGGGACAAGAACCTGCTCGATCTTGCCAAACGCGAAATCAATCATCAACCTGAAGACGTGCGGCTGCATTTGCGCGAGGTGATTGATGCTGCTGAATTGTTCGAGACGCGAAAACTGCGCGAAAAGGCACTGAAATCCATTGATGAATTGCGCCAAAAGGGGCCGCAACGCGTTCGAGACATAAACACCTGGGGACAGGCTGGGCAGACGGCATTGGCACTTGGCTGTGTGGGTGCTGCAGCACTCGGCCAGGCTCAATTCGGTGTGCCGTGCGTGCTGGGTGGTGCTTTATCGTCCGCCGCACTCAAGTATCTCGTGCCGAAACCGTAACACCGGGTCCGATATGCACTTCTGAACCCGGTCTTTACTGCGAGCTGGGGGCTTGCGGCTTGGTGGGTGTTTCGCCTTTGGCAAGCTTTGAATTGCTTGTGTCCGTCTCGTAGAGAAAGAACGTGATATCTCCGAGGTCTCGACGCCAAAGATTTGTCCAAAGTTCTTTTGAAACCCGCTGGGCTGCTGTCAATCGGTGCCCACCGTCTATGACGACCCAACGGCCTTTAGCACCAATGCGGCAAACGATCGGATCGAGGCTGGAGTAGCCCTTGGCACGAATAGATCGCATCACGGTTTCAAGGCGTGGGCTTTCGTTTCTCACATCGTGCTTGAGCGGCAGTTGATCGATCAGTTCAATTGGTACTTCGACCTCAGCCAATCCGTCGACAAACTCAATTTCACGCAAGTCGTCGAGCCTACGCACGCGATGGAGCTTGGGCGGATTTTTCACCTCAATGTTTTTGAAGCGCATCGTGATGAAACTCCGTGGCGCCCACGAGCGGAAACCACGCTTTGTTGGGAGGTTGGTTCGTCAGTGTGTTTTGGTCGATATGCCTGCGTATGATCTTGCCCACACTCAAAGACCTAGCAAAGCTTTGAATGGCAATCGATCATAACACAAAAGCCTCTCGCACATGCGAGAGGCTTTGTCATGTTGAAGCTTTTGATACGCCATCAATGGCGCGTGTGATGTCCTATTTTTCAGGGCACAACTTGAAGGCTTTGGCGAGTGCCGCCTTTGGGCTTCTAAATTCTTCTATCGTTTTGCCGCCTTTGGCGTAGGCCGAGATGTAGGCGTCCGCTTCTCGTTTTTCGCGGCCGGCGTTGACGTCCAGGACGGTATAGTTCGTCACACCTTTTTTGACAGCCTTGATGATCAGGGCACGAGAGCCGCCGTAGCTGGCTTGCCAGACACGGCAAGAACCTGATGGGGCTGCGGCTGTGTCCGGGCTAAGTGTCGTCGTTCCCTGTGCGTCAGGTGCTTGTTTTTGAGAATTCGACTTCGTTCCGGCGGAGTTGTTGATCGCGTTCTTGAATGCACTCGGCGACAAACCGGCGATGCGCGTTTTTTCGACCTGCGTTTTTGGCGTCTTGGTGGTCGAGGAGCCGTTTAAGACCGTGAAATTCGCCTTCGGTGAATTTGCTGGTGCGGAGGCTGTGGCTCTTGCTGTTTTGGCACCAAGGCTGTCGCGAGTGGTGTTCGCGACCTTTTGAGCTGCGACCCTGGCGTTCGGCGTTGCTGCTGCCCGCGCATTGCTCGCGACTGTCTGACGTGCAGACGTGCCTCGCGCCTTCGCCAAGAGCTCGGGCTGCGGGTCAGCCGCGTTACAGTGGTTGTCATAGAACATGTCTGCAATCGCCTGAATGTCGCGTGCGTACCCGCGATCAGGTGGTGCCCACTTGCGGGTCAGTTGAGCGTACGTCATTGGGCCGCGAATTTTGGAGCGCCATTTGTCAAGGACGCGCCACTCTTGAACCTTGCGTGTTCGGTCGGCGACTGGATTGTCGATATAGGTGCCCGTGTACATCAAGATGTGTTCGAGATGAGCGCGAACTCCATCTGAAACCGTTCTGAAATTCTCGCCACGCACTCCGCCGCCGGTCGCACCAAGGCCCGCAAAATTGTTTTGCGATGCCCGGACGTCGCCGGTGTATTTCAGGTAGTTGGTCTCGACGAGCATTTGGAAAAAGCCGTAGTCCCAACGCAGCCCCAAATCTTCGCCGTGGCGCATGTAGTCGACCGTGACGTTCGCGTATTTTCGCGGCAGACTCGGATAACGATTTTTTAGAAACGCCATGAGCCTTCCAGGCGTCACACACTGGGGAACAGCGTTTGAGCTGGTGGCGAGAATCGCTGGTAGATTTGCTGCTGACGATTGAGGTGCAGCCAGCGTGGACGCAAGGGCTGCAAGGAGGACTGCTTTAGCAATCGCGCTTTTCATAGCTTGTTCAACCTTGGTGTTCTCCGGCGCATTTGCTCGTTCGCCATCTGCCCCTGTCAGAAGTGGCGAAAACATCTGCTTGTGACCAAGATGATGGATGCCAGTCTGTGCGGGGTTTAAGCGGTCGAAGCAGGCGTTCGGAACGCAAACTCACATGTTGAGAAGTGGTAAACAAATTGAGTTAACGCTTCGTATACGTCACAGAGATTTTGGTTCTTCCCGTTGGGCATACTGTGCTGTGTGAATTGGGGCGGAGCTTGATCGAATTGTGGCAATCCGCAGGTTTTACATACTGGTTCTACGTTTTCTGGGGTGAGTAAGGGCTCTCCCAAAAGTGCTTGATTGATTTGTGTGCCTGCATTGCAGAAAGCTTGTCAGAGCAGGTGTTGGCCGCCGTCTAACGCGATCATCTGACCCGTCATCGCAGGTGTTTCAAGGATCAATTGAACACCTTTAGCGATTTCCTCGGGGCTTGCGCCGCGCAGTAACGGAACACTGGCAACCTCGGCTGCAAAGTCAGCCTCTGTTTGATGGATGCTCTGCAAAACAGGGCCGGGACCGATTGCGTTTACGCGGATGCGCGGGGCCATTGCCATCGCCATTGTTTGCGTTGCCGCCCAAAGAGCGGACTTGGAGACCGTGTATGAGAAGAACTCTGGCGTTAAGCGCCAAACCCGCTGATCGACTATATTTATGACATTGCCCGCTTGATCGTCTGGCAGTTGGCTCAAAAGCGCCTGCGCTAGGAAAACCGGTGACCTTAGGTTGATCGCCAGGTGTGCGTCCCAGAGGTCATGTTTGAGGTTTCCAATGGCGTCGTCCTCAAACAAAGATGCGTTGTTCACGAGGCATGTCAGTGGGCCCAGCTGATCATTGCAATTTTCAAACAATACGGCCGTTTCAGCTGTGTTCGATAGGTCGGCTGAGACGATGGCGGCGCGCTGGCCGTAGCTGACGATTTCGTTCCGTACGGCCTCTGCGGTGCCGTCATCCGATCGTACGTGCAACGCCACGTCCCATCCGTTTTGCGCCAGATTGAGTGCGATCGCCCGCCCAATCCGCTTTGCTGCGCCGGTTACCAGTGCCGTTTTGACGTGGTTTGCTTCTTGTTTGGGGGCAACCTGGGGGGCGTTGTTGGATAACCTGGGCATAAGATGTTGGCTTTCAAAGCTTCTGACTGCTGATTGGGATGCATGAATTCGATGTTGTATCGGGTCGATGCATATCCCGCCGGGATCGTGATCGGGTTGTTTTCTGGGAGCAAGAGCGAGTCTTAGTAAGGGATGGTCGCTGATTTGACCGACTCGTCGCTGGTTTTCAGCAAATCACTCCCGGCATTATTGTGTGAATTGATGTGCCATTGAGCAAAATGCGGCAAATCGTTAAAAAAAGGTTTGTTGAGCTCCTCGGCAAGTCAGCGAAAACTGCACAAAATCTAACCAAATAAGGCGTCACGTAACTGTTGTGCAACACGGATTGTGGCGCGGACACGCTCAGTCGCGAATGCTCTTGAGCCGCGGTGCTGTCTCGGGTCATCTACCGTCAACAGCGACAGGCGACGGACGACTTGTGCGGATTGAATGTTGGCTGGCGTGACGGGATTTTGAACCTTTGGGGGTCTTAAGACATGAAGATGACGACGAAACTGCTGTCGGCTTTTGGGGCCGGTGTAATTGCAACTGCAGCATTTGGCGGTGCCGCCGTCGCTCAGGACAAATTGGAATTCTCGGCAAACATCGGTGCCACTTCGGATTACATCTTCCGTGGTACATCCCAGAGTGCCGAAGATCCGGCTGTGTTTGGTGGGTTTGATGCAACGTACGGCATGTTCTACGCTGGCGTATGGGCTTCTAATGTGGATTTCGTGTTGGGTCCGGATGAGGGTCCAGACGACGGTGATGCATCTATCGAGGTTGATTTCTACGCCGGTATCGCCCCAAGTTACATGGGGGTCGATTTCGATCTGGGAGTGATCTACTACGCCTATCCAGGTGGTGACGATGCTCCTGATGCCGAACTCGATTATGTCGAGATTAAGGGCGGTGCGAGCACGACAATTCAGAAGTTTTCTGTAGGTGGTACTGTGTACTACTCGCCTGAATACACCGGTGAAGTCGGGCCTACCGTCGCAACTGAGCTGTCTTTGGGCTACGAGCTCCCAAAAACTTGGATCTTCACACCATCGATCACTGGTCTTGTTGGTGCCATCTACTTCGAGGACGACTCGAGCCTCGATTACTTCTGGTGGAATGCTGGTCTTGAGTTGGCTGTTGAGAATATTACTCTCGACTTCCGTTACCATGACACTGATTTGGCTGAGGCAACTAGCCCAATCTTTAGCGGTGACGAGCGCTTCGTCTTCACTGCAAGCGTTTCTCTTCCATAAGCTAGACTGCACATTGATCTCCCGATCAGTGAGAGAGGTCGAGGTGAAAGCCCCGGCCTCTTTTTCTTTGGATAGGAGAGGTTTCAGACCGCTGCCGCGGCGGCTTGTCTGATCAGTATGGCAAGTGAAGATGCGGACCGATGTTGGTGCCCGGTCAGTATTGGCAGGTCTTCTCTGTCTTACCGCACCGATTTGAATGATCAATGGGATGAGTGCTGTCTTGTGGGTTGTGGCCCGACGTGCCGATTGAACCCGATCACCGGTTAGCAGATTACGGTCACCCGTTGTCCCCGTCGAAGATCCCGCCGACGGGACCAAGCACAGAGCCTTCGCCGACGCCGCCGGTTGGGCCCATGTTTGCAAGAACGCGACCGGCCAAACGTGAGAACGGTAGGCTCTGGATCCAGACTTTGCCGGGTCCCCGAAGCCGGGCAAAGAAGACACCCTCGCCGCCAAAGATCATGGATTTGACTGAACCGGCGCGTTCGAGGTCGAAGTCGATGGTCGATGTGTAGGCCGCAACGCATCCGGTATCGACGTGAAGTTCTTCACCTGCTGCCAGTTCGCGTTCGACGACACAACCGCCAACGTGG
>JBCBRD010000175.1:0-2283 GCA_039819885.1 Pseudomonadota bacterium
AGGTCTACATCATTGACGTGGTCAAAGACGATGTCAGTACCGACGTTTTCGGCCTGGGCTTTCATCTGTTCCATGAGCCAGGGACCTTGGATCGCATCTGCAAATCCCGGGTAGTTCTCAACCTCGGTCGTGATGGTGAGCTGGCCGCCCGGTTGAATGCCCTGGATGATGATTGGGTTCAGCATTGCGCGCGCAGCATAGACGGCGGCTGTATAACCGGCGGGACCAGAGCCCAAAATGAGTACGGGAGCATGCTTTATCACTGGCTTGTCTGACATTTCACGTCTTCTTTCCGTTCCATTGCGTTACGGCGCTCGTGTCGGGCCGTCTTTATGCGTGTGTTTGTGATCTGATGGTGCAGAAGATGGTCTGAGGTGTTTCGCAGGTCAATCGCGATGCACGCGTGTGTGATGTGTCGCCGCCTTATCTGGAGGCGACGTCTGTTTTCTATCCGATGTCTATGCCGGTCTTGGCGACATTTCAGCTCGCGGAGTAGTGGTCTGAAGACTGTTGAAAGTCTGGGATGAATTATTTGAGGTAAACCAGGCTCGTGAAGCGGGGTTTGCGAGCGATTTTAGGAGGCTCTTGTGGCCTGCGTGTTGCGCATTGGCAACTTCGCAGATGCAACGCAACTAGGGCCGCTGAAATTTTGGCATCCAGCAATACATCGGACACTTGAACGGCGTATGCAAGGTCGCAGGGGACAACAGCGGGCAACTCGATGATCAGACATACCTCATACGCAGTTCTTATTGCGACAACCTTCGGTCTGACGGCGACGCTGTCTGCTGGTCATGCCTTCGCGGGCGGTGGACTGTTTGGCTCCGGACCCTTGGAGCTCCAAGGCGGAGGCTTTGTGGCCGTAACACCAGAGTATGAGGGGTCGGACGAATACCGGGTTATTGGAGCGCCGTTCATTGCGCCAGCCAAAGGGCTCGATGCAAACGGTTTGGTTCAGTTTCGCGGGATTTCCGACATCAGATTTCGGGTTTTGAAGTTCGGTGGTTTTGAAGCTGGACCGGTTGCTGGATGGCGCTTTGGGCGCGATGAAGACGACGGTGACCTGCTTCGCGGTCTTGGGGACATTGACGGCGGGTTGGTTCTTGGCGGATTTGCCTCGTATGGCTTTGAGCCTTTGAGAGCGTTTGTTTCGTATCAGCACCAAGTGACCGGGGATGATACGGGCGGCGTGGTGGATTTTGGTGCAGAATCTAATTTTACACCGTTCGCTGGGATCAAAATGCGCGGAAGCGTCGGTGCGATCTGGGCTAGCTCTGAATACCAGGAAACGTATTTTGGCATCACCGATGCTCAGGAACTGACGTCGGTTGCAGGCCTGCAATCCGAAGATGTCGATGCGGGTATTAAGAATGTGTACATCGGGCTCAATGCCGACGTTCCTATTGCGGAACGCTGGACGCTGAAACTGATGGGTAAGTATAGCCGTTTGGTCGGCGATGCCGGAGACAGCCAGGTCGTCGAAGCAGAGGATCAGTTCTTCGGCGGGCTTGGCATCACCTACCGGTTCACACTGGACCGCTGAGTTCGTGTACCTGGCTTAGGGCCGGGGCTGACGTTCGTCTTACGGTCGTGACCTTTTCTTCGCCACCGGATAAACGCGACAGAAACTTGGTCGCTTCTCTTGTCACGTCTGAGGCATAGAGAATGCGCCGGTGTCCCAAGCCATCGACAGGTCGAAAATCGACTTTTGGGCACGCTGAGGCGACCTGTTCGGCATTTCGGACCAAGATCTCATCGTCATCTCGCGAATGGATCATCAAGGCCGGGCGGTCGATGAAGTTGAGATAGTTGGCACTCGACAGTTTATTCAGGTCTTGATGTGCGACCCGCTCCAGATGGCGCTCGTAATGGCGTCTGGCGGCGTCATTCAGACCAATACCATTTGCAAACTCGCGTGTGACGTCGCGAAAATCGTTTGGGGTTGAGATGAAGACGTAACCATCGAGCACGCATGCTCGTTTGTAAGGGCGATCTCCGCCAGCCGCGAGTAGTGCGGCAAGCCCACCCATCGAATGCGATACCGCATAGTGTACTGGGCCGACGTCATCGATAACGTCGATTAGGGCGCGTGCGCACGAGATGATGTTTGTATGAGCGCCGGGGCTTAGGCCGTGTGCGGGCAAATCGAACAGAACGACGCGAAATCCAGCCCTGCGAAGTGACTCTGCAATCGCTGACATAAATGAGGCTTCACTGGTCCAGCCATGGATAAGTACGACGGTTTTTGGCTCGGTCTCAGTTGTTGAGCCGGCATCGCCATTG
>JBCBRD010000175.1:2380-6903 GCA_039819885.1 Pseudomonadota bacterium
GGCAGTTGCAATTCCGAGAGGGCTTCCTGCTTGGTTCGAATGTGTAGGTTCTTACCCAGCCCTCGCAGGTCTTCAGCATCCGGTGTTCCGCGTGTCGCAGATGCCGACGTGCGCGCTCGACCAAAACAGCGTGATCATCTGTACGCCGCTCTGATAACAGGGGTGTGCAGAACCGCAAATAGGCTAAGTCGCCTGCGCGAGCAGGGGCCTTTTCGCTTAAGTCGTGCCACGACTGCTTAGAGCTTTTCAGAATTGGAGGGATCATGGGCAGACCAAATTTCGCTGTGTGCTTGGCTGTGTCATCGCTCGAGACCTTGCCAGACCTGTGCCGGTTGCTCAAATCACCTAGGTAACACTGTGACGAGAGGTCTTAGTTTCTTAATTTGGAACAACCGTGTTTCGAATTACAGAAGTTTCAGCGATCTGAGGCTGGAATGACCCTCTTTGCCGACGATGACATGGTCGTGGACGGTCACGCCAAGCGGCTTGGCTGCCGAAGCGATCATCCTTGTCATGTCGATGTCAGCCTGAGATGGGGTCGGGTCGCCTGACGGGTGGTTGTGGACCAAGATCAACGCGGTGGCCGACAGATCCAGTGCACGTTTTACGACTTCTCGAATATAGACTGGTGTGTGGTCGACTGTTCCACGTCCTTGGACTTCATCCGCGATAAGCCGGTTTTTCTTATCTAGGAACAGAATGCGAAAGATCTCGTGCTGTTCAAAAGCCTGAGCTGCGCGAACATAATCCAGAACCTGTGACCACGAACTGAGCAAGGGTTTGTCTGACAGCTCGGTTTTGGCGACGCGGACAGCAGCGGCCTGAATGATTTTGAGTTGAGAGATGACCGCTTCGCCAACCTTTTTGATCTCTCTTAACCGCTTGGGAGGCGCATTGATGACGCCGGCAAATGTGCCGAATTCAGCAAGGAGCTCCTTTGCGAGAGGTTTGGTGTCGCCCTGGCGGAAGGCGCCATACAAAACGAGCTCGAGGAGTTCATAGTCCGGGATTGCGTCTGGCCCGGCATCCATGAACCGGTCACGGAGGCGTTGGCGATGCCCGTGATAATGCGGCTTGTTCAGTTTGGGCTTCTTGTTTCCGGTGTCTGACTTTACGGCCTTGTCAGTTGGTGGGCTGTTGTCTCCTGTTGGAAGCGTAGGGCTGATGCTGGCGTCTGAAACCGCGCCGATTAGGTGGGCGTCAAAGGCGAAGCCTGTTTGCGACCTATCTTCGTTTAGCTCGGAAGTTCGGCCTTTGCTCGCGGTTTCGTCTTTGCGTGGTCGTGACATCTCAGGCCTAAATCCAGCCAAAACAAAAAATCAATCGGGTCCGGGCTCTGCATCATTCAGATCGCGTGCCCATACGTCCCTTGCACAATGAACCAGAACGCAGCCTGACTTCCCCTCAATCGCAGGCTTTCGGCCCGCAGCCCAATGATCGGTTAAATGACATATGGCGGTTTGTTGAAGCCCTTGGGGGATAGCGTGAAGATCTCGCAGCCGTCTTTGGTCACGCCAACTGTATGTTCAAATTGGGCTGAGAGCTGACGGTCTCGGGTAACGGCAGTCCATCCATCGGGGAGGACTTTTACAGTCGGTTTGCCCAGATTGATCATCGGCTCGATGGTAAAAAACATGCCCTGCTGGAGCACGTGGCCGGTGCCAGGTTCGCCATAGTGGAGGATGTTTGGGCGATCATGGAAGACGCGACCCAGGCCATGACCGCAAAAATCACGGACAACCGAACAGCGTTCGCCTTCGGCGTACTGCTGGATCGCGGCACCAATATCCCCGGTGGTATTGCCTGGTTTTACAGCGCCGATCCCGCGTATGAGAGCCTCGTACGTTACATCCACGAGGCGTTCAGCGCGCCGACTTGGTTTACCAACCGCGTACATCCGGCTTGTGTCGCCGTGCCAACCGTCCACGATGAGCGTCACGTCAATGTTGAGAATATCTCCGTCCCGCAATGGCTTGGGGCCGGGGATGCCATGGCACACCACGTGGTTGACCGATGTACATATGGCTTTTGAAAACCCGCGATAGTTCAGAGGTGCAGGCACGGCGTTATGCGCAACGGCGAAGTCGAGGATCAGTTCATCCAAGGCTTCAGTGGTCACACCAGGTTGGACATGCTCAGTCAGCATGTCGAGCGCGCTTGCCGCAAGCTGACCTGCTTTACGCATACCGGCGAAATCAGTTTCTCCGTGAAGCTTTATTTCAGCTTGTTCCGCGAGTTCGCGACGATCTTGAAGGTTTGACATTTCAACCTTTGGTCTTGCGCCAAAAGACTTGGTCTTTCATAAATTCAAACGAACCTTAAAGAAAAACCGAACTGGTGGGAAGAACACCTGTCCTTAGAGTCGCTCAATGGGAGATGAGTTATGCGTTTGTTGTTGGTGCTCGCTGGGTGCTGCAGTCTCGCCCTGCCGCTACATGCTGCGGAAATACCCGAATGGAGCATTCGTGATATCTGCAAGGGCGAGGGTTTCGAAGGCCGTTGTCAACTGCTGGAGCGAAACGCGCGGAATACGATCTCAGGTGGATGGGGTGTGTTGCCTGACTCCTATCGTACAAACTGTCTGAACGAAGTCCGTGACGAATACGACCAGAGTTATCGCCTGCTGTCTCAGTGTCTTGAAGCGCAGGCCTTGTCCGGTCTGGATAAGGATTTGCCTGGAACGGGGACCGTTGACGGGTCCATCACCGTTGCAGATGCGGGTGGGGCCGCCTCCCAACTGACGCCTGACCGTTATGATATTTTGAAGACTGACGATCTCCAGTCCCTCCTTCGACAAAGAGCGGCCTGGGGTGTTGGGGCTGAACCGAAAGAGGTCAAAGCTCCACTCGCTGCAGGTGCTGTGTCACCGCTGCCGAAAGATGAGCCGGCACCTGTCACTTCGGGTGCGGTTGCTGATCCGATCATCAATCCTTTGGAAGATCGCCCACCTGTCAAAATGACGGATGTTGATCCTGCCCAGATCGCGTCCTCGATGGCGGCGCTCTTGAAGGAACGTGAAAGTTGGGGAACGGCGCCATGGGGTGGTGAAATTGAAGCCCAAAGCGGCGGCTATCCAATCCTTGCCACCAGCGACCTTGGCGCGCTGTTGAACCAACGTGGGACCTGGGGTGCGGGTGCGCCAGCCAAGGCTGTCAATGCGCCTTTGGCTGCCGGTGCGGTTTCGCCGTTGCCGAAAGACGGGGCCATTGTCGATGCGGGAGAGGGCGTCGGCGACCCGATCATCAATCCGGCGGACAACAAACCGGTTGCAAAGCTGACAGCGGTTCCAGCAAAGACAATCAATCGCGAGTTGGCGGCACTTCTTAAAGAGCGTGAGAGTTGGGGTACGGCTCCGTCGTCACCGACGCGTGGTTACGCATTGCTAGAGACGTCGAGTTTGGACGCCTTGCTGAAGCAGCGTGCAAAATGGGGTGCTGGCGCACCGGCCAAAGTGGTAAACGCGCCATTGGCTGCAGGTGCGGTGTCACCTCTGCCAAAAACCAGCGATGCTGTTGTTGTCGCTGATGGGCCCGCCCCGATTATCAATCCGCTCGAAGATCGGCCGGATGTGACGTTGGTGAAACAGCCAGCCGAGGAGGTTGATCGCAAGCTCTCTGATCTTTTGAGTGAGCGCGCAAGCTGGGGGAGCGAACCTTCCAAGGTTCCTGAGACTTACGACATCCTGGCGACCGCAAGCCTGGATGACTTGTTGGCGCAGCGTGCAACTTGGGGTGCTGGTTCGCCGGCAAAAGAGGTGAAGGCACCTTTGGCTGCTGGGGCCGTGTCTCCTCTCGTCAAGGATGTGCCGATCGTGGTGCCAACTGATAATGCGGCGCCTGTTATCGTGAACCCTCTTGAGGCGCGTGAAGCAGTCGTAATGGCTGACCAATCTCCAGCCTCTTTGAACAAGGAACTTGCGCTACTATTGGAAGAACGGGCTTCATGGGGCACTGCGCCTTCAACGACCGTTGCGGCATCAAGTGGGTCGCCATCTGAGGCTGATTACCCGATTTTGGCGACTTCCAGTTTGGGAGACTTGTTGGCTCAACGTGCCCAGTGGGGGACGGGTGAAAGTGGTTCAACGGGTACGACCACGGCTTATGGATATCCTGTTTTGTCGACCGATGATCTGAGCAAGCTGCTTGCGCAGCGTGCCGTATGGGGTGCTGGTGAAGCCAAACCGGTCAAAACGCCAAAGCTTGCCGCCGGAGCTGTATCACCATTGCCACTGGAGACGGGAAGCGTAGCAGCTGCTTCAACGGGTGCCGCAGAGCCGATCATCAATCCAGCTGAGTTGCAGCCGTCGGTTCAATTGACCGAGCAATCGCAGAAGTTGCTGAATCAGCAGTTGGCCTTGCTACTGAAGGAGCGAGAAGGTTGGTCGTCTGGTGCGACCGCAACAGCAATTCCCACTGAGGAAACGAAGGTCGCTGCACTTGGTAGCCCGGTCTACACGACAGCGTCTACATGTGAAGGGGAGCTGGAGAAAGTCGTGGCCAGTGGTGGGATCACCTTCCGCAGTG
>JBCBRD010000176.1:0-6843 GCA_039819885.1 Pseudomonadota bacterium
TCTGAAATCTCCGCACCGCCTGCTCCAAGAGCCGCAACCAACTCGACTTCAAAGTGCACGTCGTTGGTGTTGCGCGGGTACGGCATCACACCAGACGCAGTCACACACGAAGTTGACTTCAAAAAAAAGAACGGCGGCTCCCGTGTCGGATCATGGCCCATCTCGCGCGCATGGGCAGCGTAATTGCGTCCGATGCAATAAACCGTACCAACAGGGAAAACATTGTCGGAACCAACGACCGGCAGAACCACGGGCTCCGGT
This sequence comes from Pseudomonadota bacterium, assembly GCA_039819885.1. Taxonomy (GTDB): domain Bacteria; phylum Pseudomonadota; class Alphaproteobacteria; order Rhizobiales; family Hyphomicrobiaceae; genus JBCBRD01. The sequence goes on from JBCBRD010000176.1 coordinate 262, forward strand.
GGAGTGACGACAAACCCCATGTTCAGTCCTTCTAGAAAAAACACGTGCAAGATCAGCGACAACGCGCGCTATGACTTAACAACAGCACCGTAGCACAACCTTCATAAAACATCGTCATTCTAGGGCCCGTGAACACGAGACAATTCACTGTCTCAGCCCGTTGCAATTGGAGTTGCCGACATGGCGCACGACGACACCACACAACAAGATCTCGACCAAATCAATGCGATGCAAGCGTCGATGGAAGAACTTGAGGATGTGCCTTCGAACGCCACGGAAAATGCAACGATCGGCGACATCATCGCCGAACGATTATCCCGCCGCGATCTGATGAAAAACGCACTTGCTGCAACGACGATCGCCGCAACGATTTCTCCCATGGCAACGCTAGCCGCGTACGCCAAAACACCCTCGACGACGCCAAGTTTCGCGTTTGATGAAGTATCTGCAGGTTCATCGCAAACGCACCACATTGCCAGAGGTCACAACGCAGATGTCCTGATCCGCTGGGGCGACAAGGTCCTAGATGGCGCCCCGGAATTCGACCCCACCAAACAGACGGCAGACAACCAAGCCAAACAATTTGGCTATAACAACGATTTCGTCGGTTTCATCCCCATCAATGGCCGGTCAGATCACGGGCTTCTCGTTATCAATCATGAGTACACATCCGAAGAGCTGATGTTCGCCAATATCGGCGAGCAGCGAAAGAAAAAGTTCAAGGACATGACCGCCGACCTCGTCGCAATCGAAATGATGGCTCACGGTGGGTCCGTAATTGAAGTTAAGCGCGACGCCGGAAAATGGACAGTGGTCGAAAACTCACCCTTCGCCCGACGCATCACTGCCGAAACTGAAATGAGGATTTCCGGGCCAGCCGCCGGTCATGACAGCATGAAAACGAGCTACGACCCCAGCGGCGTAAACGTGCGCGGCATGATCAACAACTGCGCAGGCGCGACGACGCCATGGGGCACATGGCTGACGTGCGAAGAAAACTTCAACCTCTACTTTTGGAACAAGGGCGTAAAAAACGATCACGCCGATGCTGTCGCTCTGAAACGGTACGGCATCCCAGGCCAAGCCTACGCTTGGGGCAAGTTTCATGACCGCTTCGACATCGAGAAAGAACCAAACGAGTGCAACCGGTTTGGATGGGTTGTGGAAATTGACCCAACTGATCCCAACTCTGTGCCGGTGAAGCGCACAGCACTCGGACGCTTCAAACATGAAGGCGCGGCAAACATCGTAAACAAAGATGGCCGCTTCGTCGTTTATCAGGGCGACGACCAACGCTTTGACTACGTCTATCGCTTCGTCACCAAAGCCAAAGTCAACAAGTCAAACAAAGCCGCCAATAAGGACATTCTCGACAACGGCACGCTCTACGTCGCGCGCTTCAATCCCGATGGCACTGGTGTTTGGTTGCCCCTCGAATTTGGCCAGGGTCCGCTCACACCGGCAAGCGGATTTAACTCGCAGGCCGACGTCCTGATCAAGACCAGGCTGGCCGCTGACCTACTGGGGGCGACTAAGATGGACCGCCCTGAAGACGTCGAGGCCAACCCTGTGACCAACAAAGTCTACGTCATGCTGACGAACAATCATAAGCGTCAAGGCGCAGCGACCGACGCCGCCAACCCACGCGCTGAAAACAGGTTCGGCCACATCATCGAATTAACCCCACCAGCCGGAGACCACGCTGCAGCGACATTTGACTGGGAGATCCTCGTCAAGTGCGGCGATCCGGAAATCGCAGAAGTCGGCGCGACCTTCAACCCAAAGACGTCAAAAGATGGCTGGTTCGGCATGCCCGACAACTGTGCGATCGATGCCGATGGTCGCCTTTGGATTGCAACAGATGGCAACACGCAAAAAAGAACGGGGCGGACGGACGGCGTTTGGGCAATGGAAACGGAAGGCAAAGCCCGCGGCACATCCAAACTCTTCTTTCGATGTCCGATCGGCGCGGAACTCTGTGGTCCGTATTTTACGCCTGATATGGAAACGTTTTTCGTCGCTGTTCAGCACCCAGGCGCGAGTGCCGATGGCATTATTTCGACCTTCGACCTCCCCACAACCCGTTGGCCCGACTTTGAATCTGGCATGCCACCACGCCCAGCAGTGGTTGCAATAACCCGAAAAGGCGGCGGCAAAATCGCGGTTTGACGGGCTTTACTTCACAAACCAACACGCCAACTCACACCAAAGTCCCAAGCAGCGAGATGGTCCTCTTAATCGTTTGGGCAAACCCACCCCTTGCGCTGCAGCATAATCCAGGTGCACAAAGCGGTTCCGGGCAAACGCGGTTGATCAAAGGATCGACCGACAAATACCCGTTTCCTAATCTCCTCTGGTTTAGATGAAGCATGCAAAGCGCACCAACCACATCCACAATAACGCGACCATCAAGCCCGGAAGTCGATCGGCGCGATCCGTTTATCGTAGCAGGTACAATCCGCCACGATTGGAGCGAGGCCGAAGCAGGTGCGATGTATTCCGCCCCATTCAATGACCTGTTGTTCCAAGCACAGACAATCCATCGCCAGCACTTTGACGCCAACACCATCCAAAAAAGCCAACTACTCTCCATCAAGACAGGCGGCTGCGCGGAAGACTGTGGATATTGCAGCCAGTCTGCCCACCACAACTCGGGGCTAAAAGCGTCAAAGCTGATGGAGGTCGAGCGTGTGTTGGCAGAGGCGCGCAAAGCACGCGATGCCGGCTCAACGCGCTACTGCATGGGAGCTGCCTGGCGCGAACCCAAAGCGCGCGACATGGAAACGATTGTTGCAATGGTCCAGGGCGTCAAATCCCTTGGAATGGAAACCTGCATGACACTTGGAATGCTGTCGAACGACGACGTTGCCAAGCTCCGTCACGCAGGGCTCGATTACTACAACCACAACGTCGACACCTCTGAAGCCTACTACGACAAAGTCATCACCACCCGCACATACGCTGATCGCATCGACACTTTGGAACGCGTGCGAAACGCGGGTATCAATGTCTGCTCGGGCGGCATTGTTGGCATGGGTGAAGCTGAAGATGATCGTGTCGGCATGCTCGTCACGCTTGCAAATCTTCCCGAACACCCTGGTAGCGTACCTATCAACATGTTGGTGCCTATCGCCGGAACGCCACTCGGAAACGTGGACGCCATCGACCCGATCGACTTCGTCCGCACCATTGCGCTCGCCCGGATCATGATGCCGAAGTCATACGTCCGCCTTTCGGCAGGCCGCACTGAGATGAACGATGAAACCCAGGCCCTTTGCTTTTTGGCTGGAGCAAACTCGATCTTCGCCGGTGAGACATTGCTGACCACGGATAACCCTGGCGAGGATGCTGACAGCGCACTTTTGGCAAAGCTGGGAATGCGAACAGAAGTCCTCAACACGGAGACCGAATGAGGCGCGACGTCGACACCCATTCAGCAAGCCTACCCGAGCGGGAAGATAGAGCAACATCTCCCCAGACAGGGGATCAACTGTCATCTGGGAACGCAAATCCAGACGCCTTTCAAGCCCAACACCGTGCACTCAAAGCGCTTGAGCGACGCGGACGCCTCCGCCATCTCGCACCGCGCGATGGGCTAGACTTCGCTTCAAACGACTACCTCGGCCTCGCCACATCAGCAGAGCTCCGCGACGCTGTCACGCGAGCTATTACAAACGACAAACTGAAAGTCGGCTCAGGTGGTTCACGTCTCCTGCGCGGCAACCATCCTCAGCACGAAGCCCTCGAAGCCGAGGCTGCGTCGTTTTTCGGATCGCAAACAGCACTCTATTTTGCTAGCGGCTTCAGTGCCAACGCAGCTCTCATCTCGACGCTACCCCAACGCGGCGATCTCATCGTGTTTGACGAACTCATCCACGCCAGCGCCCACGACGGAATGCTCCAAACAAAAGCGGCCACACAAAAAGCCGCCCACAATGACGCCAACAGTTTTGCCGAAACGATTGAGCAATGGCGCAAGGCGGGCGGTCACGGCACTCCATGGATCGTCGTCGAAAGCCTATACTCGATGGACGGCGACATCGCACCGCTCGACGCACTTGCGTCGGTAGCAGACGCGTACAACGCAGTTCTTGTGATTGATGAAGCCCACGCCACTGGCATTTATGGTCCTGACGGGCGAGGGTTGGCAGCCCACTTAGAAGGCCGCGAACACGTCATCACACTGCATACGTGCGGCAAGGCACTTGGCGTTATGGGCGGTCTTATTTGCGGCCCACCAATCGTGAAGGAATTCCTGATCAATCGCGCCCGAGCGTTCATTTACGCAACCGCACCCTCTCCAATCGTATGCGCAGCCGTACGCACTGCTCTGAAACTCTGCCAGACCGACACGAAACGCCGGCCGACGCTCGAAGAAAACATCAAACATGCAACGCAGGTGTTTCAAAAGCACCTAGGGTTTGCGCCATCGAACACGCAGATCCAACCCATCATCCTAGGTCGTGAAGCAGACACTGTTGCGGTTGCATCAGCTCTCCAAAATAAAGGTTATGACATCCGCGCCATCCGCCCCCCCACGGTCGCGGAAGGAACGGCCCGCCTACGCATTGCAATCACCAACAACGTCACAACAGATGACATTGATGCAATGGCAAACGCTTTGAAAGCCACCTTAACCGACCGTCAGATCAGGCCTGTTCAACCATTGGCGCCAGCGAGCCCGGCCCACTGACATGAGCAATCTAAGCAGCGGCTTCATTATCACCGGAACAGACACCGGGATCGGCAAAACGGTCTTCGCGGCAGGGCTAACCGCCGCACTCAAAGCAACCTATTGGAAACCGATACAAGCCGGCATCGATGGTGAAACAGACACACAAGTCGTGCAACGCTTGGCATCCATGACATCGGACCGCATCATCTCCGAAGCCTACCGCTTGCGCACGCCATGTTCACCGCATCTCGCCGCGAAAAATGACGGCGTTAAGATCAACGTCTCAAAACTCGCCCCACCAACAACCCGTGATCCACTGATCATCGAGGGAGCCGGCGGACTGCTTGTGCCACTCACCCAAGACGTTCTCCAAATCGAAACGTTCAAGCAGTTTAATCGCCCCATAATCCTGTGCGCGAGAACCACGCTTGGCACCATCAACCACACCCTGCTTTCGCTAGAAGCGATCCGCGCACGCGCGCTACCTCTCGCTGGTATCGCCTTCATTGGCGATGCAAATGACGATAGCGAACGCACCATCTGCGGGCTGGGCAAGACTCAACATTTGGGCCGTCTGCCAACACTCGAACCGCTCAACAGCACGACGCTTCAACACGCCTTTTCAACCAATTTCCCGACACTTGTTGCGACACGAGAAGCTGTATGACCACGACATCGCATACAGGCGTCGCCATCACAGGTTATGGCCACTACGCACCCGAACGCGTCGTCCCCAACGGAGAGCTTGAAAAAGACTTGGGGTTGGATGCAGGTTGGATCGAAGCTCGCACCGGAATTCAACAACGTCGCTGGGTTGGCCCAAACGAGGCGGTCTCAGACCTCGCGATCGCAGCAGGACAAAGAGCCCTAGACCAGGCTGAAGCTGCAGGGATCTCCAAGTCCGATATCGCCCTGACCTTGCTTGCCACCAGCACGCCTGACCACCTGTTGCCGCCCACGGCTCCACTCGTCACACATAAACTCGGCCTCGAACACTCTGGCGCAATCGACCTGACGGGTGCCTGCGCGGGCTATCTCTACGCAATGGGAATGGCGGACGCCTTCGTCCGCCAACATGGCAAATCCGTCCTGATCATCGCAGCAAACGTCCTCTCTCAGCGGATCAACCCAAAAGAGCGCGCAAGCATGGTCCTGTTTTCCGATGCAGCCGGCGCAACCCTTCACAGCCCATCAGACGACACCGAAGCCGGACTGGTCAGCGTCTGCTACGCCTCCGATGGCAGCGCATACGAAAAGATCCAGATCCCAGCCGGCGGGAGCCGTCGTCCATTCTCGCCAAGCCTTGCACCCGGAGACACAAAGATGCGTCTTCAGGACGGAGCTGCGGTGTTCCAAAAAGCGGTTCATATGATGAGCACAACCAGCAAAGCCGCCCTCCAAGATGCGGGGTGGGCCGCCACTGAAATCGACCATTGGATTCCGCACCAAGCCAACACCCGCATCATTGAAGCCACCCGGAAAGCACTCGCACTCACTACCCAGCAAACACGCATCAGCTTCGATAGGTTCGGGAACTCTTCGGCCGCCAGCATCCCTTTCACGCTCGCTCAACTGAACGCGAGTACCCCATTGAAGCGTGGAGAAAAGCTACTGTTTTCAGCAGCAGGTGCAGGTTTAACAGGCGGATCAATCGCATTACGCTTATGATTGCCACGCCTCAATTCCAAGGTTAGGCTCCGTAAATCGCAGCATCGCCAAGGAGCACCTCATGGATGAGGACAAGGCAACGGACGAGAACAACGTCATCACCGCAAACGAGCGGTTTTACGAGGCGTTTCGCTCTGGCGACTTTGCGGCAATGGAGACAGTCTGGTCCGCGCGCGACGATGTTTGCGTGTATCATCCAACCTGGCCAGGCATCCTAGGTCGCGAGGACGTGATGGCAT
>JBCBRD010000177.1:0-6788 GCA_039819885.1 Pseudomonadota bacterium
TGATTACGCGTTAGTTAGTTGGACTGATAGTTCGGTCGAAGAATTGACGCGGGGGTCCGGGGCACGCACGATTGCCGCTTTCGGGAACGCACTGGAATCTAGATTATGTATCAAGCTGTCACGCGAGGTATTCGTATAACCGTCGAACCGCAATTCGTCGAAGATCAGTCGACGCCGGACGAGGGTTATTTCTTTTGGTCGTACACTGTCGATATCGCGAACGAGTCCGAGGATGCCGTTCAACTGACGTCGCGGTATTGGCAGATCACAGACTCTGATGGCCGATCTGAAGAAGTTCGAGGCCCGGGCGTCGTTGGGCAAACCCCTAGCATTCCACCGGGTGAAAGCTTTACTTATACATCTGGCTGCCCTCTTGCGACGCCGTCCGGTATCATGTCCGGCAGTTACAAAATGGCGACTGAAGAGGGAGACGTGTTTGACGCTGTCGTTCCTGCGTTTTCACTCGACTGCGACTATGCCGTGCGCACTGTAAATTGATGACGTTGCGCGAACAGCTTGTGCGTGGTCACCCTGCCCAACGGGTTGTTTTCGTGAGATGGTCAGGTAGCGCGGTCACGTGAACTGCGTCATTGGTGTTTCAGGAAAACGAAAGTCTACATGGGCGGCGCAAACTACTCTCCGGAAGATCTTCTCGAACGCCTCGTTGGGTTCGACACCACGAGCCACAAGTCCAATCTTGATCTGATCCGGTTTGTTGAAGACTACCTCGCGCAACACGGTATTTCATCAACGATTGTTCCTGACGAAACCGGCCAGAAGGCCAATTTGTTTGCAACAATTGGCGCACAGAATAAGCCAGGCGTTTGTTTGAGCGGTCATACCGATGTTGTGCCAGTGACCGGCCAAACCTGGACAACCGATCCGTTTAAGCTGGTGCGAAAAGGCGACCGATACTACGGGCGCGGGACGACGGATATGAAGGCTTTTGTAGCCTGCGCGCTTGCCAGCGTTCCCGAGTATTTAGCAAGCGATCTCACCATGCCTATTCACGTCGCCCTGTCGCATGACGAGGAAATCGGTTGTATCGGTGTCCGGTCATTGATCGCGCGCATGGGGCAGGACGTTGTCCTCCCGGCCATGACCATTGTTGGTGAGCCGACGGGCATGGACGTGGTCGATGCGCATAAGGGACCGGCGCGCTGGAATGTGGAGCTGTCCGGCCGAGCCGCTCATTCATCGATGGCACCGCTGGGCGTGAACGCAATCTCGTACATGTCGCGCGTCATCGGTGAATTGCTCCGGCAAGAAGACCACCTTAAGACCGCATACAAGGATGACCGGTTCGATCCCCCTTATCCCACTCTCCAGGTCACCAAGATCGAGGGCGGGACAGCAACGAACATCGTGCCTGTCCACTGCGCGCTATGTTTCGACATTCGCTCTTTGCCCGGTTTCGATGTCGACACCTTTGAAGTTGATCTGCGCAGGTTTTTGAATGAGTCCTGCCTGCCTGATATGCGAGAAATCGCGCCGGAAGCGTGGGTGAAATTGGACCGCGCAAACTATGTTCCGCCATTCGAAGCGCAACCTGGATCTAACGTTGTCGCATTGGCTTTGAAGCTCACCGAGAAAAATGAGACGCATGCGGTTTCCTACGCGACCGAAGCGGGGCTTTTTCAAACTGGTGGCGCGCCATCTGTGGTGTGTGGACCAGGTGACATCGCGCAGGCGCATACGGCCGATGAGTGGATCGCTGTCGATCAAATCGACAAATGCATGGGCTTTCTTAGGCGTCTTGGTCAGTGGGCAAGCGCTGGCTGAGCGTCAAAGCCACGGTGGCTCTCACCGTCATGCATAAAACTTCATCTTGATGCTTATCAATGCATTGTCGTCGCCAACTTGGGTCTGGTATACCAGACCGCTGCAGGGAGAAAACCACGGCTGCGCGACCTCTGCCTAGCAACAAGAAGAACAAGGACAATACAGATGGCTATTCGCGACTTGGTTGTTGCTTATGATGGCAATGAAGCCTCTGAAAAGGCATTGGAATTCGCCCTACGCATGGCCACAAAGTATGGCGCGATGGTCACTGGATTGAATGTCACAATGCCTGAGCGTTTTGAAGGCCATGTTCGACGTTGGATGACCAGCGATACGACCGATGCCATCAAGAAAGCCCGGTTGGACGCCATCTCTGAGATCGAGGCCAAGTTCCGCAAGCATGTAGCAGCGTCAGAGTTTACCGGTGAGACGGGCTGGATCGTCGAAGAAGGACCAGCAGACCTCACGATCGCTCGCACTGCGCGCTTCTTTGACGTTTTGATTATGGGCCAGTTCTTGACCGCCTTTTCCTCTGACCGGCGGACGGTTGACCCTCCCACGTTGCTCCTGCGCGCTGGCAAACCCGTCATCATTGTTCCGAAAGACTACACGGTTCGCCCCTTCAAAGAACACGCTGCGATCGCGTGGGATGGCAGCCGCTACGCAGCTCGGGCGCTGACGGACGCCATGCAGATTCTTGAAACCAAGACGTCGCTTGATGTCTTGACGGTGAAGGGCGATGCGCACGCTGAAGAGATGGCGAAAATGCCAGGCCTGGATATCATCATTCATCTGCAGCGGCATGGGATTGATGCGAACCTCGTCGAGCTTGAACGGCAATCGGGCAGCATCGGAGGTATTGGTGGGGCGCTTCTGAGCCACTGTGGCGCCACCGACCCTGATGTGTTGGTTATGGGCGCCTTTGGCCGCGGCACGTTTGGTCAGACCTATTTCGGAGGTGTAAGCCGCACCATCCTGCAGCACCAAAACGTTCCGGTCTTGATTTCCCATTGACGCTTTGCTTCGCAAGGTTGTCGAGTTGTCGTTGCGCGCATTGATCTTGGGGTTGCGGATTTCGCGGCAAGCAAGAGGGCTGATACACACCAAGTGGTGCTCAGGGTATTGAAACAATGGATCGGAAACCCTCAGACCTGCCTGACGACGCTGATGCCTTGACCCGCGATGATGGCCGCCAGTCTGAGGCAGCTCTAGAGATCCAACGCGGCGTTCAAAGACTGTTTTTCGAGCACGGATTTTCTTCGCTTAGCGAATTGATCCTGGCCAGCGGACGTCGTGCCGATGTCGTAGGCCTCGGCCCAAAGTCCGAAATTTGGATTGTCGAAATCAAATCATCGCTGGCCGACTTTCGATCGGATGCCAAGTGGCCCGACTACCAAGCGTTCTGCGACCAGTTTTACTTTGCCGTCGGATCGAACTTCCCCGCTGAAGTGCTCCCGGACGAAACTGGCTTGATAATAGCCGATCGGTTTGGAGGCGAAATCGTTCGCACAGCGCCTAATGTGCCGCTGTCAGCGGCGCGGCGAAAGGCTGTTTTGTTGCGGTATGCGCACGCGAGTGCAAACCGATTGCTCGCCAAGCGCGATACCGGCTTGGCGATGTCATTACATCGCGTTTCAGATTAGCCGCCTACTGAGACTCAGCGGGGCGCGCGCTTTGCAAGTATGCGCTGAAGCGTTCTGCGGTGCATGTTGAGACGCCGTGCGGTTTCGGAAACGTTTCTGTTGCATAGCTCGTAGACGCGTTGAATGTGTTCCCAACGGACGCGGTCAGCCGACATCGGGTTTTCTGGAGGAGCCGCCTTAGAGTTTGCCGGAGCGAGAAGCGCGTCGGTTACTTCGTCGGCATCCGCAGGCTTTGCCAAATAATCAACGGCGCCGAGTTTAACAGCCGTCACGGCGGTTGCGATGTTTCCATAGCCGGTGAGGACAATAGCGCGGGCATTCGGCCGCATCCGCCCCAACTCAGCGATGACATCCAGGCCGTTGCCGTCTTCAAGCCGCATGTCGACAACTGCGAAGGCGGGTGCCTGCTGCCGGATCAGATCGATGCCTTCTGAAACGGATTCTCCGCTTCGCACTGCAAAGCCTCGGCCTTCCATAGCGCGCGCGAGGCGCTGCAGAAATGCTTTGTCATCATCCACAATGATGAGAGAGGCATCTTCCGGTAGTTCGTCTTGCCGAAAGGAAAGATCTTCGTTCACCCGACATCTCCTGAGTAAAATCCGCGGCATTATAGCTCGGCGCGCCACTGAGCCAAGTGATGAAACAGCAAAAATGCAGATGTATTCTTGAACTTACGTCTTGCTTGATGAATTTACCAAAACTCGGCAGTCGCCTTAAAAGATGTGCTTTGTCAGCGTCAGTCGAGTTGTACATGTTGCAAAGCGCTGATGTAGTAAAACATCAAGACAGCGTAGTTTGACCACTAAAATCGCGCCTTGTTGCTTTCGTAGTCAGTCCGCAGCCAGCCTACACGAACGATCGCACCGCTCATTGGGGCCTCCTTATTGTCCAACTCGACCGTGGCGCCAGAGCGTTCCAGAAGTGTTTTGGCAATGAAGAAACCCAATCCCAACCCTCCGGCCTTGGCCTCCCGGTTCGCCTGACCTGAGCCACGGGTTGTGACGTACGGATCGCCTAGAGAATCCATGAGGTCTGCCGGGAATCCAGGGCCGTCATCCGCGATCTCGACCTGAACCGTCGTTTTGTCCCAACGGGCCGTGATATCGACGCGCTCTCGTGCGTAACCAACGGCATTCTCAATGAGGTTTCCAAGCCCGAACACTACGCCTGGCTGTCGCTCACCAATCGGTTCGGCACTTAGCCCGTTGGTTTCATCATCTGTCTTTGACGGTTTGGACGCGACGGCCAGGAGGACTTTGCGGTCACGGTAGGGTGCCGACGCCTCGTCGATCAGTTCCCGAATACTCAAGCTGGCATGCATCGGGTCTTGGGCGTCGGGAGCGCGCGTGAGCTTTTGGAGGATCTCGCGGCAGCGTTCCGCCTGGGACCGCAAGAGCTGCATGTCCTCCCGCAGTGATGCGTCCGAGGCCCGTTCGTTTTCCAATTCCTTCGTCACCAGGACGATTGTCGACAATGGCGTTCCAAGTTCGTGCGCTGCTGCTGCTGCCAGTCCGTCGAGTGCGTGAAGCTTTTGTTCGCGCGAGAGCACCAACTCGGTCGCCGCAAGCGCGGTCGACATTTGCCTGCTTTCTTCAGCCAGTCGCCATGCGTAGAGCGAGAGGAAAATCATGCTGGCACCGATGGCGGCTGCAAGGGCGAGCTTATAGATGAATGGCAACTGGAAGCGGAAGCCGACGAACCACGGCAGCGGCATGTAATTGTAAATCAGTATCGCAATGGCGATGCTGGCTATGGCGGCCAAACAGATTGTATTGCGCAAAGGTAGTGTGGCTGCGGACACAATCACGGGCACCATGATCAGCATTGCAAACGGGTTTTCGACCCCGCCAGTCAGGTAGAGCAGCGCCATGAGTTGCAGGACATCGTAGGCCAATAGTGTCGTCGCCGATGTCGGCCCCAGACGCATGCGGCTTGGGTAGACGATGGTCAGCGCAATGTTCAGTAGGACGGAGCACCCGATTGCGGCAATACATGCCAAAACAGGCAGCACGAAACCGAGGCCGATATAGACATAACAGACTGTGAGGAGTTGGCCGGCGACCGCGATCCAGCGCAACCGTATGAGGGTCGCAAGCCGGACGCGGCCCTGGTTCAGGTCGATCAGCGAAAAGTCGGATGCTGCAATTGTGCGCATCATAGACCCATTTTGGTTGTCATCGTTTGCACCTCATTGGACGGCCTACGACGGAGCGACTTCGATGTCCGTTTGGTCGATGCGCCGTTCGGCTTTGCGTCCCGTTGATATGTATTGGAACGTGGGCCTAGTTCCAACGACGCCCTTCGAACCATGCTTTGGCCATTTGAGGCGCGACGTCGATGAGACTTTCCAGCATCGTGACGGTTGAATTCGCAGCGCAACATGCCGTTCACGTTTCAATTGAATTTTGCATCAGCCTGCACTGCATATGGGGGCGTTCTTGAACGCGACAAACCTCTGGAAAACCATATGAATGAGATGATCGCACAGCACTCCTCCTGCCTGATTTTCCTTCCAAACGAAGTTTGTTGGTTGATCCCAATACCAACTGATGGCGGCTTAAGCACAGAAAAATCAGTTTCTTAGTTGAAAAGAATCAGCTCAGACTCGCGACTCATTCCAGACGTCAATGCAGCTCTCGTCGCTTGCGACACCGAGCCGCGATTTGGGGGACTCGTCTGTTGCTCTATCATTGGTATGAACTCAACCACGCTGCGATGCGGCCAGCGCGCTTTGTAGCGAACACCGTGCGGCTCGCGTGTCAAAACCCGTTCAACCCCTGGAGCCACACTGCGGCGGGACGTCATGTTGCTGCTGTCTGCGAGGTTTTCGAACGGACAACGCGGCGCTACGAGAAGCCCACATTTGGCATCGAAACAGTTTGTCAGGACGGTGTGGACGTTAAAGTCCGAGAGCAAGTTGTCTGGCAAAAACCATTCTGTCGGATGGTGAATTTCGAGCGCGAGAACGATGCTGCCTTCTTGCGGGATGATCCCAAGGTTTTGTTGGTTGCGCCGATGTCTGGTCACTATGCAACGCTGTTGCGGGGGACCGTCGAGACCCTTCTGCCCGACCACGACGTCTATGTGACGGACTGGCAGGACGCACGCGATGTGCCACTCGCTGCCGGGCGCTTCGATCTCAATGACTACATCGACTATGTCATTGAAATGATCCGTACCTTTAACGGTGACGTCCATGTTTTTGCTGTCTGTCAGCCCTCGGTTCCAGTCCTGGCAGCTACTGCTGTCATGGAGGCGAACAATGATCCCAACGTTCCGAGATCCGTTGTTCTGGCCGGTGGCCCAGTCGATACGCGTGTTTCACCAACGGCTGTTAATCATCTCGCTGAGAGTAAAGGCACC
>JBCBRD010000178.1:0-6772 GCA_039819885.1 Pseudomonadota bacterium
TTGCAAACAAGTCAGCCTGCGTCATGTCAGCGGCGTAGGACACAGTGAAATTGAGACTGTAGAGCATATGGTGCGTTTCCCTGTTTTGTTATGTGTTTTGGGTGTCTGCGGTGGGTGAGCTCGCAGATCCTCAGTTCTCGTAGTAGTCACCGGTCGGCGGTGCACCGAATAATGGCATGGCGGCTGCGATTTTGTCTTTCGGGAAGGCGGCGATGGACGCTTTATGTGCTTCGATTGAGTCCCATTTTTCTATCACGCAAAACTGGTCGGGCGCGTCACTTTTGCGAAGAACAACACAGGACTGGCGCCCGGGTGAGCGGGAGATGTAAGGGACCAGTGAGATGAGAAACGCATGAAGTTCATCTGCTTTGCCGGTCGCTGCGGTAGAGTAGTTCAGGCGTGTTATCGTCATGGCTGTTCCATTTTCTTTGATGCGTTAGTCGCGTCGGCCTGAAACATATCGGAGTGTTGGATTTGCCGCTTCTTCAGAGTCTGAATGATGACGCCACGTTGCTCAACGTCTTCGCACAGCATCCAGAATTTGCCAAAGCTTCGTTGGCACTCACTGAGGTGATTATGCGGGGCCCATCACCATTTTCAGCTGCTGAACGGGAAGCGATAGCCACCTATGTATCCAGTATAAATGCGTGTGCCTATTGTCAGGGTGTACACGCTGGTGCAGCCGTAAGCCTTGGGATGGAAGAGGCTGTTGTGGCCGCCGTTTGTGAAAGACCGGAGATGCCGGATGACCCCAAGCTGGTTCCGGTCCTTGCTTACGTTGGAAAGCTGACACGGGAACCTGCTTCAGTGACGCGCGAGGATGTCGAATGCATTCTGGATGCAGGTTGGGACGAAACGGCAGTCTCTTTTGCGGCTTTCGTCGCTGGGTTGTTTGCGATGATGAATCGTATTGTCGAAGGGCATGGCATCAAAGGAGATGCCGCTTACTATCGCAACGGTGGACACCGCCTGGCAGAGATCGGTTACGGTGGATTGGCAGCATTGCTGGAGAATGATCAGGAGACGTAAATCCAGCGGTTGTCAGTCGTTTGGACCATCAATAAGGCGTTCCGTCTTTGTGGGTGAACTGCCATTTACCGTCGGGGCCCTGGACGGCCTTAAGGTCATCGTCTGGGTATGTGCCCTCATCACCTGGCGAGCGATCACCGATTTCCAGATAGGTGACGTCGGCGTTTGTGCGATTGACGAGATGATGTGCGATCCCGTCAGCTGGGAATCCTGCGCACATGCCAGGTTCTAGCTCGACTTCACCTTGGTCGGTGACGAGCGTGGGGTTTCCCTCCAAAATGTAGATGAATTCGTCTTGTGTTTTGTGGCGATGGAGGAGCGCGGACTCTGATCCAGGTTTGAGTGTTGTGCGATTGATACCGAAGTTCTTTAGCCCGAATTGGTCGCCAAGTGCTCGCTTAATACGGCCCTTAACACGAGCTGCGAAGGGTTCTGGGTAGTTCGATAATTTCCCACGGGCAGGAACGGAAAGCGCAGTGATGGCTAGTGGTGGTTTCGTCATCGATCGTCCTCATCCGCGCCGTTTTCAAGCATCTTTGAGTTGGCAGCAGCGGTGTTGCCAATGAAGGTCGCATGCCACAAGCAATGACCACGACAGGTGGGGTCGTTCGGCTGAAAGGTGATGTCTGAAAAGCCATTATCTATCAACAGCCTGCGGTACACTTCAGGCGCTAAGCTCGCATGGTAGACGGGTTCGCCGCCTGCTTTGCCCCAGTCTTCGCCGTCGCTGTGACCACTACTGAAAAATAAATGAGCGCGAGGCTTGCAGTGCCGCGCCAACACCTGGAACAGGCTGCGTTGATCTTCTGCCCTTAGGTGGAACAGACTGTTGAAGGCCAGCACGGCGTCAAACGTCTCGCCTAGGTCCAGGTCGCGCATGTCCGCAACGATGCCGCGTTGGTCTGGAAGGTAGCGATTGAAAAGAGCGATCATTGATGGTGCGCCATCAACGCCAGTGACCTTTGCGCCTTGATCGGTGAACCATGTCGCGATAGGCCTCCCTGACCCGCATCCCAAATCAAGTACGCGAGGGCCCGGAGCTGCTTTCCATACGGTCTCCAAGTGCGCGCGCTCGAAGACTGAGCAGTCGCGTTCGCGGTCAAAGCGTTCGGCGATCCGGGTATAGGTCGGCAGGATATCGTCTGGACCAGCCAGCGGGGTTGATTTGTTCATTCAAATGACCAACCGACGCTTTCGGGCAGAACGTGGATAGTCGGGTCTGATGGCAGCGTGTTGGTGCTCACAATCAATGTCGACGTTCCCGATCGGATGATTTCGAAGTCCGACTGCATGCCTGACAAGAACCGGTTCAGCGACAATTGTCCGAAGGCGTGCATCGGGAGGACCAGACGTGCCTTGAGAAGTTTGAGCACATTGATCATGTTTTCGAGTGGCAATGTCCAGGTCCCGTCGACAGGGGCCATCACGATGTCGAGTTGACCGATGAGGCCGAGATCTTCAGGGGCGAGTTCGTGGTGGAGGTGGCCGAGGTGCCCAATGCATAGGCCTGCCACTTCAAAGATGAAAATTGAGTTTCCATCTGGCTCACTGCCGCCCACCCAAGTCCGAATGTCGGTCGGTATGTTGCGGATATACATGTCGCCCACAGTTAGCTCGTGATTGGCCGGACCATCGCCATCGGGGTTCCAACCGCGGAGGACGTGGCGAATGCGCGGGTCCGGTGTGCTGGTCCAGTGCGTTTCATGCGCGTGATTCATCGTCGCGACGTCTGGCGGTGCGCCCGCACCGGCAACCCCAGAATAGTCTGTGACGGCCGCCACTCCGCCGTGGGTTTCAATCCGGAAAGTTGCGTGGGTTACGTACGTGATGCGGACTTCGCCTGGCGTGAGCGCTGTCGGCACAATGGCGATGGGCTGAATGGATGGCCTTGCTGTTGCGATTGAAGGCGCAAGGCCTTTGTGGGCCACGGCAATGCATTTGCTGCCTGCTGCCGCTGAAACTGTGTTGGTCCAAAACACGATCGAGAATGCCGTGAAAAAGCAGCTGAAGATGGTGCAGGATCCTGGTCGCATGCGCGGGCGTGCCTCCTGTTGCCGTCCCCTGATGTGAAGTCCAACACGGGTTCAGGTACAGAGCAAGTGGATAACGCTTGGAGCACGTTTACGTTAGAGGTGCTTGGAAGACGTGCTCTAAGCATTTGTTTTTGGACCATGTTCTTATCGCAAAACCGCCTACACTTTTGCGGAACATGATCTAGCGCGCCCGAGCCGGATTGAGCCGCCGATGGTGACTTGGTGATTGGGATGAGACCAACCTTGTGCTGCGATCGCTGATTGCCCTTGACCCTCTATGTCCGCCATGGATGTTCCGGAAGATCACAGAGGCCGACAGGTTTGACACCAGCGTCAGCGACCGCATGATCGTTTTCGACCGAGCTGCCGCTGACACCCATGGCGCCGATCAGGACGCCCTCTTCGTCCACGATGGGTACGCCGCCGGGGAATGTAACTAAGCCGTCGTTTGAGTGTTCGATGCCGTAAAGGGGTTTGCCGGGTTGCGATAGCTCACCAATGGCGCCAGTCGGCATACCGAAGAACACCGACGTCTTCGCCTTCTTGATCGCGATGTCGATCGAGCCCACCCAGGCATCGTCCATGCGGTGAAACGCCTTCAAGTTGCCACCACTGTCGACGACGGCGATGCACATCTTGGTTTTCAGTTGCTTGGCTTTTTTGATGGCCGCCTTGATGGCTTTTTCGGCGTTGGTCAGATCGACGTGCATGGCGTGCGTCTCCCGGATGCTTTGTTTTTTTATTTGTGGTGATGATGGCCGTCGTGCCGGGCGCACCGTAGCAGTTCCGGTGCATTGTTGAAGCGAGATCGCGAGCTCTGGCGGATGCCGCGCCAAGGGCAGGTGAGGTGCTCTTGGTGGTGATCCGCTCCGGGAAAGCGTGTCGAACCGGAGCTACACACTGTAGCTTGTGGGTACAGTGGCTGACGACAGGACCGGCAGGCTTGCTTGAGAACGGGCCATCGCTGGCTTAATTTCTTTTCTCATCAGTCATTCAAAGAAAATTGGAGGTAGGAATATTAAGTAATCTGTTGTCCCATTTTCCCACACGCTTTCAATTTCTAATCGTTTCAGAGCGGGTGCTAAATGAATAAGAGCATAGCGCGATTCATTGTACCGAGTCTTCCTGTATGCGGCCTTCTCCTTGCATTGTTTGCGATACGCAGTTGGCGGGAGCAAAACGCTAGTGATGCGGCTATTGCAAATTCGCCAGTTACCGGCCAAATGTGCATCAAACACAATTACGACAGCGTTCCGTCTTTTCCCCTGCCTATAAATCTATATTTTATAACCAAACCGCAATACTTTTCGAGTGGGTGGGATCGAAGGGTTTTCAAATCCTTTACCAGCCTCATCCAGTCGGAGCCGGACAAATACGCAGCTGCCTCTGGGACCCGCTACTTGCTGCAAATCGGCCCGTGGGAGTCATCGCTTAGGTCAATTGGCCTAACGACACTTTCGGTAAGCTTGTGTGTAGACACGGTAAACTCGGGAAAATGCAGGAGCAGAAACTATCATGCGAGGCGAGGCGCGAGCATCCCCAAAATTACACAAGCGATAATGCTTGATATCATCGAAGACGCGGCGCCAGCTCCGAAGTGCACATTCAAATGGAAGCGGAGTTGATTACTAGAGTCAAAGCCTGCTTGTAGCGGTTTCAATTAAGATTTGTAGTCAAAGATTTTTGAACAAAAACTTGAAGACCTCTCATCCAGCAATTGAACTCGCAACAACCGTATTGGATCGATAAAGATGCGGCGCATTTTTCTGATACTGATAACAATTTCCGCGAGCTTCGCGACGTATCTATATTTATTCCCAAGCTATACTCATCGATTTCGGGTCAGCATTGAAACACTAGCCCCTTCCGGACCCAGGGTGAGTTCGGGCGTTTTTGAGGCACGGCTTGACGTTCAGCCAATAATCGGTCTCGGTAACACCCTGTCAATTGACGGACAGGCCATTGTTGTTGACTTTGCTAAGAATGCACGCGCCTTCGTGTTGTTAACAAAGGACCCCCTTCGCATTCCAACCGGCAGCTCAGACATGTCGCGATTGGCCCAACTTGCGTTTGGAATGGACGGTCACAGTGGACCGGAGCCTTGGAAACTATTGAGTGAAATGGACGGGCTGCGCACCATAAGTTTGGAAAAGCTGCCAATGATGGTCAGGTTCGCAGATCACCTGAGGCCTGAAACGATCGAACGGGTAAAGCCGACAGAGCTTGGTGACGCGTTTGGGGTTGGCTACTCAATTGAACGCGTGACTGTCGAGCTTGTGCCGAGTGAGATCTGGCCGCTCAACCTCATTGGGCTGTACCAACAGCCAATTACGACGGGAATTCAAGAGGTGCTTCCATGGATGGATCATTGGAACCGGGGAACCGTGACTGGTCTCATCAGATTTAGTGAAGATCGACCTGAGCCTGTAAATTATCTTACAAAAATTGACTTTATCCGGAGGTAGATGGCCGGCACCTTGGGCCTATTCAAGAACATTTTGGACATCGGGCCAAACGCCGGACCGACGGAGACGGACAATACGGAGATCAAAGAACCGACGAATATCTTGACGTCTGGTGGGTCGTTGAAGTGGTTCTGATCTTCTAAATCGAGTAACCCTCTGGCGAAGACCGCAGGTTATCTTCTTGTCGTCCAGTTCCAGGGCAACAGTTCATTGATTTGCTTGGCTGGGTGATCGGCGATGCGGTTGAGGACGTCGGCGAGCCAGGCCTCGGCGTCAACGTTGTTGAGTTTGCAAGCTTCAATCAACGACAGGATCGCGGCGGCACGGTGCCCGCCACTGTCTGAGCCGGCGAACAGCCAGTTCTTCCGACCAAGCGCGACGCCCCGCACGGCGCGTTCAGCGGCGTTGTTGCTTAAGCACAGGCGACCATCGTCCAGAAATCGGATGAACGGCTGCCAACGTTTCAGCATGTAATCTGCGGCTTTGGCCAACCGGTGTTTCGACGACAGTTTGCGCCGCTCGCCTTCGAGCCAACTTGGTAACGCCTCGACCAGGGAGCGAGAGCGCTCCTGACGGATAGCAACACGGTCGTCGGGCGGCTTGCCGTTGATCTCGCGTTCGATTGCGAACAGCTCATCGATCCGTCGAACGGCTTCGGTGGCAACCGGCGACTTTTGTAACTCGGCAATATCAAAGAACTTGCGCCGCGCATGCGCCCAACAGGCAACCTCGGTGATCGGCCCTGCCGCACGCCCCGGCGCGTACAGTCCGTTGTAGCCAGAGTAGGCATCGGCTTGCATCAAGCCAGTGTAATTCGCGAGATGAGCTTCCGGATGCTGCGCCGTACGATCACCCGAGTAGTGGAACAGCGCGGCAGGGGCTGCTTCGCCACCAAACGGTTTGTCGTCACGAACGTAAGCCCATAGCCGCCCCGTCCGACATTTCGATTTGGCAAGCACGGGCACGGTTGTGTCGTCTGCATGAATGCGGTCTGCAGCCAACACATGAGCTTCGATGCGCTCCACAAGCGGCTGCAACGTTGCAGCGCAAGCGCCAACCCAATCGGCCAGCGTTGAGATGTCGAGATGGACGCCGTCCTTGGCGTAGTGATCACGCTGCCGGTTTAGCGGCAGGTGCAGGCGATATTTCGCATAAAGAACGTGCGCCAGCAGTTTGGGTCCAGCCCGACCGCGCGCAATCGGATGGTTCGGTGCCGGTGCTTGGCTGATGCTCTCGCAATCACGG
>JBCBRD010000179.1:0-6769 GCA_039819885.1 Pseudomonadota bacterium
GCAGGGTTGTGTACAACGCAAGTGGGAGCGTTTTCACGTCCGTCACATTGCCATTGATGGCGCCTGGAATACTGGCTGGAGCGACACTCGCATTCGCCCGTGCTGTTTCGGAGTTTGGAGCGACCATCACATTTGCGGCAAACATTCCAGGACAGACGCAAACGCTCCCACTTGCGTTGTACACAACCCTGCAAAGCCCAGGCGGTGAGACCGCAGCAATGCGTTTGTGTATGTTGTCAATTGTCATTGCGATCGCGTCACTGGCGATTTCTGAGTGGATCGCACGCCGGATGTACCCGACTACGGAGGTCTTGCGATGATCGAAGTCGACGTTCGCAAAACCCATGGTAGCTTTCGCCTGGATTTGGCGTTCCAAACACCCATCAAAGGTGTGCTGGGTCTTGTGGGACCATCCGGGGCTGGCAAAAGCACGCTATTTGCACTGATCAGTGGCATGAACGCACCCGATGACGGTCGGATCGCAATTGGAGGGCTCACTCTTTTCGACCACCAACGCGGGATCGATATTCCCTCCGCACGCCGACGGGTTGGGATCGTTTTCCAGGATCCGCTTCTGTTTCCGCACCTCAACGTGAGAGGAAATTTGCTCTACGCGTCCAAAGGTCGAGAAACTGACGAATTCGACAAAACGGTTCAAGTTCTCGGACTGGAAAAACTTTTGAAACGCCGTCCGCACGCACTATCGGGAGGTGAGCGCCAGCGTGTCGCAATTGGGCGCGCATTGTTGTCAAACCCGCAGTTGCTCTTGCTGGATGAGCCGCTCAGTGCTCTTGATCAGGATAGGAAATCAGAAGTGTTGGAGCATCTCCTCGCGGTGCGCACTGCGACAAGGGTGCCAATGATCTATATTTCGCACGCATCTGACGAGATCCGAAAGATCGCCGACAGGGTTCTCGCGATCCGTGACGGTAGCCTTGTTTCGCTATCAGACAGTCCAATTGGCCTCCACGCAGAACGCGCTGTAACGCACAACAGAAGCGACGGTTCGTTTGTGATCTGACGATCAAGAGCGCTGGAGCGACATTGTTCGGCTCTGCCCGGGTCACCAAGCAAGCGTGTCCTTCAAGAGATTGAATCCGCCATACAAAACAAGTCCAACCGGCAATTCTGGTTTCAGGTGCTGACGCAACCCACGACTCGCCTTATACCCGTATGGCGCTGCGATCTTTCATCATCGAGATTTCGCACCTTTCGCCCTTTTAATGTGTGGGTCACGATACGTGATTGAGAGCCTGGAAATACCGGACGTGAAGTTGGTTAAGCAGCCGGTCCACGGTGATGAGCGCGGCTTCTTTACCGAAAGCTATTCGCAGCGCACATTTGCCACGCAGGGCATTGATGCCGTGTTTGTGCAGGACAATCATTCCCTATCACGGGATGCGGGTGTCGTTAGGGGGCTTCATTTCCAATCACCGCCCCATGCGCAAGGCAAACTGGTTCGGGCCATCCGTGGTTCGATTTTTGATGTCGCCATCGATATCCGGAAAGGCTCAGACACATACGGTCAGCACGTGGCTCAGACCCTCTCCGCGCAAAACCACGAACAGCTCTGGGTACCTCCAGGCTTCGCACACGGGTTCTGCACACTCGAACCCAATACAGAGGTGATCTATAAGGTCACCGCATACTATGCCCCCGAGTGCGATCATGGGATCGCCTGGGACGATCAGGATTTGGGGATCGACTGGCCAATTCAAAAGGCGGTTGCAACCCTCTCGGCGAAAGATCAAAACCAACCGCGTCTGTCGGACATCGACAGCCCGTTTTCGATATGAGGGCCAATGAGATGCGTGTGATCGTTACGGGTGGAGCCGGCTTTATTGGCTCAGCTGTTTGCCGGAGCCTTGCATTGAAAGACGACGTCGAAGTGATCAACGTCGACAAACTGACCTATGCGGCCAACCTCCAATCTGTCGAACCCGTCGCCAGTCACGATAACTATCGTTTTGTGCAAGCCGACATCTGTGATGCCACGGCCATGTCAGACGTGTTTGCCAGGTTCAATCCCACAGCTGCCATCCATCTTGCTGCGGAGAGCCACGTCGATCGCTCGATCACCGGAGCCTCCGAATTCATTTCAACAAACGTGCTCGGCACATTCACACTACTGGAGACCGCGCGCGCACATTGGGATCAACTGCCAGCAGAACAGAAAGATAGCTTCCGCTTTCTGCATGTTTCGACAGATGAAGTTTATGGTTCGCTGGGCGAAGACGGGCTGTTCGAAGAAACGACACCGTATGATCCAAGTTCACCCTATTCGGCAAGCAAAGCCGGGTCAGATCATCTGGCCATGGCTTGGCAACGCACGTACGGGTTTCCAGCTCTCATTTCGAACTGTTCAAACAACTATGGTCCCTATCAGTTTCCGGAAAAACTGATCCCCTTGATGATTCTGAATGCACTGGAGATGAAGCCATTGCCGGTTTACGGCGATGGTCAGAATCGGCGGGACTGGCTTTACGTTGACGATCACGTTGAAGCATTGTGGACCATTCTGACAACGGGCCGTCTCGGCGAGAAGTACAATGTCGGCGGGCGCAACGAGCGCACCAACCTCGACGTTGTTAATCGCGTCTGTGAGATCGTCAGTAAGCATTGCGACGACGGCAAGGATCGGTCTGAACTCATCCAGTTTGTGACCGACCGACCGGGTCATGATCGGCGCTACGCCATTGATGCGACGAAGCTTGAAACAGAACTCGGCTGGTCGGCTCGCGAAAACTTTGAAAGCGGCCTGGAGAAAACCGTCGCGTGGTATCTAAGCAATGCACCATGGTGGGAGCCACTCCGCTCCAAGGTCTATGGTGGTGGACGCCTGGGACTGATGGACGACAAAACCAAATCGGGCGGACGCAAGAGCGCATGAGCCTAGCAGATTTCTGGGCCGGCGCTTGCATTCCAAAAAACGAAAAAGGTAAGTGATCAATGAAGGGCATTATCCTGGCTGGCGGCGCGGGAACCCGGCTACATCCGATGACCCTCGTGGTGTCCAAACAGCTCTTGCCTGTCTATGATAAGCCGATGATTTACTATCCCTTGTCCACGCTGATGCTGGCCGGGATCCAAGACATTCTCATTATTTCGACACCGGCAGATTTGCCGAATTTTCAACGCCTGCTCGGTGATGGGTCTCAATTCGGGCTATCACTCAGCTATGCCGAACAGCCAAAGCCCAAGGGTCTTGCTCAAGCCTATGTTATTGGCGCGGACTTTGTAGGCCTGGACCGTTCGGCACTCATCTTGGGCGATAACATCTTTTATGGACATGGCCTTACGGACCTGTTTGCGAGCGCGAAGCGACGCCCAACCGGTGCGACGGTTTTCGCCTACCATGTATCTGACCCAGATCGCTACGGCATCGTTGAACTCGACGACAGCTTCCGTGCGCTCTCCATCGAAGAAAAGCCAGCTGAACCGAAATCAAACTGGGCAGTAACTGGGCTCTACTTCTACGACGGCATCGTCACCGAAATCGCTAAGAACCTGAAGCCTTCTGCGCGTGGCGAACTCGAGATAACTGATATCAACGCGCATTATCTAGAGGCTGGTGATCTGTATGTTGAGCCTATGGGCCGCGGCTACGCTTGGCTTGATACCGGTACACCAGATAGCCTTAACGAAGCCGCCGACTTCGTGAAAGCACTGGAAAAGCGACAAGGCTTCAGCATCTGTTGTCCAGAAGAGATCGCCTATCGCATGGGCTTCATCAGCAAAAATGAACTTTTGAATTTGGCCGACAAACTCGGTAAGTCAACATATGGGGCGTACTTGAAAACAGTCGCAGGCGAAAGGTTTTCAACTGGGGCAATACCGGCAACGGCCGGCTGAGTTGCAATCTACGAGAACCAGCTGCGCGAGAGGCATCACGCCATGTCGATAAACACAGATATTCAAAGGGCCGACAAGGAGCGCACGACGACTTCGCCGTTGATAGAGTCTGCTTTGCGTACTCTCAATCTCGAAGCAGAAGGATTGATCGCTGCTGCAAAAGCGTTACAAGGTGAATTGCGCCAACCTTTTGAAGAAGCGGTCAAGTTGCTTGAGGCCTCCAAAGGACGCGTGATCGTATCGGGGATCGGAAAATCTGGTCACATCGGCCAAAAGGTCGCCGCAACGTTCGCTTCAACAGGTACGCCGGCATTTTTTGTGCACCCAAGTGAAGCAAGCCACGGCGATCTGGGAATGATCACGCCGGATGATGTGATCCTGGCAATGTCCTGGTCTGGCGAAACCGTAGAACTCAAAAACATCATTACCTTCTCGCGGCGGTTTAACGTGCCAATGATCGCTCTGACATCGAACACCGGTTCCGCACTGGGATCACAAGCCGACGTCTGCATCGCGCTGCCAAAGTCACAGGAAGCCTGTCCCCATGGCCTGGCACCGACCACATCGACAAGCATGCAGCTGGCCATCGGAGATTGTCTGGCGATCGCTCTTCTCGAAAGTAAGGGCTTCACCGCCCACGACTTCAAAGTATTTCATCCAGGCGGCTCACTGGGTGCATCTCTGAAATACGTTGCCGACCTGATGCATGGCAACGACGACCTGCCGTTGGCCGACGCCGAGACCGTAATGTCGGACGCGCTCTTGACGATGACGTCAAAGTCGTTCGGCTGCCTGGGCGTGGTCGACAAAGCTGGAGCCTTGATCGGCGTCTTGACTGATGGCGATTTGCGCCGCCACATGGGTCAAGATCTTGTGACTGCGCGCACCATTGACGTCATGACCAAGGCCCCAAAGACCGTAGAGCCGGGCACACTAGCCTCGGCTGCTCTGGAATTGATGAATGCAAGCCGCATCACGGCACTGTTTGTCATTAAAGACGAAAAGCCGGTCGGCATCATTCACGTTCACGACCTCTTGCGCGCAGGGATCGTTTGATCGCGACCGGTGCGCAAGACCGAATGCCACGCAGTCACTGCGATTGGAAAATCAAATCGCGTTTCGAAAACGTGCCGCGCACGACTCCCAGCACGACGAATCCAGGCATCGTCACCCGCCATCTTTAATGCAGCCGCAGCCAGAGCCGCGCCGTCACCCTCACGCACGCAACGTCCTGTGTTTGTATCGCGAAGCAATCGACCGATCTCACCCTCGTCGTCACCGATGAACATCACAGGTCGTCCGGCAGCAGCGATGCCGTAATACTTGCTTGGGACAATCAGGCCTTCGAGTTCGGGACGAAGTGACACCAAATGAACGTCAGCAGCCGATAGGCTTTCAGACAGAGCGTCACGCGGTTGATAGGGATGAAAGTGGACGTGTCTCAAACCGAGCCGCTCGACCTCGGTCTTGAGTGCCGTCATCGACGCACCGCCACCAATAAACAACCAATGGATCGGGCGCACCACCGCGTCCGATCCTTCGACCGTCCGCGCCTCGGTCTCAGCCATGGCCTCAACCATCGTCGTGATGTCGTGCGCACGACCAAGGTTCCCCGAATAGCCAACGACAAAGGTGTTATTGAGGCCCCAACGATTTCTGAGTGCATTGGCCTCTGGGACAACCGGAGAGATTCGTCGGCCATCGCTCCAATTCGGAATGATCTGTAGCTGTGTTTCTGGAATCCTCTGAGCCGAAAGGTGGGCAGACATACGTTCGCCCAGAACGACGCTGAGATCAGCGGCACGAAGCGAGCGGTTGCGCAAGAAACGCAATGTTGAAAACAGCGTTCTAGACAAGAACCCCGGTTTTGCGCCGGACAGCCTTTCTGCAATTTCAGGGAAGACATCTTGCAGCCAATTGATCAGGCGCGCGCCACGCCACCAGGCAATGGGCGCAGCGATCACCGACAGCATGGGGGGATCTGTCTTCACAACCAAGGTGTCCCCGCGCCGGAGTTGGAGCAGCATCGCCCAAGCAGACGTCACATAAAACGAGAGATAGTCAAACAGTCGCCCTATCAAGCGGTCGCGTCCAAACCGAGATGTCCAGACACGAACGATGTCAACGCCGCCGACCGTCTCGCGGGCATCTAAAACCGCTGAAGCATCATCGTAGCGTTGCCGCGACGTAATGACGGTAATCGAGACACCGTCGTCGGCCAATTGGAAGGCGAGGTCGCTCAGCATCTGGCTAGTAGCCGAGTGGTCGGGGTAAAAGAAGCGGTTAACGAAGACGACTTTCATGGTGGCTGTTTTCACCTCGCCATAGTGCCACCGGACGGGGCAAGACGTTGAGTAAGGTGGTCCCCCAGACGTAGTGAGAACGCGATGAGCATCAAAGTCGGGTTGGCACTCGCCCCGGTC
The DNA here is from genome assembly GCA_039819885.1 of Pseudomonadota bacterium. Classification (GTDB taxonomy): domain Bacteria; phylum Pseudomonadota; class Alphaproteobacteria; order Rhizobiales; family Hyphomicrobiaceae; genus JBCBRD01. The sequence goes on from JBCBRD010000179.1 coordinate 6,276, forward strand.
GGAAATACAGACGTACTGGCGATAGAGAGGTTGGGAACAGCGAATGTGGTCAGGTCCGCATTCACGACGCTCTGGGTTGGGTCACAGCCCATCCGCGTGGTGCCACCGGGATGGTAAATGTCTCCGAGCGCAGAAGGAGGATCGATCATGCCATCAGTCTTCAGGTCGAGTATCCAGTCAATATCTGCCACCATGTCGAGCCCCTGACGGGTCCAGAACGTATCGAAGCGTTTCGCAAAGGCCTGGATGGTTCCCATGTCAGCCGATGAAACACGCCAGTCAATTGCTGCAATCTGACAGTCGAACATGTCCGTCGCGTCATCTAGAACAATCCGGTTCTCCGCGCGCGGCAACTGCTCGGCAACCATGTGTAACTCGTAATTTGCCGGTGATGGCCAAAGCAGTTGGCGATAATCAGCCCGCCAATAACCTGCTCGCATGAGGTAGGGCAAATCCTGCCCGAGCGCGAGTAGGTCAGATCCCCTCACCCGCTG
>JBCBRD010000180.1:0-6709 GCA_039819885.1 Pseudomonadota bacterium
ACACATCCGTCTGATATCGGCCGCTGGCTTTTAGGTCTTTGATAAAGGCTCCGGCCTCTGCATCGCTCTTGCCGCCTTGTGATTTGGCGATTTCAATGAGTGCAGTCTCAACGTCTTTCGCCATGCGCTTTGCATCGCCGCAGATGTAAAAGTGACTGCCTGCTTCAAACCACTCCCAGATCTCTGCTGCGTTCTCGCGCATGCGATCTTGCACGTAGACTTTCTTGTCTCCGTCTCGGGACCAAGCTGTCGTGAGGTTTGTTAGAACACCGTCGGCAGTGAGTTTTTCTAGTTCGTCGCGATAAAAGAAATCGCTGGCTTCTCGCTGATGACCAAAGAACAGCCAAGACTTGCCTTTTGTGGCCGTGCTTGCCCGGTGCCATAGGAACGATCGGAATGGTGCGACGCCCGTACCTGGTCCGACCATGATGATCGGTGTTTCGTCTTTTTCCGGCAACGCGAAGCCATGTGCTTTTTGCACATAAACCTTCATCGACTGCCCCGGCGTGATGCGCTCTGCCAGGAACGTGGAGGCAACGCCAATACGCTTGCGCCCCTCAATCTCGTAACGAACCGTATCAACCGTCAAATGCAATTCGCCGGGCGTTGCAGCAGGGGATGAGGAAATGGAATACAAACGCGGCTGGAGTGGCTCAAGACATTCGAGAAACGCTTCGGGATCTGGGCGGGCTGGTCCTAAATCTTGGAGCGTTTTTAGGACATCGAACGTTTCAGCATCTCCGGCGATGTCTTCGCCCTTTGCTAGCGCTTTTGCTTTTTGCCGTCGATCTCCGCCGACAATGTAACCCATCAGTTCGAAAAGCTGGTCTGGCGGTACGCCAAGGTCATAGTCTTCGATCAACGACTGCCGCAGGGTTTTCCCGGCAATTGGGAAATCTGCGGGAGCGTCAATCGCCGCAATAACGTCATCAACCAGGCTTGGCTCGTTGGTGACGTACACACCAAAACTGTCACCTGGCACGTAATCAAGATCTGTTCCATTCAGATCAAAGACGACGTGGCGGGTATCTTTTTCGGATGATGCGCCTGTGATCCGCGTGGCAGACACGAACTTGGCTTCGACTGGTGCTTCACGCGCGTAACCTGGAACCACGTCGGCAGCGGGTGCGGCCGGTGTGGTGTCTGCTTCCGCTGAAGGAGCAACGTCTGGCGCTTCCTCCATCAGCTTTTTCAGCATCCGGGTGGTTTCCTTCCCACCGGGAACACATAGATTTTGTCGCCCTTCTTCGCCGGATACCAAAGCTTCGGCATAGCTCTCGCAGAGGTAACCGCACTGCCCGCAGTCTTGTTGGGCCATGGCGGCGTAGAGTTTGCGTCGAACCGGGCGTCCCTCGGATAACTCCATGCGTTCTGAAATCGGCATGGCTGGATCGTGCCACGGATCTTCACCGTCATCGCCGTCACCCGCGATGGCGTTGCTGGCTTCTGGTGGCAGCATGCCATTGGCAACCACGGTGGAAGCTGCGGCTGAGTCCAAAGATAGGAGACCCGCGAAGAAGCCATTCAACCAGGCGCGCTGATCTTCATCGAAGGGCGCTGTCTCGGGGATCACCGGCACATCTGTACGGGGACGTTCCTGTACGGTCATTGTGCTGTCTCCTGGCTGTCAATCAGGGTCTTGAGGGCATCGGTATTATGGCGATCGGCAAACGCGAAAAACGTCTCATCCGCGTTTTCGCGATGACTCATATAGGTTTTCAGAATTTTCTCGATCAATTGCGGGCAATCCTCGACGCGGGTGTCGGGATAGAGTTCGCGGGCGATTTTCGGATCACTTCCGAATCCACCGCCCAGAAGGACATGAAAACCTTCGACGGTGTCATCGCTATCTGGCGCTTCGGGCACGCGGCACGCGATCATACCGATGTCACCAATGTAGTGTTGTGCGCAGGAATGGTGGCAGCCCGTCAGGTGGATGTTTACGGGCTGGTCCATCTCAATACGGGTGTCCAAATAGTCTGCGATTTTAGCTGCCGTTCCTTTGGTGTTCGAGGCCGCAAACTTACAACCTGTGTTGCCCGTACAGGCTACAAGACCAGCACGAACCGCGTTTGCTTTGCTGGTCAGACCAATCTCGTTGAGACGCTTCTCGAATGTTTCCACGTCCGTCGACTTCACACCCGAAATAATCAGGTTCTGCCAAACGGTCAGACGAATATCTCCATCACCGAACTCGGTCGCCATCTCGGAGAGTGAGCGCATTTGGTCCGTCGTTAGACGGCCAACCAAAGTCGTCACGCCGACCCAAACCAAGCCGTCCTGCTTTTGTGGATGCACGCCGATATGCGCCTGTCGGTCGGTTGTCTGGGCAGGAATCAACTGCTCGTCAGCCAGGCGCAGGAGTTTGCGGTCGAGGTGCTGTTCTACTTCGGCTAAGAACTTCTCAAAGCCCCAATCGTCCAGCACGTATTTGAGCCGAGCCTTCTTACGATCAGTGCGAATGCCATGCTGTATGAAAACGTGCACAATCGCATCGGCGACTTCTGTTGCCTCATCGGGTTTGACGTAAGCACCAGTTGGCCGGGCGAAATCGCAATGACCAGTAATGCCACCCAGTCCGAGGCGGAACAGAACCTCGCCAGTTTCTGCGGTTGGGTCTGCGACCTTCACAGCGGTAAACGCGATGTCGTTGGTCTCTTCGAGCGTTGGGATCAGGCCACCGCCATCAAACGAGACATTGAATTTTCGCGGCAAGCCGTACAGCACGCGCGTATTCATGATGTGGTGGTGCCACGCTTTGGCGTAGGGTCGGGTGTCCAGCAATTCTTGTGGGTCGATACCCGCGGTTGCTGCACCGGTCACATTGCGGATGTTGTCCGCGCCAGACCCTTTTGGATTCACGCCGATGTCGGTCAGCGCTTCGATCAGCTTGGGGCCCTCGGCCGCCGGGATCTCACGGATCTGCAGGTTTGCGCGGGTCGTGACGTGGGCGTAACCACCGCCATGCTGATCAGCCAGGTCCGCGATGCCAGCGAATTGCCAGGCTTTGAGGATGCCTCCTGGAATACGCATCCGGCACATGAAGGCATCTTGCGTCGGTGCTACGTAGTAGAGGCCATGAAAGCGCCAGCGAAAGTTGTCGACACCTTTGGGAAAGTTTCCAGCAAGGGCATCCGCACGCAGCCGTGGGTAAGCATCGAACGGATGATCTTCGCGCTTGGCTTTTTCTTCGTTGACCAGCTTGCCACCGGCCGCTTCCTGGGCCGCCATGGCTTTGAGATGCTCGGCGTCTGGACCGGCTGGTTCACCGCTTCCACCATCTGCACCACCGCCTCCGAGCGGCTTCAACCCGGCCGCTGCGCGGGATGATTGAACGCCGGAGACGAAGCCTTCAAGATAGCGTTTTTGTTCGTCTGAAAAGTCTTGTCCGCTCATTTTTTCTTTTTCGGTTTATGCCGCGTTGGCGAATGCAGGTCCGAATGCCAGTGCGTCTTTGAATGGCGAAATGTCGGTGCGCTCAGCGATCAAATCGCGATACCAAAGAGCATCTGCCGTATCTCCAACGAGTACGACACCGACCAGATTGTTGTCTTTCACAAACAGGCGCCGGTACGATTTGTGCGCTTCATCCTGAGTGATGACGCTGTGTGTGCCGTCGCCGGAAAAGTCGCCGGCTGAGAAGACGGGTACGCCTGAAACTTTCAGGTTTGTTGAAAGCACGTTACCCGCATACAGGGTTGGTTGGTCAGCGAGGTGGTGAGCCAGAACAAGAGCCTGATCGTAGCCAGGTTCGACAAGCCCATAGCAGACGCCGAGGTGTTCAGCGCATTCACCCAGCGCGTAGACCCCCGGTGCTGATGTCTCCAAGTTGTCGCTGACTTTGATGCCGCGCCCGACGTTAAGTGACGCATCTTTCGCAAGATCCGTGTTGGCCTGAACGCCAACGGCCATGACCACGATATCGCCTGGGATTTCTTTACCATCTCGCAACCGGACCCCGGAGACCGAACCTTGTCCATCATCTAAGATGACCTCGGTTGCGGCTTCGAGGTGCACTTCAATGCCTCGTTCCTCGAGCGCGGACTTTAGGATTGCGCCGCCTTTCGCATCGAGTTGGCGCTCCATCAGGCGATCCATCAAATGGACGAGATGGACTTCAACACCAGCTCGTGCCAGGCCGTACGCTGTTTCAATCCCTAGAAGTCCCCCACCGATGACAACCGCGGGCCGGCCAGGTTGGGCAACCGAACGAAATGTGGTCACATCGTCAAAGTCCCGGAACGTGTGGACACCCTTGAGTTGGTCTGCGCCGGGGATCGGCAACCGAATGGGTTTCGACCCCGTCGCGAGCACACAAATGTCAAAGCTCAGTGTGTCGCCGCTGTCGAGCGTGATGGATTTTGATTTCGCATCAAGGGTCTTCGCCCGCTGGCCTAGACGTAGATCAACTTTGTTTTCCGCATACCAACTTGTTGGCTTCATTGCGACATCATCGGCCGCGATCTCTCCGGCAAGGAAAGGAGACAACAGCACACGATTATATGCCGCTCGCGGCTCTGCGCCGATGACCGTGATCTCGTACAGGTTGGGCGCGGCTTCGAGTAGGTTCTCGAGGAACCGCAACCCAACCATCCCGTTGCCGATGATGACGAGGCGCTGCGTCATGCAGCGTCCTCCAAGCTTCCGGCTTTCTTCTCGCCAGTTTGGTTTTCCTGCTTGTCTTCAACCTGAGCGGCGATGTCGTTTTTGGAGACCGCTCCGTGCTCGAATTCTTCCAGGAAGCCAAGGATCGCTTCGCGGTATTCATAGTAACGGGGGTGCGCCAACAGTGCCTGCCGCGTGCGAGGTCTTGGGATATCAATATCAACGATCCGACCGATCGTTGCGTTTGGACCGTTGGTCATCATGACCACGCGGTCGGCAAGGAGGATTGCTTCATCAACATCATGAGTCACACAAATGGCTGTCACTTGAGTACGCTTCCAGACCTCCATGAGGACTTCCTGCAGCTCCCAGCGCGTGAGGCTGTCCAGCATGCCGAAGGGCTCGTCGAGAAGCAGGAGCTTGGGTGACAATGCGAAGGCGCGCGCGATACCGACCCGCTGACGCATGCCGTTCGACATATCAGCGGATGGCTTGTCGAGAGCATCGCCGAGGCCAACACGGTTCAGGTAGTAGTCAACAATATCTGAACGTTCTGCTTTGGAGGCTTTCGGATAGACTTGTTCCACGCCGAGGCGAACGTTTTCTCGTGCAGTCAACCACGGCATCAAAGACGGTGCCTGGAACACAACTGCGCGGTCGGGGCCTGCATCGCTGACCTCTTTGCCATCAAGGACAATGCCGCCATCGGTGATGGCATTTAGGCCAGCAGTCATGGAAAGCACGGTGGACTTGCCGCAACCTGAGTGACCGATCAACGAGATGAACTCGCCTTTCTTCATGATCAAGTTGAAGTCTTCACAAACCGTGAGGGGACCCTTTGGCGTTGGGTAGACTTTCTTCAGGTTGAAGAACTCTAAGTAGCGATCAGGCGAAAGCGCCTTCGCCTGATCCCGGTATGCTTTTGGTGGCGACTGCGTGATTGGCGTGACGTTTGGAAGTTCGACACTGTCGTCTGTCGTCGCCGCTTTGTTGGTGATGCCAATGTCCATCAAGTATTTTGTGACTTCGGCACGTAGAGCCTTGAACGTTTCATTGTGGTTGAGTTCTGCGCGATCTCTGGGTCGCGGCAGGTCGACTTTAAACGCCGGACCGAGCGTTGCCTTTGGTCCAGGGTTCAGCGGGATCACGCGGTCCGCCAGAAGCAGTGCCTCATCGACGTCATTTGTGATCAGCACCACCGTCTTTTTCTCTTGAGACCAGATCTGCTCAATCTCGTCTTGCAGCTTGGCACGCGTCAAAGCGTCAAGTGCCGAGAGCGGCTCATCGAGCAACAGGATGTCTGGGCTCATGGCCAGTGTGCGCGCCACAGAGACCCGCTGACGCATGCCGCCAGACAGTTCGGACGGCAGCCGGTCTTTGGCGTGAGCGAGACCGACCATCTCGATGTACTTGTCGCAGCGCGCGGCGCGCTGGTCCTTGCTCTCCTTGGGGAAAACGGCGTCGACAGCGAGACTGACATTATCGCCAACCGTTAGCCACGGCATCAACGAGTAACTCTGGAACACCAAACCTCGGTCAGGACCGGGTTCGGTGACCTTCTTGCCTTTGAGTAAGACCTCGCCCTGGTCGGGTTTTACCAACCCGGCGATTGACGAGATTAACGTCGTCTTTCCACTGCCAGAGAAGCCGACAATCGCAATGAACTCCCCCTCTTCGACCGACAAGTTGATGTCGGAGAGGACCTCAGTGCGTGCGCTACCCTCACCGTAGCTTTTCGAAACGTTTTTAAGTTCGAGAAAGGCCATGAATTGGGGCTCCGGTTTAGCGAGTGGTCGAGTATGTGGTCATTGTCTGGAAAGCCATGACGATGCGGTCGAGCAAGAAGCCGATGATGCCGATTGTCAGGACTGCGACCATGATTTTGGCCAGGGAGTTTGATGATCCGTTCTGGAACTCATCCCACACGAATTTTCCAAGACCTGGGTTTTGCGCCAACATTTCAGCGGCAATCAAAACCATCCAGCCCACACCCAACGAGAGACGTAGTCCGGTGAAGATTAGCGGCAGTGCGGAGGGAAGTACGACCTTGCGCACCTTTGTGAACCAACCCAACTTCAAGACCTTGCCGACGTTCATCAAGTCC
>JBCBRD010000181.1:0-6679 GCA_039819885.1 Pseudomonadota bacterium
TGGCCGAAGCCTTCGAATGCCTTGTCGCCGGGTACTGCGCCGATGATGACGGCAATGACCAAGGCGCCAAAGGCTACCAGATCATAGCGTATACGGCCCCATACCAGCATTGCGAGTACGCCGCCCAAAAGGCCGAGGATCAAGAGTTGGTCTGTTGTAAATGTCATGGCTGAGGTTGTGCCTCAGTCAGGTCTGGATGCATAGGACGATTGCATCGCTTATGGTTTTTTGTATGTAGACGGTCGAATGGGGGACACGGATAGGTCGTGTTGGGTCCTGGCTACGGACTTCAGTTTTGACCGGTCGAGATTGAACCTGTTGTTATTGTTGGGTTCGGCTGTAACTCCGTATCGGCTATCTCATAGGCACAACGCGATCCAATTTCGATTGATCCGATGCTCAAAACGACTTCACACGCGAGGGACCGTGCCGTCGCTGCGAAGGTCGTGATGCGTTCCGGTTCGATATTCGGCGCGTTCGCGTTTGCCAGCGAGAGTCCTGGGCCGTGGCTGATTGCAAATATATAGCCATGGTGATCAGGGTCGTTGGCGCTATTCGCTGTTGGGTTGATGGCCAATAAGCCCAATCCAGCAGCACCAAAGCTTAAAAGTCCCAAGCCAGCTCGCATGGACCGCGTCATTTGCGATACCCCCCGGTTTCGCTATCAAACCATCTGACTAAAAGGCCTGATTCGAGCCAATTTGGCCGTGGCTAAAGAGACTCACCCACATGGTTGGTTTGATGGCGGATTGGATGGGAAATCAAAACGGGTCGTTTGGCGTATGTTTTGACGCTTGATCGATACACCGCCAGAAGCACTGGTCCATCGGGTGAACGCCGACACAACATAGCTAAGTCAGGTCTTTGAGCGCTTCTTAACAGGCGCAGGCGTTGTGGCAGCCTCTTCAGGAAAGATTTTTGCCAAGCACTCTCGTATTTTGACGCTTTCTACGTCGTCCTTGTGGATGACGTCAGTTGCGCCTGCCTGCATCAGTTCTGTTCGTCTCCGACGGGTGACTTGACCACTGATAACAACGATCGGGCCTGCATATCCTGCACGCTGCAGGAATGGGATTGTGTCCGTTGCGGTATCGGAGGGTTTAAGCGCATCATCCAACAGCACGAGTTGCGGCTGGCGTTCCAGAACCGCATCAACGGCTGTCGATATCGTCGATGCTGTTCGAACGTCGAGTTCGCCATACCCGACCATCAGGCGCAACGTGGCCTGTATCCGGTCTGCGTCTCGTTTTTCATCCTCAACGACCAAAATATCGCTAAGCTGGTGAAGGCCCATTTCGGTGCGCAACAGCTCACTGCGTTTTTCCAGGTGCTCGCCACCTGATCGTGTGCTGTCGGCTGACATGCGATTATCCTGTTGATCGTTGCGAAAGACACTTTCGCGTAAAAACGAGCAAGTGGCAACTTAGTCAAACTGCTCGAAATGCTGCTGGATTTCACAAAGTCATCGGATGGTTAGTGCGTGATGGGGGGCCAGAACTGTCCCGTGTCAATTCGCAGGGCCAAGTGATCTCGAACTTCGTTCCGCGGGTTTTTGCTGGATCAGAGATAACATTGATCGTACCGCCAACTGTCTCGATTGTGCGGCGGACAAACGCCAGCCCCATGCCGCTGCTTGCGTCGTCTTCTGTCGCGCCGCTGAGTGTTCTGAATGGAAGAAAGACTGCTTCGTGGTGGTTGTGTGAGATGCCGGGGCCATCATCTAGAACCGAAAATACGAAGGTCGATTGGCCGGCTGCAGCCGGAGTCCCCATCAAAACGATGTGACCCGACGGTCGATCGTGGTGCTTGATGGCGTTGTCGATGAGGTTTCGGATTACGATGTCAAGCGGTGCAAGTACGGTTGAGAGGATGGGCCAGTCGCCGTCGATAGAGATTCGAAAGTCGACGGGAACAGGCATGGTGCCGACAATCCTCGTGAGGAGCGCCTTAGTGTCCACTTGTTCGACCATGTCAGATTTTCGGCCGACGCTTGCGTAGTCCAGCAAGGCCCCGAGCATTGACGACATTCTGCGGCTTTGGCCCTTGAGTGTGGCAAGCGCCTTTCGGGCTTCGTTTGGTGCGTCAGTCTTTAGCGCGTGTTCGATATCATCGGCGATGTAGCGCATCGCGCGGAGGGGGGATTTCAAGTCATGCGATATGACGGCTGCGTAGTCTTCGAGGTCTCGGTTTGCTAGTTCCAGTTCTGCGTTTGCGACTGCTAACTCGCGGGACTTTCGAGCCACTTCCTCTTCGGCGATCAACCGTGCGCGCATCTGTTTGGTCAACTCGACATCTGAATCTGAGGCTGTCAGCACGCGCCCGATGAGCAATATGTAACCAGGGCTATCCCTGTCGGGAAAGACGGTCAGATTCAACCTTGGTTCTTCGCGTTCAGGTGTTATCAACTTGACGCTGGGGAGGTTGAAAACACTCGTTTCCCTTGCGGTGAGTTCCTTTATTTCCGTTTCATAGCCGATTAGCATCGGCAGGCCGGTCGATATTGGATCGCCAATACTCAGTGCTTCGGTAATCGGCCCAAATCGCGATGTAACATTCAGGTCTGGATCAAGCCATGCAAGGCCATAAACGCCGCGCTCGGCAATCTGATGGGCTACCGAGAGTAGCGGTGCTGGTTGCGACGTTGTGAGATCAGCGTCGGGTTTTGGTCCGGACATGGGGGCCGTCTTCTCTACTGATCTCGGCGTAAAATCGCTATTGCCAGGCGCTGGAACGCTTCCTCGACATTGTATCCGGTTTTGGCACTCGTGATGGTAATGTCATCCGCACGCGCATTCAACGCAGGTGGGATCGGTGGATCTTCACCGGGTGCCAGCAGATCCGACTTGTTGATGATGAATCCATGTTTGCGACCTGGAAAGGTCTCTCTGAAGCCCTCTCCAAGTTCGTCCATCACGTCCAGTGTTCCTGGCCGTGTCGCATCGCCGATGATCAGAGCTGCCGAGGCTTCGCGCATGTATACATGCCGGAAGATGGACTGGCGCATGTTGCCATCGGTGTCCCAGATAATGAGCGTCGTGGGTTGTTCGAGCACGCTTTCAGGAACGTCGTAGGTGTAAATGTTCACGCCAAGCGTTGGTTTATAGTCGACGTCGAATTGATTCAGCGTCAGCCGCCTGACAAGTGATGATTTTCCGACGCCGATTTCGCCCAGCAGCATAACTTTACGGGCACTCATTGCGCGACTTCTCCGGCGTATCCAACTTCAAACTGGACGCGGCGGTTGGGGCTGTTATTGCCTGTGACAGGTGCAAGGTTCTTACCGTCAGCCCGACCGATTGCGACGAGACGCTGACGCGGCATCCCCAAGGCCAACAAGTCCTCCAGGACCTTATCGGCACGCTGTTGACCCAGGATAATATTATCATCTCTGTTGCCGGTGTTATCGGTATAGCCAACAACGCGGATCAGAAGCTTGCCGCCTTTTGCTAAGTTGATCAGGTCTCGCATCGTCTGTTCGGCTTCGTTAGTGTTGCGATAGGTTGTTGCTGTAGAAAAGAAGATGGCGTTTGCCTCCGCGAAGTCGACCAGCATTTCGCGTTCCGTTGGTTCCACCGTCGGGTTCAAGGCTAATGCTTGTTTGATAGCCACCACCAGCGTTGCAACCTGCTCTGCTTTGAGCGCCAAGATTTCCGCACGTTCGGCGATTGCGGATTCCGGCTCACCGGTTGGTGGGCTTCTCCCAATTGCGGTTGCCAGCTTTGAAGTTGAAGAAGGCTGTGCGTTGCGCGCCTGGGGGTCCACAACACGTGTGAGCTTGGCAGTTGCACTTTCAATCGCTGTTGTTGAGCTTTCGATCAATTTTCCAATGTCATCTATTGGCGTGGCGTCGGTTAGGTCGGTTTCCGACAAAGTCCTGGCCGTCTGGGTTAAAGACGCACTTACTTCCTGTGCCGTTGTTTTCTGACTGGCAGCGCTCAAGTTGTCGGCAAGTTGATCGAGATCGAGGCCGATTGTTGAAAGACGCCCCGTGGTGCGTCGGACAGCGCGCGAAATTGCCTCGCGTGCGACAGTCTGACGGAGGCCTGTCAATTCACTGCGGAGTCGCGACACTTCAGATGGGACGTTTTCACTGAGGCCTGTAACTTCGCGACGAAGCCTGTCCACTTCTGGTTTGATCTTGGCATCGGCTGACGCGACAACGGTTGTTTCATCGCGCACACGAACGTGCGGGAGTGCTTCGTTTAGGCCAAGTATTAGTGCTGACTTTGTTTCTCCTGAAGGTGTCAGGCCGCCGACGGAAATGCTGTCGCCATATGGGGCGACCTGCAGTTCAATTGGGTATCCCTTTAGGTCCACAGTTTCCTGGATCACGTTGCCTGCGATCGTGCGTACGCGTTCAGTTTGGTAGCGCTCGTAGGCAAACCATCCCAGCCACGTCGCGAGTGCCAAACCCAAAATCCACAGAATGATCTTCACAGGGTTTAGGCCGCTTGAACGCAATTCTTCCTGACGTTCGACGATTCTGTTCTGGAGCCGTTCAGCCATCGCGCCCAGGGTGGCATTTGGATTGGAGCCGTCCTCTTCGCTGGCCATTGCAGCCGTGTCGGTCGGCTCGTGTGATTGGGTGTGATTTTCGCTGGATGTGTCGAGGCGTTTTTGCAGTGTGAGCAGGAACTCTTCGTCGATGATTTTTTCGACAGAGTCATGTGCGACGCCCTTACATTTGGCGACAAGTAAATAGCTGGGTGATACGCGGAGGTAGACAGCATCATCGTCGACCTCAAGCCGACGTAGTGCTTGGCCTTTGACGTTGAACGCTTCGGCCGCGACTTCATTGACTGCAGTGAGTACCCCGCTGACCAAGTGGTCCACATTGCTCTTAGACGGTGCAACTGGCCATCGGTCTAAGACTTCGCCCGTACCACGACGGATCAGATAGATCTCTTTGACATCGAGTTTTTGCGTTTCTGCGAGCGCCAGTTCGGCGACCGAGCGACCGGTGGTGATTGCCCGCAATCGCAGCATGGCCGGGTTGTCGCCGATGCGCCGGTTAATCTCGTCCATCATGTCTTTAATGGCGCTTGCGACGTAGGCCTGCACCATGCGGCCGGTCATTGGGTAAAGCGCTTCGACCAGATCGTCCTGTGAGTTGCGGATTTCAGTTTTGATGGTTTTTGTAACGAGCGGTGCAATCGCCTCTGACAGCTCTCCATGCCGTGAGACTTCAGCGTCACTGAGGGCTTTGTCGAGGACTGTTGCGACGCTTGTCTGAAACCTTTCCTGGGTGCCAGCGCGCGAGAACACGTCATCAAGACGTTGGCTCAGCTCTAAGCGGTAGCCTGCCTCGCGGCTTGCGAGTTCGGCGATTTCGTTGGCCAGTCTGCTTCGCTCTTCGCGACTGGTCGAGCCGAGATGTTCAAGCCGGCTTTGCAGATCCGACAAGGTTTGTTTCTCGCTATCAAACAGCAGCTCTTTGAGCTTCGTCACACCCTGAGACATTGGTCCTCAATCAGGTTTTTCAGCAGTTTGCTTCTGGCGTGATCCAAGGGTTGCACACCGAATTCGCCCTCGCACCTTCAAATAGGGGGCTCTTTACTTTCACTCTACACACATTTCAGGTGTGGACGGATTAAATTGCTGGTCGCCAGCATTCTCTCATTTGGTTTCAGTCTTCCATCCAGGTCCATGGCCAGTCGTGTTCATGGCCAACTCGGACCTGTGTCAGACACGAGAGATCTGCTTGATGCGTTGACCGAGATCTGCAATGCCCTTCGAAAGTTCGTCAAAGGCTGCTCGGCGTTCGCCAGTGACTTCTCCAGCCAGTGCTTCAAGCCGCATGTCCAATGCCTCAACGCGACGCGCGAGTTCATTTTCAAGTTCACGGACACGCCCTTCGAGCCCCGATATGCGGCCTTCGAATTCGCGAACGACATCGCCAATCAGCAATTCTCGGATTTGGTCCATTCTCTCATCGGCCAGATCCATGGCGGACCCACCGTTTCTTAAGCCATTTAAGGAAGTTGCCGTCATGTCTGTCGACCTCATTGGAACGCGCTACCCTAGAACGCGATCACCGCGCCCTAGTCTCCATTGATGTTGGGTCGATTTTACCCTCGGAAAGGTTACACTATTGCTGACGTCTGAACAGCATTTATGCCTCAGAAATGAGGATGATGCCGTACTCGTGCCGCATTTGCTCCTCCTCCGTTCACTGTGTCCGTGATGGCTGAGTACCGGTTCGGGCACGCTCGCCCCTCAAAGACAGCTCTTTCGAGACCACCCGCGTGACAAGAAACCGAACGCTCGAACCCGCAGTTTTCGGGGCGATTATTGCTTTTTTGTTTGCTGCCGTTGTTGCCCATTTGATTGGGCGCGTGCCTGGGCAGTTCTCAACTCAATTGCTCACGCCCAATTGGATGCCTCAGCAGATTGTGAAGCTGATCGAGACCTCGAATGATGTCCAAGTGGCCATGGTGGCGGATGTCCTGCCGGCCGAGCATCCCGATATTGCAATTGTTCTGATCAATGAAGACGCACTGGTCGACTTGCCGTACGTGTCTCCAATCGACCGTGGATGGGTGAGCGGCCTGCTCAAGGCGATTGACACTTTGCAGCCCAAGGCAATCGCCGTTGACTTGCTGTTTGATCGCGCGACTGAGCCGGCAAAGGATGCGCTTTTGCTGGAAACGATCAAAACTATAGATGTTCCGATCGTGCT
>JBCBRD010000182.1:0-6660 GCA_039819885.1 Pseudomonadota bacterium
AAACTTTTCTGACGTCTCCGATATCCGATGAGCATGAAGCTGGCCGGAGAAGATCTGGGCAATGAATTGGCCTCTTACATGGGCGCCCTTTACGGCCTCATTGCAGGTGGCAGCGCCACGGTCATCGGCCTTATCGCACTCATGCTCATCGGATAGCGGAGACGTCTGAAATGTTTGAAATGGCAATGGACTCCGCCAAGCTCTTCGTGGCTGGCAAACTCTTTCAGGACAACGCTAAAGCCATGCGTCAACTGGCAATCGGCGCTGGAGGCGGGGTTTTGACAACACTCATCGTTGCACAGTTTGCACCCGTTTTCATCGCAACCGCAGCAGGCGGCGCGGTGGGCGGATTGCTCCAACCTTACCTCTTCAAAGACTTGAAATACGCATGAACAAAACGAGCGTGAAAACGGCCTAAGTCACCAAGGAAAAGGAAAAGGGCAACGAGATGGAGACGGCGCAGACACCAGAGACGAAGACGGAGTCTGATGCCGTGGCAACGCGCGGTCAAACCAGCAGCGAGACCATGCACCCCGCCTCTCCAACTCAACACAACTCCAATGCCCCGCGCCCACTTGATGCCATGCTGTCTGACATCAAGGCCCTTGAAGCACTGGCGGATAACTGGCCGAGCGAAACTGCGGCCGCCTCCAATGCCCGGGCAACAGCCATAGACGATCTCAACGCGGAAGCATTCCGGCGGCTGATTGGCGCATTAAAGTCAGTGCCCGGCATTGGTGGAGCGCTCAGAGAAGCGGCCACTGACGAAGTCGTCTATGCAGTCCTGCGGCGCCACGGGATCTTGAAGCCATCTCTTCATGAACGCGTGGAAGATGCCCTTGAGAACATCCGCCCAATGCTGGCGAGCCACGGTGGCGACGTTGAATTGGTTGGCGTTGAACCACCGCGCGTCGACGTCCGTTTCCTGGGTGCCTGCGATGGTTGCCCAGCATCAGCACTGACGTTCTACTCGGGCGTGAAAAAGGCCGTTCAAGATGCCGTTCCTGAGCTTACCGAGGTCAAACAAATCAAAGGGCTCGGCGGTGGCGGCGATAAGGACCAGGTCCATTTCGCATCACCATTCGCAGACTACAAAGCCGATGGATGGCTTTTCGCGTCGAAGCTGAATGATCTGCCTGACGGAGATACCCAGACCAAGGATCTCGATGGGCATAGCGTTTTGCTCTCCCGCTTCGGTGATCGCGTCTCCTGCTTTGAGAACGCCTGCGCACACATGGGGCTGGCACTCGATGGCGGCAACATCGACAGCGGCCTTATCACGTGCCCCTTCCATGGGTTCAGGTATTCGCTGGAAAGCGGCGAGTGCCTGACTGCACCCGAGGTCCAATTGCAACCGCACGGGGTCCGCGTTGTCGGCGACCGCGTCGAAATCCGGCTCACGAGGTGAAGCCATGTTGACCCGGATCTCATCGTCATCCTTCCAGCCACTCAAGGCACCGGGCACCGCATCACACGGTGAACCGCTGCTCAAGCCCGAAGGGCCCTACGCTATTCTTGGATGGTCTGAAGGCGACTTTGCAAGCGGCATTGCCCCATCGAGATCAACAATGTTCGGCGCGCGGGGAGCCGCTCTGCTATCGGATGGCTCATTGTGGGTCTCAGACACCGGTCATCACCGCATTCTGGGTTGGCGGAGAACGCCAACGACAGACAACGCTCCAGCGGATATCGTGATCGGCCAGACAGACTTCGCGAAAGAGGGGCGTAATGGCAAAGCAGACCCAACGGCGGCATCTGTCAACGTTCCAACCGGCATCTGCGGATATCGCGGCGGGCTTGCTGTAGCCGATGCCTGGAACCACCGCGTGCTGATCTGGAAAAGGGTTCCAACAGCCTCCAACCAACCAGCTGATATTGTTCTGGGTCAGCCAGACGCAGCCTCGGTTCACGCTAATCTTGGCAAGGACAGCCCAACCGCGCAGACAATGAACTGGCCCTACGGCGTCGCTGAAATCGAAGGTCGTTTGTTTGTGGCCGATACGGGCAATCGACGGGTCCTCATCTGGGACGACCCTCACGAAACAGGTCAGCCTGCCAACCACGTGCTCGGGCAAACCACCTTCGACAATCGCAACGAAAACGCTGGTGCGGATATCGGTTCAATCGGCATGAGGTGGCCACACGGGATCGCAATTTGGAACGGCAAGCTTGCCGTCTCCGATGCTGGCAACAACCGCATCATGCTCTGGTCATCAATGCCGCAAAGCAACGGCACGCCCTGCGACACGGTCATTGGGCAATCAGACCTATCGAGCTGCGACCACAATGGCGCATCCTATTATCCGTCAGATGCAACGATGAACATGCCGTATGCCATTGGTGTACATGGCCAACGGCTCATCGTCGCCGACACCGCCAACTCGCGAATGACCGCGTTTGCAGACAGTGGCACAGGGGCAGCCGCCGACCGACTATCATGCCAACCCGACTTTGCCTCCAAAGGTGACAACCGTTGGGGCTTCCCTGAACGCGACACGGTTTGCTGGCCCTATGGACTGTCCATTCTTGGCGACACCATTGCGATTGCTGATAGCGGCAACAACCGCATTCTGCTGTGGGAGCTTGCGTAATGCCCCAAGGGTGCACAGGCGTATCACTCATCGTTCGCGGACAAGTTCAAGGTGTCGGGTTCCGCCCGACTGTATGGCGCATTGCGACCGAGCTCGGGCTGACAGGTGACGTTCGCAACACCAACGATGGCGTCGAGATAAAGCTTTGGGGCAGCAAGGTCGACGACTTCATGGGCCGCCTAGAAAACGAACTCCCAAAACTTGCCAGCATCGACACAATCACGCATAGCGAGGTCGCAGCCCCGGCGCCAGGGGATTTTTCCATCGAACCCTCCACACGCAACCCCATTGGCACCATGGCAACTGCGATTGCGCCGGATGCCGCATCCTGCCCGGATTGCATCGCCGAAATCCGCGATCCGTTTGCAAACCGCTTCCGCTATCCCTTCACAAACTGCACCAATTGCGGCCCACGCTTTTCAATCATCGAGGCTGCGCCCTACGATCGCACATCAACGACCATGCGAACGTTCGACACCTGTCCAGCATGTGCAGCAGAGTATGAAAACCCATCCGACCGACGCTTCCACGCTCAACCAATCGCCTGCCACACATGCGGGCCTCACGCTTGGATTGAACGGCTCGACGATGGTGCTGTCAGTCACGAATCGTTTTCGATGTTGGACGACGTCGACTCTGTTGGCGGGATGCTGCTGAAGGGGTTCATCGTCGCCATCAAGGGCCTCGGTGGTTTTCATTTGGCCTGCGATGCGACGAATGCAGACGTTGTCCAAACGTTGCGTAGCCGTAAGAAGCGATACAGCAAAGCGCTGGCGCTCATGGCGCGCGATATCGATGTCATAAGACGCTATGCACGGGTATCGAACGACGAAGCCGCACTCCTTGAATCGCCCGAAGCCCCGATCGTGCTTCTCGCAGCCAATGGGGACACTCTTCCAGACGACGTAGCACCAGGCCTCGATCATATCGGCTTCATGCTGCCCAACACACCGATGCATCACCTGATGATGCGCCGTGTTGATCGCCCTGTTGTGATGACCAGCGGCAACATATCCGGTCACCCCCAGTGCACCACCAACGAGGCAGTACGTGTAGAATTAGCCAGTGTCGCCGACTTTGCATTGATGCACGATCGCGACATCGCCAATCGGATCGATGACAGCGTTATACGGATAGATCTTGGGAAACCGCGCAGTCTACGCCGGGCCCGCGGCTATGCCCCAGCACCCCTGCCTTTGCCTTTGGGCTTTGCAGGTGAGACCCAGGTGTTGGCACTGGGTGCCGAACTCAAAAATACATTCTGCTTGATTAAGAACGGCCAGGCGATCTTAAGTCAGCACATGGGCGATCTGGAAAACGCCGCCACATCCGACGACGTCGCACACAACCTGAACCTCTACGCAAGACTGTTCGAACATAAGCCTGAAGTGATCGCGGTCGACCAGCACCCAGAGTACATCTCGTCCAAACATGGACTTGAGTTGGCCGCTCAACATCAAGTCCCAGTCTACAAGATTCAACATCACCATGCCCACGTCACAGCCTGCATGGTCGAAAACAATTGGCCTGCAGACGCACCGGCTGTCCTCGGCATCGCAATGGATGGGCTCGGTCTTGGTGCGGATGGAACAATCTGGGGCGGCGAATTCCTCAAGTGCAGTTACGCCGGTTTTGAACGGCTCGGCTGCCTGAAACCCGTCGCGATGCCCGGCGGCACAGCAGCCGCACGCGAACCGTGGCGCAACGCGTATGCGCAAATCTTAGCGGAAATTGGCGCAGCGGACTTCGCAATGAACTACTGCGAACTCCCCCTTTTCGAGCGCTTTAAGTCGGCACCTCTGACGGCAATCGAACAGATGATCAAGACCGACTTGAACACGCCGTTGGCGTCATCCTGCGGGCGACTGTTTGATGCTGCTGCCGCCATGACCGGATTGGCATGGGACCGACAAGATTACGAAGGTCAAGCCGCCATGCTGTTTGAGGCAGCCCTTGATCGTGACGCTCTCAACGAGCCAGATGACTTGATCTACCCATTCACGACACCTCGGCTGGGTGGCAAGGGCATGCCCTACATCGAGCCGGTTTGGGCCTGGCGCGCTCTCCTCGGTGATCTCATTTTGCAAACACCGGTCGGTACAATCTCAGCCCGCTTTCACCGTGGCTTGGCCAGGGCCATCGTCACACTCGCAGACAGATTCTGTGACTCAGAAAACCTCGCAACCGTCGCCCTTACCGGCGGCTGCTTCCAAAACGCAACGCTTCTTGAGCTGGTCCACAAAGGGCTAGAGGCTTGCGAACGCGACGTGCTCACACATTCAAAAACTCCCGCGAACGACGGGAGCGTAGCGCTTGGCCAAGCGGTCATCGCGCTGCATCAACACGAACGAGGAAACGCCAATGTGTCTCGGAATCCCTGGTCAGATTGTCGAAATCTCTGACGCAGAACGCAAGCTCGCAATGGTCGATGTGTCGGGTGTGAAACGCGAAGTCAACGTCGCGTGCGTCATAGGCGATGGGTCATTGGATGATCTCATCGGCACATGGGCGCTCATCCATGTCGGTTTTGCCATGAGCCGCATCAATGAAGCCGAAGCCGCAGAAACCATGAAGGTTCTGCAGATGCTTGGTGAAGCCCAGGAAGAAATCGAAGCCATGCGCGCATCGCAAGAACAACTGCGCGTCACTGCGGCCGAATGAGGAGCGGGCACGATGAAGTACGCCGATGAGTTTCGCGATCCAGTGGCCGCCAGAAATGTTCTTGCCGCCATCGATCGAACGATCGCAAAGATAGGTGCAACGGCAGACGACCCCGTTTCAATCATGGAGATCTGCGGCGGGCATACACACGCGATCTTCCGTTACGGTCTTGATAAGCTTACACCACCCGGCCTTGAGTTTATCCATGGCCCTGGGTGCCCAGTTTGTGTTCTGCCCATGAGCCGCGTGGATGAATGCGTGGAGTTGGCTGAGCGGCCGGAAGTCATCTTCACCACATTCGGCGACGCGATGCGCGTGCCCGGAAGTCAAAAGTCACTACTCCAAGCAAAGGCTGAAGGCGCAGACGTGCGCATGGTCTACTCGCCACTCGACGCCCTCGAACTGGCACGCCGCAATCCGGATCGCGAAGTGGTTTTCTTCGGCCTCGGTTTTGAAACGACAACACCGTCGACCGCACTTTGCGTACAGCAAGCTGCAATCGATGACATCACCAACTTCTCGATGTTCTGCAACCACATCACCGTCCCACCACCAATCAAAGCGCTTCTCCAAGACCCTTACGTCAAGATCGATGGGTTTGTCGGCCCAGGCCATGTATCAATGGTCATCGGCATTGAACCCTACCGCTTCATCCCTCGCGACTTCGGCAAACCTATTGTTGTGGCCGGCTTTGAACCCGTTGACCTACTCCAATCCGTCCTAATGGTGCTTCAGCAAATCGCCGACGGTCGGGCAGATGTCGAAAACCAGTATGCCCGCGTGGTGCCAGATGAGGGCAACCCAACCGCCATCGCAGCATGCGAAGACGTCTACGAACTGCGCGATAAATTCGAGTGGCGGGGATTGGGCGAGATCGATAGCTCTGGCTTAAAAATTCGCGAGCGCTATGCGGCCTTTGATGCAGAGCGCAAGTTCAAGATCGGCTACGGAGCTCCCAGTCGCACAGCGGGCGAACCAGACGGATGCCGATGCGGTGATGTCATGACCGGTCGGATAAAACCCATTGCCTGTCCAAAATTCGGTGGTGAGTGCAATCCCGAGACGCCTCTTGGCGCACTCATGGTGTCATCGGAAGGCGCTTGCGCGGCCTACTATCAGTACGGTGGACATAGGGAGGCTGCCGAATGACCATCATGCCTTCCAAACCCATCCCGGCACCTGATCTCGCGCCAAGCACATTAAACGCCAAGTACGTCACGCTCGCTCACGGTGGCGGCGGTAAGGCCATGCGTGACCTCATTGACAATGTGTTCGTGTCAGTCTTCGGATACGCCGACGCCAAAGACCAAGAAGATCAAGCCCGCCTGACATCTTCAGCGCTTGTCCAACCCGGCGCACAGCTCGCTTTCGCAACCGATAGCTTCGTCGTCGATCCGGTTGAATTCCC
>JBCBRD010000183.1:0-6605 GCA_039819885.1 Pseudomonadota bacterium
TATCGGCTATCCATCGCGCGAGACCAGATTCGTCGATTTCGCCTGCTGCCAAACTCAACATGGCTGCAGCAGAGTGGGGTTCAGTGGGTGTCCGCCTGGAACATGCACGGGAAGCTTCGGATTTTCGCGACGCATGGAAGGTGTTGGTGTCCAACCAGGGTTCTTCCGCTTCTGCGTCACGCGCATTGTCCCTGCCCAAATGCTTTTCGGACGTGGAACTGCGATCGGATAGCTGATCGCCTCGCCGCGCTTATAGATCCAGTAGAGCTTGCGGTCGCCAAAGCTGACAATGACCTGGCGTGGTCTGTACTTTTTCGAGAATGATACAGAGCTGCTGTATCCGGCACCACCACCGAACAGAGCCGAGAAGAAATCCTGGGCTTTTGCTGAGGATGGTGCAGTTCCGACCATCGCGAACGCAAGCAGCGCTCCAACGACGGATCGGCTGTAGGAAACGAACTTGGACATGGGTGAGATTCCTTGAATTGACTACGTCGTGGAACCGTCAGCGCTTGCAAATACGCTGAGTGAACAGATCTCTCAAAGCCCCGAAGTCGAGACTTAGTAGTAAGGCGATCAGCTCTTGGAGCAAGCCCCTCATTGTTCTTGGCTCGGAAATTCGAGCCAGAATCAAAGAACAGTTTTTCCAATGTCTCTCAATCGCCACACTTTGCGTGCGTACGCGAAGTCTGCATAGAAAAGGCAAACGCAGCGTTAAGAGATGCCCGAAATCGGCTCACCACACGCCCGAGAAGCTCGGTGACTCCTTCCAGCCCCACAAGAACAACTCAGAAGTTGCGCACACGTTACATCTTCAACACCCCGTGAGCGGGCTACCGCCTAGCTCCGCCCCGTTCGCAGACTGCCCCGTCCACCGTCAACACCAACGACCTGCCCCGTGATCCAACTCGAAGCAGGCGAAAGAAGCAGGCACGCCATCGCAGCATGGTCCGGAGGTGTTCCCAATCGCTGCAAGGGGTGTTGCTGCGCGATCGATTTCGCAACGGTTTCACTGCTCAAAAGAGGCGCTGCAATCGGTGTGTCCGTAAGGCTCGGTGCAATGGCGTTGACCCGCACGTTGGGGGCCAATTCGGCAGCGAGCGAAACGGTCAGCCCTTCAACGCCAGACTTCGCGGCCGCGATAATGGAATGATTGACGAAGCCCTGGCGCGCAGCAACGGTCGAGAACAAAACCACCGAGCCGCCCCCCGAGGCCTTGAGCGACGGCGACGCGGCTTTCGTCGCCATTGCGGCTCCGATGACGTTCAAAGCATAGGAACGCGCAAAATCATCCGCCGTCGTGCGCGACAACGGCTTGAGATCGATGGAACCTATGCAGTAGGCCAAGCCAGTCAGGTGGCCGCCAGCCGTCGCTTCAGAAACGGCGTCGTCAATTGTTGCAGGCTCGAAAGCGTCGACCCGCAACCCCGTCGCGTTGCCACCAATCTCTCGCGCAGCACCTTGGGCCTTTTGCAGATCGCGAGACGTGATAAAGACGTCGGCACCGTCGGTGGCAAGCATCCGGGCGATGGCTTCGCCGATACCATCTGAGCCTCCAAACACGAGTACACGTTGCTTTGTGGTCATAGGTGCAGGGTCTCCGGTGATATGTCTTGAAGAGCGAAAGCATAGATGGCGGGGACGCACTCGGCGATGCGTGTGAGCGGCAATTTGCGAGTGGTGAAATACAAGCCAGTGGAGAAAACGAAGATGACGTCATCGCTGGATCAGAAAAGGGTACCGCCATCAGCCTGGGTACTGGGTCTCGCGGGCCTCATTCCGTTTGTCGCCCTATCTGTGAGTATGGTCGTCGACACAGGCATTAACCGTTCCTGGGCAACACTGGCACTTTTAACCTATGGCGCGATCATCCTGTCATTCATGAGCGGCGTGCATTGGGGACTTGCCATGCGCGGACCCATCGCCGCAACGCAGAACAGCCCAAACCAGAATCCCGGATTGTTAACGTATGCATTAAGTGTGGTGCCCGCATTGGTGGGATGGTTTGCATTAATCACGCTAACCCCTGGCCCCGCCATGGCTGTTATGGCGGCAAGCTTCGCAGCACTCCTCGCCTACGATTTTCGGATGATCAACACAGGATACGCACCCAAGTGGTATGCCGCTTTGCGATTTCCGCTAACCGTCGTCGTCGTATTCTCTCTACTGGTGGGAGGCTGGGCTGGCGCTTATGGGTTTTGACACTCAGCGCTGGCAGCTACCGTCGGCACAGCGCGCCTCCTGCCTGCCGGAAACAAACCGTTGAATACTGGGTCGAAACACTAAGAACCCGCGATAGGCGATTTCCAAAATATGGCGAATGCCCCATAGCGCTGCAATTTTCCCAGCGGTTTTAAATCCAGGAACAGCGCGCCACAGCGCGGCAAATGCAACCGCACCGCTGAGCAACTGACCATCATGGTCGCGCACGTGAAAACGTGACATAGCCGTTTCTGCATCCAGCCCCGCTACCACATCACGGCCAGCTCGATGAGCTTCTGAGACATCTGTGTAGGTCACGGTGCTGTCGTCGGTTCGCTTCTGATAGAACGCAATTTCACTTCGGCACAGCGGGCAACTGCCATCGAAGAACACCTCCACGCGTTGCCGAGCCATGGTCTCGCGTCTTTCGTTTGTAATACTCATGGGCGTGTGGCTTCCAGTGCAGCCGACTTCTTTGGAAGCTTTTCAAGCTCTGCCTCGATGGCCGTCTGGAGTTCCTTCGCAGAGGGGCTGACCATTGTTGAAAAACTGGAAACAAGCTTCCCATTGCCGTCTATGAGGTACTTATGGAAGTTCCAGCGCGGGGCAGCTTCCGCTCCCAAAGTATCGCGCGCCCAAACGTAGAACGGATGAGCATCAGAGCCCCGTACACTTGTCTTAGACGTCAGTGGAAACGTGACACCAAAAGCTCCTTTACAGAAATTCGCGATTTCGCTGTCAGACTTCGGCTCTTGTCCGCCAAAATCATTTGAAGGCACACCGACGACAACCAGACCGCGCTCGCTATATCGCGACCACAGTGACTGTAGTCCCTCGTATTGGCGCGTAAATCCGCAGAGCGACGCCGTGTTCACAACAAGCACGGCCTTGCCCCGAAAAGACTTCAGCGGCAGGTCTGAACCGTTGATTGCCTCAAATTGGAAGTCATGCGCTGACCCCGACTGTTTGGGGTTGGCCAACACAACGTTGGAAGCCGTCGCAATGGCAACCATTGCGCCAACGGCCTGAGCTGCGTGTCTCAACATAAGCAAACGTCTCCATATGCAGTGGTCCCGCTGATTATGCAGCAAGACGCAAATCTCATATGAAGTTTACGCAGAGAGAGCCTCTGCGGTTTCCACATCCGGTATCAGCTTCTCGATGACCTTGGCGGAACACAAAACGCCTGGCATGCCCGCACCCGGATGTGTGCCAGCACCGACGAGATAGAGGTTCTTCAAGCCCTCAGCCTGATTATGAAAACGGAAGTAGGCCGACTGGGTGAAGAACGGGGCGATCGAGAACCCGGCACCTGCGACGCTGAGGTAGTCATCGGCAAAGTCATCAGGCGTCATATAGAAGTCGGCGGTGATGTTCTCTTTCAGGCCAGGTAACATCGTCTCATCCAACGCTTGAACAATACGCTCCTGCAGCTTGGGTCCCTCGACTGACCAGTCAATTTCACCATTCTGGTTCGGGACTGGGGCCAGTACGTAAAAACTGTCACAGCCTTCAGGTGCAAAACTCGGGTCCGTAGCCGTTGGCCGATGCAGGTAAAGCGAAAAGTCCTCAGACAATGACTTCTTCTTGAAGATATCGCTCAACAGCTCTCTAAATCGCGGTCCCATCCAAATCGTGTGGTGCGCGACATCCGGATAGGTTTTCGTCGTCCCGAAGTACAAGACATAAAGACCCATAGATAGACGAGATTTGGTCTTCATCTTTGTCGTCGCGGCTTGCACGCTTTTTGGCACCATCGAGCCATACAGGTGAAGCGGGTCGGCATTGGAAACGACGATATCAGCGCGAATTTCTTGGCCACCCGCCAGCTTCACGCCACAAGCGGTCTTGTTCTCGATGATGACTTCATCAACCGTTGTCTCAAGGTGAACATTGACACCTTCTTCTTCCATCAGCCGCCCTAGTGCGCCCACCAAAGACCCGGTACCACCCATCGCAAAGAACACACCCCACTCACGCTCGAGATAGTGGATCAGGCCATAAATACTGGTGGTATCAAACGGGCTACCACCGACCAGCAGCGGCTGAATTGAAAACGCCTCACGGAGTTTCGGGTTCTTGAGGTACTTGGACACCATTTGCCAAACAGTTCGGTAGGCACCGAGTTGCACGAGACGCGGCGCTTGCGACATCATCATTGCGACGTCATGGAAGGGCTCGTCGGCAAGCTTGGTAAAACCGGCGTCAAACAGCTTTTCGGAGTGCGCGAGCATCTTCTGGTAGCCCTCGACATCCGCAGGTTCAACACGGCGGATCTCTTCCAACGTGTCCGCGACGGTCCCGCCATAATCGAACGTTGACCCGTCTTGAAAGCGGAACCGGTACCACGGTGAAAGCGGAACGAAATCGACGTAGTCCTCGCGCTTCTTGCCAAACAGCGTGAAAAGTTCATCGAACAGGAATGGTGCGGTAATGACGGTCGGCCCGGCATCGTGACGATAGCCGTCACGCTCGAACACCTGAGCCCGGCCACCTAGCATCGGCGCACGGTCAAACACCTCGACGTCATAGCCTTTGAACCGCAGCCGCAATGCAGCAGCTATACCGCCAAATCCTGAACCGATAACGATTGCACGTTTGGCGTTGCGGCCGGTGTCTGTTTTCAACTGCATGTGATGTCTCGATGAGGGGGCAGGTAAACGCCCAATATGTTTGATTGAGGAAGTTACGCGAGCCAGTTCGGATCGGATGCAACCGCGCGCGCTTTGCGCAAGTCCGACAGGTCCGCCGAGCCCGTGCAAAAGCAGACGACTTTCAGTTGCTCGATTGAAATCGACAGGTTGTCGATCAGCGCCTTCGAGCCGTGAACTGCAGATTGAAGGACGCCACCGGCCTGCCCAACCAATGTTGCACCAAGACGGATGGCCTTTGCCGCATCAATCCCGTTGCGAATGCCACCTGACGCAATGATCGGGGTCTGTGGGCATGCTTTGCGAACGTCCACAATCGCTTGCGCTGTTGGGATGCCCCAATCTCGGAATGCTGATGCGACAGCCCGCGCTTTCTCGTCCTGGGCCCGCTCTGCCTCAACGGCAGCCCAACTCGTGCCACCAGATCCGGCAACATCAATGACTGACACGCCTGCATCTTTGAGTGCTTTTGCAACTGGTCCTGCGATACCGCCGCCAACCTCTTTGGCAATGACCGGGCGGACTTCGGCAGAACAAAGAGTTTCGATGGCGGACAAAACGCCACGCCAATCCGTGTCGCCCCCGAACTGAACGGCCTCTTGCAGAGGATTAAGATGGATGATGATCCCATCAGCATCAATCATGTCGACCGCGCGGCGTACATGGTCCACGCCGTCCGCTTCGCGCAATTGCGCCGCGCCAAGGTTTGCGAGGATAGGAACCGGCCCCGCGCGCCGCCGCAAGTTGCTGCCCAGACCAGCGAGGTTTTCAGTCTCCAATGCAACACGTTGCGAGCCGACACCGAAAGCAAGTCCCAATGATCGGGCCGCATCAGCGATTGCGGCATTCACCGCCTCGGCGCGAGACGGCCCGCCGGTCATTGAGCTCACCATCAATGGTACGGACACCGCCCGCCCCAGAAAGGTGGTAGAGAGGTCAATGTCGGAAAGCGAGAGTTCCGGAAGCGCGACATGCTCGAATGACATCCGTTCAAACCCGGTGGTCGCCCATATTGGGGCAACATCGCGTTTTAGCACGATGTCGAGGTGCTCGTCCTTGCGCTGGGTGATGTCAGTCATGGGGCGACAAAGCTTTCTCGTCTGTAGCCAACTTGGCCGGAACAATGCACGTTGGACTAGCGCGAAGGAGCTCAAACCGAACGGTATTTGCGATTAGGTGTCACTCTACTCTGACACAACCGTCATAGACCAGCATCCATGCGAGAGGAGCCCCTCTAAGATCGGCAATGAGCAGCATTGACAGATACCTGATATGGAATGGATGACATCCAGCGCAGCTTCAACACCAATTAGATCACGTTATCAAGACAGAACAAACAGTGCGAGGATTGCAAGGGCGTGGTGCTCACGAATCTCAGATCCGTGTAAATGGAGCCGCAGGCTGACTTGAAAGACCAGCGGGCCAGTATTCGATCCGGCAAAGAACCGGTATAGTTCAATAAGAGACTAGGGTAAGGCGCAGGGGGAACGGAATGAGGGACGCCAAACAGTGACAGCCCAGGTGCGGGCGCCTCGCGAAGGTGAGGGCGCTGCTAACATTTCGTCCGTTCGTTGTTCGGCACAACAGGCCATATCGCTATGCGAGACTTATCTCGCAGGGCTTGTTTGCCCCTCTCAAGCTGTTTCAAACGGCTTGGGACAAAGCCTCAATTGCCCGGAACCGTTATCGGCATCGATGGCTCATACACTGCTGGGGTCTTCAAAACGTGCTCGGGCTGTTTTGGTGATGCTG
>JBCBRD010000184.1:0-6578 GCA_039819885.1 Pseudomonadota bacterium
CCGTCGCTCGGCAGAGCGGGATCTGTCCGCCGAGGGGAGCCTCATATGCGAGACCGCGGAACAGTGTGTCAAGCGATGCGAGTGTGGGCGCCCGGTTTAGTGCTACGTGTTGCCGGTGATGGTTTGCACACGTCCGCCGACCTTACTTTTGGATCAAGAAGCGATAGACGCCGGCGGCTTCATCGCTTTCGAGCAGGGTGTAGCCGGTTGTTTCACAGAAGGCGTCGAAATCCGGCACCGAGCCGGGGTCTGTCGCCAGGACTTCTAGAGTCTGTGCCTTTTCCAGACCGTCCATGGCCTTCTTGGCTTTGAGGATGGGAAGGGGACATGCCATCCCCTTGGTGTCCAGCGTCTGGTCGGCCATGCGGCTTCACGTCCTTCGTTTTTGCTGTTTCAATCGTTCTTTATACGCACAGGCGGTGCCCAGGCGCGTGTTTGGTGTCTGATGCGCTATCTGCGCCCATGTTGATGTTTTCAACGATCTTCGCGGCCCAAGGTCAAGTGTGCTGCATCTGCGATCAGGAGCAATGTGGCTGGTGGGCTGCTCTTTGCCTTTCGTTGAAGGCGATTTCGCGTGTTTTTCCAACACACCTGTTATAACCGCGCTTTGATTGCGGATGCACGATTGACTTATGACAGTCTCTCGGTGCGTTCTGGCGAGGCTGGAATATTGACCAGCATTCAGTTGTTTTGAGCCGCAGAGGGCAGACGATCACGATGGCGCAAGGCGAACCTATCCGCAGGTCCTTTTTGTTTTCATTCGGGCTCGACCGGATTGGGCTGATTGCGTTGAAGGCGCCATGGCTGTCGGCGTTGTTGATCCTGGCGTTGTCAGTTGCGGCTGGGTTTGGTGTTGCGCGGCTGCAGGTGGACGACTCACTGTCTGAATTGTTTCGGACAGACAGCAAAGAGTTTCGCCAATACGAGACGATCGACCGTCTGTTTCCATCGTCTGAATTCGATGTGCTCGCTGTGGTTCAAGGCGAGAAGCTGCTCACGGCTGACGGGTTGACTGCGTTTGCCGATGCAATGATTGAGCTGCAGTTGAGCGACGGGGTGGGTGGCATTGTCTCGATGCTCTCAGCGCGCGGCGTGCCTGATGAGACCGGATACCCACCTCCTATTGTGCCTGATGTCATGCCTGAACCTGGCCCGGCTTTCGATGACATGGTGTCTACGCTGCGAAACAATGACATCGTCAAGGGCAAGTTCTTGTCGGATGATGGGACACTGGCGCTGATTGTGATCTCGCTGGATCGTGAGATCGTCAAGGAGCTGAGTTCCGCGACGGTGATCGGTGGGATTAAAGATGCGCTGACAGGTGTGCTGACGCCTGTTGGCTTGAACGTAAAGTTGACCGGTGCGCCGGTGATGCAACTTGAGATCCGCAATGCGGTCGAGCGGGACCGGTTGGTCTACAACGGGCTTGGGTTTCTCGCCGGTTTGGTGGTGGCGTATGCCTTCTTCCGGCGGATCTCGTTGACGCTGATTGCGGTTGCGGGACCGGCGATTGCCATCCTTTGGACACTTGGCGTGGTCGGCGGGCTCGACTATCGCTTGAACCTGTTCATCAACGTCATTACGCCGCTGATCCTGGTGCAGGGCTTCTCCGATTCGATGCATCTGGTGTTTGCCATCCGGCGTGGGGTGATCGCGGGTGTGGATAGGATCACGGCGGCGCGGGAGGCTGTGTTGGACGTTGCGCCTGCGTGTTTGCTGACGGCGATGAATGCGGGCATCGCTATTTTGTCGTTCTCATTGGCCGATTCCGCTCTGATCCGGACGTTTGGGCAAGCAGCGCTGTTGGCTGTCTTCATTTCGTATCTGGCGGTTGCCATTGTTGTGCCGACGCTCGGAGTGCTCCTCGTTCGCGCTGAGCCCCAACCTGATGGCGTTGGCGCGCCCGGCTCAGATGATGGTCATTCGCCAGCAGGTGAGGGCGATGTCCTGCAGGGTACGACTGCTGGCATCGTCAATTTCGTTATCAAGCGCCCGTTGGTGTTCACGCTGTTTGGTATCATGGCGACAATTGCGACGGGATGGGCCTACTCAAGCCTTGAGCCGCGCTACCGGTTGGCAGACCAGGTTCCAGACCGGGAACAGGCCTTGGCGGGCAGCGCACAGCTTGACGAGAAGCTGACTGGTGCTAACCCGGTGCACGTCATGATCCGCTGGAAAGGCACTGGCGGCGATGCTGATACCGCAACGACAAAAGACCTGGATGTTGCAGCGTCCAGCACGTCGCACGAACTCTATGACACAGCGACACTCGATACGATTGCCGATGTCCACCGCATCGTCGAAGAGCGGGCCGGTCTGGGCAATGTCTGGTCGCTGGACAGTTTGCGCCGCTGGCTTGCTGCTGCGGGTGATGACAACATTGAGACGGTCAAGAAGTACGTTGGGCTGCTACCGGACCATTTGGTGCGTCGCTTTATATCCGAAGACGAGGCGTCGGTGCTGGTGACAGCCCGCCTGCCTGACATTGATGCCAGTGAGATTCTTCCGGTGGTCGATAAGCTTGATGATGCACTCGAGCCCATCAGAAAAGCCCATCCTGATTATGAAATCGCGGTGACGGGACTGCCTGCAATCGCTGCGCGAAACTCGGCGACGTTGATCCAGGAGCTCAATTGGGGGCTTGTCGGCGATATGTTCGTGATCTTCATTTTCCTGGGTATTGCGTTGCGGTCCATGGTGGCTGGCGTTGCCAGCGTGCTGCCATCCTTGCTGCCGATTTTTGCGACGGGCACGCTCTTGTGGGCGGCGGGCGAAGGCCTGCAGTTTGCCTCGATCATCGCGATCACGGTTGCGTTCTCGCTGGCGATTGATTCAACGATCCACTTCCTCAACCGGTTCCGGCTTGAGGAGGATCGGCTGGGGGGGCTTCCGGGCACGCACATCCAGGCGTTGCAGCAGACTGTTCGTCATATCGGCCCAGCAGTGGTGCTGACGACGATCGTTCTGGCGCTCGGTCTTGGTGTGACGATGCTGTCGGATCTGCCGTCGCTCCGGTTGTTTGGTCAGCTTTCGGCGGCTTGTTTGTTTGCGTCGCTGATTGCCCAGCTGGTCATCTTGCCGGCTTCCATCGCCTTGTATCGTCGTCATATCCCGCGGCGCTCTTTGCCAGGGCAGGTGTCGGCTGCGCCTGCAGAATAGCGCGGCATTGTTGATCTAAGTGGTGGGATTGACGTAAGCATCGGGCAAGCACTGATACGTGCGCTAACTATAAGAACTTGGAGGAATGCCCCATGCGCCAGTCTTCACTGTGCACACTTTCTGCCGCGATTGCGGTTCTTTTTGCCGGTCTGGCCCCGGCTGTTGCGACTGATGCAGCGCCTTTGAAACTCAAGGACTTTACGGATCAAAAGTTCATTGATGCTGCCTACGACAACTGTGCTACGGTCGAAAACCGGTCCGCAAAATCCTGTAACTGTGAGCGCAAGCTGATTGGTGACCGGGTCAGTCTGGACGACAAACAGATGGCGTACCTGTATTGGACCGACAAAAAGACGTTCACGTCGGAATTTGAGAAAAAAAAGGCGGCTGACCCTGAGTTCCCCAAGGCGTTCTCTGACCGGTTTTCTGGCCTTCAGGCGCTCATTATCGCGGCTTGTGGGGCTTAAGCCGGCTTTCCACTCCCCTATGGTATTCAAAGTGGCCTAGTGCAGAGATCGCGGTGCTGGGCCTTTCGTATTTTCTTTGGAAATCCGATGATTGAGCTCGAAATTTGATCACCGAATGGTTCGAATTGGAGTACCTTTGTGGTTCTGCAACGCGAAATGAAGGCGGGATGGTCGAATTGGGTTTCGGTGACGGATTTGTCGATAGCTCGGGGCAAGTCGCATTGATCGGTGCAAGCGCTGTTGCTTGTGCCTTTGTTCTCAAACATGCCCTGCTAAACCTTATTGCGTTCCTGCTGGGAATTCGGCGATCGCCATTTGCGATGTTTGCTCGGCATTCAACTGATGCCTTGGAAAAAACGCACGGTGTGACGCAGTACACCCGGCAGGCTGATGGGCGGATTGTGCGCCGCCTTACGCTTGAGGAGCGCCGCAAGTTAGAACGTGGCGCGCCGATCGCCCTCTATGCCCCCTCGCCGGAGGGAGGCGCCATTCTCCTGGATGATGCCGGACGTAATGCGCGTCGTGCAAAGCGCACCAAGTTGGTGGATATTGGCGCGCGGTTGAAAGGCGATATGAAGCGCTGTGCAACGGCACGGGGCATCGTCGCTTTGTTCGATGAGCCGCGATACTGCGTTTGCCACTCCAAGAGCGTATTCGATGCTGTGCTGCAGCGGCTTGTTGATGTTGCGGCAACTCGACACGAAGCTTTGGCGGTCGTTCAGCACTGTGCCCATCATGCGGGCCCGCCGGAGCCGGAGCGACGTCGATTCATCCGATTGGTGAGCGATGCGAATGATGACGGTTCGCTGCGCTGGGACCATTGGTCAGCAACACGTATATGGCTACGGCCGGTCGACGTCGGCACTGGACGTTTACTTCCGGTCAGTCGAGCATCTTACCGGAACGCTTATGTGCTCTATTTTGATACCAGCGATGTGTTGATCGGCTGGTACCGTGTCGGCAAGGTTGCGCCTCTTAGTGTTTAGGCTCTCACCCTCAGCTTCCTGTGATCTTGGCATCTAACTCTTTTAGGGTTGCGGCTGCCGCATCCAGTTTGCCACTGTCACACTCGCCTTCGAGTTTTTCCAGCATCGGTTCAAGAGCTGACATGGCCTCTTCGGACAAGCCTTTGTCTTTGGCCTTGTTGGCTGCTGCAAACGACTTTTCGAGGCACTCGTCCACATTCGCAGGAGCTGCGTCAGTCAATGCCGCTCCGGCAGTTAGACCTGCGGTCAAAGCCAATACAATTGCTGTTGAAGCAATTTTTGCAAATCCTGGCTGATTCAAACCGTAGACGTGTTTCATGATTGTTTCCTCGCTTGGTTTGTCTTGTTCGTTGGTTGTGTCGCTTGATTTTGTGGCTGTTCGACGACGAAGCCCATTCAGTCGTTTTGATCGCAGTTCATTATATCAATCAAAGCGTTATGCATTGCGTCGTAGTGGTGAACCAGTCGATCGGGGTTCAGGTCCTGCATGGGCACTGACGTGTATCCAAATGTGACCCCGACAACAGGGACGTTTGCTGCCCGCGCCGTTTTCACGTCGGTGTCGCTGTCACCCACCATCACAGCTCTTTGCGTTGTTCCTCCTGCTTGCTCGATGGCTTCCGTCAGATGCCGTGGATGGGGCTTGTGCACGCTGAGCGTGTCGCGTCCAACAATCGCGTCAAAGCAGTCGAGTAGTCCAAGCTCGCTTAGCAATTTGCGTGATAGGCTTTCCCGCTTGTTTGTGCAGATGGCAAGCTTTGAGCCATCATTTTGCAGCCGTTTGAGCAGCGTGACGGCTCCGGGGAATGGGCGGCTCGCATAGGAAATGTTCTCGACGTAGTGGTTCAGGAACTCTTGGTGGAGGTCTGCGTGTTCATCGTCTGGCAGATTTAGGCCAGCTTTTTGGGTCGCCTCTGTGATCATGCGCAGTGCACCGAAACTGATCCAAGGCCGTGCAAATTCAGGGTCGACGGGTGGTTTGCCTTTTAGTGCCAACACATGATCAGTCGCTCTGATCAAATCAGGCGCGGTGTCGACAAGGGTTCCATCAAGGTCAAATACGATTGTAGCGCCGTTCATTTTTGCGTGTCGATCCGTGGCGTTGTGGTCTGTGGGTGTGTAACACAGGCGATATGGCGTCATGTCGGGAAGATCCCTGTCGCGTTTCTGTCGGTTGGGCGTGCGAGAGCCTGACCGGCCATTTCTAATGTGAAGGAGTTGTTCCAGATGGATCAGACTGTCCTCTCGTTACTGAAGACGCAGGCCTATGTCGATGGCGAATGGGTTGGTACTCCGACGATGCCTGTTTTTGACAAATCCAACGGGGACGAAATTGCGAAAGTTACGGACGTTTCTGCAGAGCTAGCTGAGCAGGCGGTTGAGGCGGCCTATGCGGCTCAAAAGATATGGGCGAGGACGACGGCGAGAGAGCGGGCGCAGGTTCTGCGCCGGTGGCATCGCGAGATCTTGGCGCATGCGGATGAACTTGCCATATTGATCACCTGCGAGCAGGGCAAACCGTTGGCTGAGGCCAAGGGGGAGATTGCTTACGGCGCTGAATTCGTGGCCTTCAACGCTGAGCAAGGCCTGCGGATCTATGGCGAGACGATCCCCACCCATAAGGCGCACGCCCGGATCATTATCGCAAAGCAACCGATTGGTGTCGTTGCTGCGATCACACCTTGGAATTTTCCAAACGCCATGATCACGCGCAAGGTCGCTCCGGCTTTGGCGGCTGGTTGCGCGGTCGTCGTCAAACCCGCTGAAGACACGCCATTATCGGCCCTGGCGTTGGCGGAGCTTGCGCATCGGGCTGGGGTTCCTCCGGGGCTCATCAACGTGCTTCCATGCTCGCAGCCTGAGGCCGTCGGCAGGGTTTTGACGACGCACCCGAAGGTTGCGATGGTCACGTTTACTGGCTCAACGGAGGTTGGCCGCATCCTCATGAAGCCGATTGTTTCATGAG
>JBCBRD010000185.1:0-6483 GCA_039819885.1 Pseudomonadota bacterium
AGGTGACGTCAGCGGATGCTCGAACTTATGTTGGCGAACAGCCTGCAGCGTGTCTCCAATCGTCGCGTCTTCGTGGCCGTAGTCAATGAAGAGTCCAACAAACGTCGGCCATGGTGCAACGATTTCATCCATCATCCCGTAGTGCGGAACAGTTGCCAGATCACCAATCTCCGGCGTCGGAAAGCGATCCTCGAATTCTTGCTTCCGCTGAGATTGCAGCTTTTCCTGACCATCAAATGTGCGTGGGTCTGCAAACACGATCCGGTCGGCATCGTCCAGCGTGACCCAGCGTTCGGTCCAACCCGCGTCCAACCATGAGTATTGGGCCGCCGGGGCGGTATCGAGAAACTCGTTTCCAATCAGTATCGTTGGGCGTTGTGCAGGTTCAGCATTGTCCCACCAGATGTCTTCAGGCGACGCATGCCAGGATAATGAATGGACAGCGTCTTGATGCGGAGCGAGCGTCTCTGCTTGCTTGGCCTTCAGCGTTGCGTTGGTCTCAACCAGTGCAACGTCAGCTGCCTCCAAAAATCCAGGAACCAAACGTGACGCGCGCAGTGCATCCGCCATCAAGGTGCCGCGACCAGGACCCAACTCAATGAGGTTGAACCGTTCGGGCGCCCCTATCGTCTTCCAAACAACGGCAGCCCATATCCCAATGATCTCACCAAAAAGCTGGCTGATTTCTGGAGATGTCGTGAAGTCACCACGGGTCCCGATGACATCAGCTCGCCGATAATACCCGTGCGTCTCATCATAAAGGCATGCATGCATATAGTCTCTAACCGACATCGGCCCACGCGCTTTGATCCGCGCCTTCAGCTCCAACGCCAGTGGGGTATCGCGTCGCGCCTCGGGATCATACGGCAAGGCGTCACCATCCCGTCCAGCACTCATACGATCTCGGCCTCATTGGCCCGCCTCGCCCGTTCGCGCGCAGCCACAATGAACCAGATGCCAAGCAGCACCATCGGCAGCGAGTAGGCCATACCTTTCGTGATCGGCCAGTCCGGAACGATAAGCCGGTAATCGACGATCTTGAAAAGCTCACAGAAAATTCGAAACACCCCGTAGCCAGCTAGAAACGCCCCCGTCGTAAAGCCGGGCGTTCGAAACGACCACTGTTGATGCGTGAAGTAGCGCAGCATGACAAACAAGGCGATCCCTTCTAGAGCGGCCTCATACAACATGGCTGGATGACGCGCGTCCGCACCCCATTCAGGAAAAACCATCCCCCACG
The DNA here is from genome assembly GCA_039819885.1 of Pseudomonadota bacterium. Lineage (GTDB taxonomy): Bacteria > Pseudomonadota > Alphaproteobacteria > Rhizobiales > Hyphomicrobiaceae > JBCBRD01. The sequence continues at coordinate 1,241 of JBCBRD010000185.1, forward strand.
GCATGTCGGTTGGCGACCCGACAATCTCACCATTCACAAAGTTCGCCATCCGGCCGAAGAACAGCCCGATCGGCACCGTGGCCGCCACAGCATCCATTACTGGCCAGACCGAGACACCGTTGCGACGCGCAAACAGCCACATCGCAGCGCCTGTCCCTAGGAGGCCGCCATGGAAAGACATCCCACCCTTCCATATGGCACCAATCTCAATCGGATTTTGGAGGTAGTACCCAGGCTCGTAGAAGATGACGTGACCAAGCCGCCCGCCAATGATGACGCCTGCGGTGACCCAGACCAACAGATCATCGACCTTTTCGACGCTGAACGGCGCAAGCCTGCCAGGCCATAGGGCATCATCGGCGATCAATCGTCGGATATAGAGCCAACCGAGTAGCAGTCCGGCCATATACGCCAAGCCATACCAGCGGATCGCAACCGGTCCGATCTGAATGGCGACCGGATCGAATTGCGGGAACGGGATCGCACCCGGCACCAATCCAGTCAGGAGACCAGCAAGTCCAACAGCAAAGGCTGCGAGCGCAATAGGCGCGGCAAACATAGCGGAAGTGCTCCAAATAGCGCGAAAGCCAGCATCGCGAGTGACGCCGCTGTGATCGGCACCCTGCTGCCAACTGTCAACCCACAAGCCGTCGCAAGCACCTTGAAGCAGCTCGGACGAATGCGCATAGTCCACAGCAATAGACACACCATGATGTCACGAAGGTTTCGGGCTGATCTTGGTGACCCAACAAACTATTCGGACAAGGACCTCCCATGACACAGACCTCAAACCGTATTTTCGATGATTTGGCCAAGCTCATGACCGATGCTGCTGGCGTTGCGCAATCAGCTCGTGGCGAAGTTGAAACCGTTATGCGATCACAGGGCGAACGCATCTTAAGGGAAATGGACGTCGTCAGCCGCGAGGAGTTCGAGGCCGTCCGCTCCATGGCTGAAAAGGCTCGCAACGAAAATGAGGAGCTGCGCGAACGCATCGTTGCGTTGGAAGCCGCGCTGAAGTTGCCGCAGACAACCTGATGAGGTCCAAAGTGCGTCGTGCCGCCACACCGGGCCGCACACCATGGCATCATACAACTCTGAAGCGCTACGGAGAGCCTCGCCCTAAACGGTGTGTGGCAAACAAAAGACGCATCCCCAACACCGTGCAAAGCGTACACGGTTATCGTCAGCAAATTCATCTCGACCGATTGCGACTCAAGTCCGCCTAATGGTTGTGTCCCTCCCGTGGCGAGAGCGGCTCAGGCAACCGGGCCGCACCCGTCACCAAATGAAAGCATGTGTGACACCTTAAACGTGTCGCTGCTGGAAAGAGGACGACGAATGCCCGAGGCAGAAGGCGCAGAGACGTACCGGATGAAAAATCCAATCGATTTGATGGAGCAACTTGCAGCGCGCAACGACTGGTCATGCGATCGTTCGGGCGATGATGAGTTGACGATCATCGTCAAGGGGACCTTTACCGATTACCATTTGTCGTTGAACTGGCGCGACGATCTTGAGGCACTGCACCTCGCATGTGCGTTTGACTTTCGCGTCCCAGAAAACCGTTTGAACGAAATGTATAAGTTAATCGCTTTGATCAATGAGCAGCTCTGGCTTGGTCACTTCGACCTTTGGACACAAGAGGGGCTCGTCATGTACCGACACGCGCTTCTTTTGAATTCGAATGTCGCGACATCCCATCAATGTGAAGCCATGCTACGCGCTGCACTTGATGCGTCCGAGCGCTACTTCAAAGCCTTCCAGTTCTGTGTCTGGGCAGGCAAGGACTCGCGTGAGGCGCTCACAGGTGCCATGTTTGAGACCGAAGGCCACGCCTGAACGCGCCGAAGCGATGCACTCAAAACTACCAAAGGCAGCGCAACCGCGGGATCGCTGCCTTTTTCGTTCAAAGAGTATCACCAATGACGAACGCCAAACTCAGCACCGCTTTTAAAGCCGGTCCCCTTGTCCTTGTCGGAGCAGGAAAAATGGGTGGGGCCATGCTGGCTGGGCTCCTGAAGCAGGGTCTGAATGCTGAAGATATCCGCGTGCAGGACCCAGCACCTCCGAGTGAAATGGTTGGCGTTCTCGCCAAACATGGCATTACGGCACAAGGTGCGCCGCTGAACCTTTCAAAGCCCGCCAGCGTTGTCCTGTTAGCCGTCAAACCACAGATCATGGAAACCGTCCTCCCGACGGTACGAGATCTGGTTGGTCCGGGAACACTGGTGATTTCTGTTGCGGCCGGCAAACCACTCGACCTTTACGAAAACGCGTTATCACCCAACACCGCAATCATTCGCGCAATGCCCAACACCCCCGCAGCGATTGGTCGTGGGATCACAGGCTTGTTTGCCAACGCATCCGTATCCGCATCACAACGAGATCTGTGCGCTGACATCCTTGCCACCCTCGGTCATGTCGTTTGGCTCGACAGCGAAGACCAGATGGATGCCTTGACCGCTGTGTCCGGCTCAGGTCCGGCCTACGTCTTCCATATGGTTGAAGCGCTGGCCCAAGCAGGCGTTGATGCTGGATTGTCCGAAGTAATGGCCATGCAGTTGGCCCGCAACACAATCACCGGCGCAGCCGCACTGCTTGATGCTGAATCCGAAACGCCCGCCGCACAACTCCGCGAAAACGTAACCTCGCCAGGAGGTACAACCCAAGCGGCCCTCGAAGTTCTCATGCGCGACCCGAACGGACTTACCGACCTGATGACACAAACCGTTAAGGCAGCCGCCGCCCGTAGCCGCGAGATGGCGCAGGGCTAGCGAAAAGTCGGCGTTTAGAGGTTGTCTGGTTTTGGTGGAAGCAAAACCAGCGGGAGCAAGGCGACCCGGCGCTTTGTGCCGCCCTCGCGGAGGCAGGCCGCCAGGCCGAACAGCCGTGAGTGAAAAAAACGAGAGCGCTCTAGCGCAAAGCGCGCGTTTAAATCGCCCGCTGGTTAACACGTGCCGACAACTCCTCCGCGCTCTCGACGCGTTCACTGTAGCGGTCAACGAGATAGTCTGAGCAGTCGCGCGTTAATAGCGTGAACTTCACCAGCTCTTCCATCACATCGACGACACGGCTGTAGTAGGCGGACGGCTTCATGCGTCCATCGTCGTCAAATTCCATGTAGGCTTTCGCGACCGACGATTGGTTGGGGATCGTAATCATCCGCATCCAGCGGCCCAACACACGCATCTGATTGACGGCGTTGAACGATTGCGAGCCACCCGACACCTGCATCACAGCCAACGTCTTGCCTTGGGTCGGTCGCACCGCGCCAATCGAAAGCGGCACCCAATCGATTTGCGCCTTCAAGATCCCGGTCATCGCGCCATGTCGCTCGGGCGAACTCCAAACCTGCCCCTCGGACCACGCCATCAGCTTGTGCAGTTCAGCGACTTTTGGATGATCCACAGGTCCATCATCAGGCAGCGGTAGCCCACGGGGGTCAAACACCTTTGTTTCACAACCGAGCTTGTTCAAAATCCGTTGCGCTTCAAACGTAAGAAGGCGGCTGTACGACGTCTCGCGCGCCGATCCATACAGCATGAGGATCCGTGGTGAGTGGGAGGATCGTGCCGCACCACGCAGGCTTGAAACATCAATCGTCTCAAATGAATTTTCGTCGAGTAGAGGCGTTGTGTCAGTGATCGTTTGATCGGTCATAATGGATTTAATTGCTCGTTTGTGGTCACGAAGGTCATCAGATACTATTGCAAACTTCATGAGTTATTGAAATGATGTTGCCATGGAGCAATCTGACGCGATACAGGCGCTTGGTGCCTTGGCCCAGGAACATCGACTTTCAGTATTCCGCCTGTTGGTAAGAGCTGGCAATGATGGAGTTGCTGCGGGTGATATCGCACGCCAAATCGGTGTCGCCCCGGCAGCCCTTTCGTTCCACTTGAAAGAGCTTGACCACGCCAAGCTGATTCACGCCAAGCGCGATGGGCGTTTTATTCGCTACTCGGCGAACTTTGATTGCATGCAGGCTCTTTTGACCTTCCTCACAGAGGATTGCTGCGCAGGTCATCCGGACGGATGTGACGTCTCCCCTCTGGCGGGGCAACTCACTTGCGAAGATGCCTCATCACCGCCCCGTAAGCGCAAACCTAAACCCTCCCCTCGACGCAAAATAAAAGAGACCAGCAATGCCGGTTGAAACGCATAACGTCTTATTTCTGTGTACGCATAACTCGGCAAGATCCGTGTTGTCAGAAAGCATACTCAATCACCTGAATGACCGACAGTTCAAGGGTTTCAGCGCGGGCAGCACACCAAGGGGCACCGTCAATCCGCTCGCGCTCGAAGTGCTTCAAAACAATGGCCATGACATCTCAAACCTGCGCTCGCAATCCTGGGACGACTTTGCTGGACCCGACGCAGCACCCATCCACTTTGTTTTCACGCTGTGCGATGATGCGGCCGGAGAAGCCTGCCCCTACTGGCCCGGTGCCCCAATCAAGGACCATTGGGGGATGAGCGATCCCAGTCGCGTCGCCGGCGGAGAGGTCGAACAGCGCAAAGCCTTCGCAAAGACATATGACCTGTTGACCGAGCACATGGCGAAGTTTGTAGACACAGTAAAGCAAACACCAGCCGATCAACTCGATGCGCGCATCAAGGCACTGTCGGAAGCGTTTCGCGCTCAAAGCAAATCGATCCTGACGCCTCACGTCACGACCTAACAACAAAAAAACCGGTTCGCGCACGTAGTGTCGAGCTGGGTGCACCCTCCGCAAGTCCAAAAACAAAACGATTGCAAATTTCAGCAACAATTGAAATGTTGGGCCGGAAACCGGGACAAGCGCCACATCCTGCGGCGCATCTTTCCAATTCGGCCACAACAATCGGTGCCTAAGACCATGCCAACGACAACTCAAAAACTCCTGGCTGAAGCCATCGGCACAGCATTTCTGCTCATCGGTGTGGTCGGCTCTGGCATCATGGCCGAAACGCTATCACAGGGGAACACGGGGCTTGCACTTCTTTGCAACGCAGCCGCGACGGGTGCAATTTTAGTCGTCCTCATCACCATATTCGGGCCCATCTCAGGCGCCCACTTCAATCCCGCAGTGACAATGGTCTTTGCCCTTCGCGGTGAGATCGAAAAACCGATGGCGGGAGCCTACGTCATTATTCAAGTGATAAGCGCCATCCTCGGTGTCTGGGCAGCTCACCGCGAAGGGCAAAGACCATTGTCACTGCGCTTTTTACATGATCTGTCGGCGCGCCTGCGCGCCGAC
>JBCBRD010000186.1:0-6444 GCA_039819885.1 Pseudomonadota bacterium
CATGGCGCTGGCGACCGAGGCATCTCCGAGTACGAAAATGTTTTCGTCCTTGGTTGACCGCATGGATGCCGGATCGATTGCACACCAACCAGCGTCGTTGGTCAGGTCGGCTTCGATTGCAATGTGGCCAGCTGTTTGCGCGGGGATGACAGTGGCCGCGTCGGCTTTGAACGTGTCGAAGTCTGTCGTGATTTCACCTGTTTCGGGGTTCACGTTTTGCAGTTCGCCGTAAATGGATTTCGGGATCCACTCGACCATGCCGGGGTAGTGCGCCTCCCAACCCTCCTGGAAAAGTCCTTGCTTGGAAAACTTCTCTTTCGGGTCGAGGATGATGATTTTTGCGCTCGGGTTTTTCTGCTTGAGAATGTGCGCGATCATGGAGATGCGCTCATAGGGTCCGGGAGGGCAGCGGTAAGGATTGGGTGGCGCGATCATGACGAAGGTTCCGCCTTCGCGCATGTTCTCGACCATATGCTTCAGCCGCTGCACTTGCGTTCCTGATTTCCAAGCATGGGGCATGAGGTTGGCTGCTGCGAGTGAGTAGCCGGGCACGCTGTCGTATTTGAGATCGATGCCTGGTGAAACCACCAATCGGTCGTACGGCACCTTATTGCCAGAGACGAGTTCGACGGTCCGGTCGCCCTTGTCGATCTTCGCTGCCATGTCGTGGACGACATTGATGCCGTAGTCGTTGGCGAGCGTGTCGTAGCTGTGTCCGATGCTTTCAAAATCCCGGAAGCCACCGAGGTAAAGGTTTGAATAAAAGCATGTGTAGTAGCGGCGGCTGGGTTCAATCAGGGTGACGTTAACGCCGCCTTTTGAATCTTTGGCGATGTAGCGTGCCGCTGTCCCGCCGCCTGCGCCACCGCCGATTACAACGACATTGGGTTTTGCTGCTCGCGCAACATTGGGGCTGTATAGGACGCCTGTTGCAGCGGTTGCTGCGGCGAGGGCTGTGAACTGGCGCCTGCTCAGACCGCTGCTGTCGGTTTCAGTTTGTGGTGTCTTGTTGCGTTGTTCTTTCGGTTTTGTTGGCTTGGCCGGCATTGGGTTCATCCTCCAAAATTTTTTGGTTTTTTGGTGCCCCTTCTGGTTCAAATCTTATGGGCTGGGGCTGCGCATAAGATGGTTGGTTTTCATGTTCGGGTTTGCGCTCAACGGGGAGTTTTGCGAGAATTTTTCGAAGCATTGGCCAGAAGAAATCCTCTCCGGGATGGCCTAGGATACGGCCATATTCCTGCCCGTTCTCCACGACAACAAATGTCGGTGTAAAATTGATGCGTGTGATTTTGCGCAGATCCGTTGGTCGTGTGTCGTGGATGTCGATCCGCCTCAGTGGGGCTTTGCGGCCTTCACTCGTCTTGTCGTAAACGATGCCGATTTCCTCATTCCATTTTTCGCACCACTCACAGCCGTCTTCCTCGAACATGATCAATTCGGCTGCGCTCGCGTCGCGCGTCGCTAGTGCCAGGGAGTGGATAGCGACAATCAATGTCATCCACAGGGCTGTCGCGATGTGGCGCTTCAATGGGTGGTTTGGGAATTTGAAAACAGCGCGTGCAATTCCGATGGAACTTGAACAGGTTGACGCGCCGTGCAGTGGCGTGGCTTGGTCTTGAAGCACCGATGGATTTTGCAAGGAGATCTCCCAATGGTTCAGCGCGTCTGGTTGTGCCTGTCCCATATGGCGATTTTGTCTTTGTTTTTCGCCATGACCGCTGTCGCCGAAATCGGTGATGACGGTCTTCACAAGCAGCCTTGGTTTACTGTCACCTTCAATGACGTGGCTGAAGACATTGCTACGGCTCGAGAAGATGGAAAACGCTTGGCGATCATATTCGAACAACGTGGCTGTTCCTACTGCAAGAAGCTTCACGAAACGGTTTTCTCGGATCCAGATGTGAAGGCGTTCATAGAAGAGAACTTTATGGTTGTTCAGTACAATCTTTATGGCGCGGGCGACGTTACGGATGTTGATGGAACAACCACGACAGAAAAAGGGGCGGCGAAGCGTTGGCGGGTGTTGTTCACGCCCACTGTTTTGTTCATGCCTGACGTGGTGCCTGAAGGCGGAAAGAATGCGCGCGATGTGAGTGTTGCCAGTATGCCCGGTGCTTTTCAGAAGGGCACGGTTCTGCACATGTTCGAATGGGTGCGGAACAAGGGCTACCTGAAAGATGAAACGTTCCAAGAATTTCATGCGCGAAAGCTCGGTGGTGCGGCTGAATAAGAACCCGCAAGAGATGTCATTTGGCGCTCAACCAAGCAGTTTGGAAATAACCGGCACGATTTGCTGCACCTGCTAAGCTTTAGCATCTAACAATGCGGCCAATCTGAGTATGATTATGCTGCCTCAACATTGTTGGCTAGGTAAATTTTATCCGTAAGTTTGATTTGCTAGTCCAAAAGAGGTTTGATAACGTCCGCGTCAATAAGAAGCTAAAACACGCCTATAAGGGAGGCTACCTACCTATGAAATCCACGTGGGGGATACCCGCCGCGCTGTGTGGCACTGTGCTCTGTTCAAGCATCGCTATGGCCGATGCTGTCGCTCCGACCGACATTGTCATCACGGACGGTTCGATCGCGCAATCGCTGACCGGTGCCAAAGGTGATCCGGCAGCGGGCAAAGAGGCATTCGTTGGTCGCAAGCTTGGCAATTGCCTCGCCTGCCACGTGAATACCGACACCAGTACTGAGCAATTCCACGGAGAAGTTGGGCCAGCGCTCGATGGTGTTGCAAGCCGCTATAACGAAGCTGAGCTGCGGGCGATTATCGTCAACTCAAAAGAGGTCTTTGGCGAAGGCACGATTATGCCTGCGTTTTACCGGACAACTGGGTTTGAGCGGCCCCGAAAAAAGTTCGTTGGCAAATCGATCCTGTCGGCTCAGCAGGTTGAGGACGTTCTCGCCTACCTGCTGACTTTGAAAGACAAGGAATAGTCTGCTGAGCACTGGGTGCCCGATTTTTTCGGGATGCCGGTTCAGAAAATAGCATAACGCTTTAAAAAACTTAGGAGTTCGGACTATGAACGTATCACGGCGTGATGTCCTTGCATTGGGTGGTGGTGCCGTCGCTGCACTGTCACTTGGCGTGTCTGTCAGTTCGGTTGCTGTCGCCAAGGGTGACCTGGTTGCTGATGCGATTTCAAAATTCTCGGGCGGTGCGGAACCGAAGTCTGGAAAGGTTTCGCTCACAACACCAGAGATCGCTGAGAACGGAAACACGGTTCCGATTTCATTCTCGGTGGATAGCCCGATGACGTCGGATAACTATGTGGCTTCGGTCTTGTTGCTTGCTGATGGAAACCCGAATCCGGGGGTGGCGACTTTCAACTTCTCAGCCATGAGTGGTGAGGCGTCGGCAGCTACGCGGATCCGTTTGGCCAAGACGCAGAATGTCATTGCTGTCGCCAAGATGAGTGACGGTTCTGTCTTCATGGACAAGAAACAGATCAAGGTGACGATTGGCGGTTGCGGCGGCTAGCAACTCGCTAAGCGGCCATTGCCACTGAAGCGTGGCAGTTGGTCTGGACGCGACGTCGAATATCGCCCGATCACCATTAGATTTGAAAGAATAAGACCATGGCAAAGCCAAAACCACGCGTGAAAGTGCCGAAGAAAGCAACAAAGGGCGAGATCGTCGAGATCAAGACCCTGATCAGCCATAAAATGGAAAGCGGTCAGCGCAAGGATCGCAAAACAGGTGAGCTGATCCCCCGTAAGATCATCAACAAATTCCAGGCCAAATTTAACGGTGCGGATGTTTTCAATGTGAATATTGAGCCTGCGCTGTCCGCCAATCCATTCTTGACGTTTTCGGTCAAAGTGCCTGAGAGTGGAGAATTTGAGTTCATCTGGACCGATGATGATGGTTCGACCTATTCGACGAAAAAGAAGATTGCGGTCGAGGGTTAAGCTTTGAGTGCCGCGACGGTTCGTTTTTTCGCGAGCCTTCGTGCTTGATAAAATGAACTCCCACTCAGGCGCATGATTGCTGGAAAGTGGGGCAAGGGAGGATGGCATGATCGCCAAAAGACTTCGCCGTGGATCCGTGATGTCAGTCGCTGGAATTTCGGCCTTTGCAACACTGATTGCGGCGCCGATTGTTTTGGCTGATCCAAATGACAATGAGCTGGTCGTAGACGGTGAAAAACTCACAACGAGTGTCAAAGCCCCCGAAGGTTCGGCCTTCGAGACGATTTATTCAGGTTGGCGCTTCCGCAGTCCTGAGACGCAATCCCTTCAAACTGATGATTTCGAAAATCCCGGCTTCACAATGGTCGAGATCGGTGAAGCCGCGTGGTCCAAGGTCGAGGGTTCAGAAGGCAAGTCTTGCGCGTCCTGCCATAACGATGCCCCCGAGAGTATGAAGGGTGTTCGCGCTGAAATGCCGAAGTGGAACGAAAAGGCTGGTAAGCCAATGACGTTGGAGCAGCACGTCAACGGTTGCCGTACCACGCAGATGGGTGCCGAGCCTTGGAAGTGGGAATCTAATAACATGCTCGGCATGACGGCGTTTATCGGATTGCAGTCACGCGGCATGCCGGTCGATCCGAAGACGGATGGGCCCATGGCGGAGTGGCACGACAAGGGTAAGAAGCTCTATTATACGCGGGTTGGGCAACTCGACATGTCGTGCGCCAACTGTCATGAAAATTACTATGGCAAACGCATCCGCGCCGATCATCTCAGCCAAGGCAATATCAACGGATTTCCGACGTATCGCTTCAAGTGGCAGAAGATGGGTTCAACTCACCGCCGTTTTAAAGGCTGCATGAAGAACATCCGTGCCACACCTTATAAGGTTGGCGGTGATGAGTTCGTCGCGCTTGAGCTTTACGTGGCATCGCGCGGCAAGGGATTGTCCGTCGAGACACCCGCAGTACGCAACTAAGACATCAAGCTTCAGCGAACCGATTGAGACTAGTCTTTCTCGGTTCGCTGGATTCGCGCCAAAAGGTGGTTTCTCGTGGCGAGCATTTTCGCTGCGCAGGAGACGTGCGCCCTGGCGGGCTCCCAAGATGTCAAGCCAGTGATGTTCGAATTTGAGAGAGGCTCCTTCATGATTACACGCCGTGACTTTCTGCAGGCCGCAGTGGCAACCGGTGCGATTGTATCTGGTGCCGGAGCAGGGTCTTGGACGGCGTTGGCGGCTCAGCAAAAGCTGATGACGCAGGATGATCTGCTGGCCTTTCCAACTCAAGGCAACGTGACGCTTGTCCATCTCACTGACATTCACGCACAGCTGAAACCAATTTTTTTCCGAGAACCTTCGATCAACATTGGTGTTGGTGATGTTGCTGGGCTCCCGCCACATATCTCAGGCGAGGCGTTTCTCAAGGCTTACAACATCAAGCCGGGAACGCCTGATGCGTATGCGCTGTCGTCTGTTGATTTCGCAGCACTTGCGGCTGGATATGGCAAGATGGGTGGAGCGGATCGGATTGCCACCGTGTTGAATTCCATCCGTGCCGAGCGTGGAGACAACATGCTCTTCCTGGATGGTGGAGATACGTGGCAGGGCAGCTATACGTCGCTTCAGACCAAAGCGGCCGATATGGTTGAGGTGATGAATGCAATGCAGCCTGATGCCATGACTGCGCATTGGGAATTCACCTACGGCGGTGACCGCGTTCGCGAGATTATCGAAGACCTTCCTTTTGCATTTCTAGGCGGCAACATCTTCGATACGGAGTGGGAAGAGCCTGCATTCGAAGCCATGAAGATGTTTGACCGCGGAGGTGTGAAGGTCGCGGTTATCGGGCAAGCGTTTCCGTACCTCCCGATCGCAAATCCCCGCTGGATGTTCTCTGACTTGTCGTTTGGCGTGCGCGAGAACCAGATCCAGTTAAACGTCGATAAGGCGCGCGCCGAGGGTGCGCAGCTTGTGGTGTTACTGTCGCATAATGGTTTTGACGTCGATCGTAAGGTTGCATCGCGTGTCAAAGGGATTGACGTCATCTTGACCGGTCATACCCACGATGCGTTGCCGGAGCCCGTTATTGTTGGAAAAACGTTGCTGATTGCATCGGGCTCGCACGGCAAGTTTCTGTCCCGGCTTGACCTTGATGTTCAAGGTGGTGAAGTGAAGGGCTACGCCTTCAAGCTGATCCCAATTTTCTCAGATGTCATTACTCCGGACAAAGACATCGGGGCGTTGGTGGATAAGGTCCGCGCGCCGTACGAAGCCGAACTGAAAACCGTGCTCGGCACGACGAATTCGTTGCTTTACCGGCGTGGCAATTTCAACGGCACCTTCGATGACCTGATCTGTGATGCGCTTCTTGATGTTCGTGAAGCTGACATCGCTTTGTCGCCTGGCTTCCGTTGGGGCACGAGCGTGCTGCCTGGACAGGAGATCACGGTTGAGGATGTCTACAACGCCACCGGCATGACGTATCCGAGCGCGTATCGCATGGAGATGACCGGTGAGCGGATTAA
>JBCBRD010000187.1:0-6440 GCA_039819885.1 Pseudomonadota bacterium
CTGCTTTACGTCCAGGCGGGGAAAATCGCGATTGCGCCCTTTCATCGTCGGGGCGCCAGCAATGCGGGTGGCGAGATAGGCAGCCGTCGTGGAGTAGTTCAGCGAGTTGTTCCACTCGGTGTAAACATTGAAATTCGGATACGCGAGGAAGGCTGGGCCAAACCGACCCCAAGGAAGGAGGAGTGACGCTGGCTGGCTATCAGCGCGTAAGGGTGAACCGTTTGCATTTTTCACGCCCCAAGCCGCCCATTGCGACCGGGGATGCTTGATGTCGAGTTCGGCCTGCTCCCAAGGCAATTGGCGCGGCACGCGTACCTCTTGCAACCAGGGTTTGCCTGCCTGCCAGCCTAGATGTTTGATGAAAGCCGCCGTTGTCCCGATGATGTCGCCGTTGTTTGTGAACAGGTTTGCGCGTCCATTGCCGTCATAGTCGATCGCGTGTTCGAGGTAGTGGCGCGGCAGGAACTGAACTTGGCCCAATTCACCCGCCCACGACCCAATCATGTCTCCTGAGTTCAGGTCGCCTTTGTCGATGATTTTGAGCGCGGCCGTCAGTTCGCCTGTGAACAGTTCTTTGCGACGGCAATCATACGCGAGCGTAGCCAGTGCACGTAGGACTGAGAATTTGCCCATGCCCTTGCCGAAATCACTTTCGAGCGCCCAAAACGCTGTGATCACTTCGGGCGGAACGCCGTAGTCGCGCTTGGCACGATCAAAGAACTGACGGTATTTCTTGATCTGTCGACGGCCTGCTTTGACGCGATAGTCAGTGGCCAGTTTTTTTGAGAACGTATCGAACCCTTGGGCGAAAAAGCCTTGGCGTCGATCGCGGCGGATGACCTTCTCGGAGTACTGCATACCGCCAAGGGCACGCCGGATTGTGCTTTGGGAGATCCCTTGGCTTGCGGCCTGTTTTTTGTAGCCCGCCAGCCAGTTGGAAAATGACCCCGTATTCTTGCACGCAGCATACGCCGACGTTGGTGCAGCAAGGGCCGCAATCACCATAATCGAACGCCAGAAACTGAGGATCTGCTTGCTTGGGCGAGTTGTGGAACTGATGCTACGCGGCATTCTGCATCCTCGGCTGGATAGATTTGAAAAAAGGCGAGCGACGGTGGGATCACTGGTATTCTTGAGCAGGACGATGGAAGACTGCAGTCAATGAACCATGTGCTCCAATGTTAGTAAGCCCTCGCGTATGGCTGCCAGATGGCAACGTCAAGGCCTTCGCATTCTCGGTCCCTCATGGGTGAGGCATAGAAAAACCGCCAAGACGAGTGTCCGAGCGGTTTTTGTTATTCAGAACAGAAGCTTAGCTTATCTCTTGTTTGGATCCATCTGCTTGGCCATGTTTTGAGCGCCGCTCATCCACATTGACATGGCGGTTGCCATGTTCTTCTGCCACATCTGTGTGGCCTGCATCCAAAACTGGAAGGGTGCCATGGGCATGTTGCCCAGGTTCGACATGTCCGGCATCCCTGGCATTCCCGGCATCCCTGGCATTCCAGGGAAACCAGACATTCCGCCTTCGGGCGTAAACGCCTTCATCTGCTCTTGAAAATCTTTGGGCGAAGCCATGGCGCTGTCGGCATTCTTAATCTGCGCCCGCCATGCATCCATCACCTTGTCCATCATCTCAAGTTGCATGTGCGTGGACGTCTTGAGGTGATCGCGCGTCTGCTCAACCAAGTGTTCTGGCCAGCCCATTGTCTTTGTGGCCTTGGCCATTTGGTCGAAGACCTTGCCGGAATATCGGTCGTTGGCGGCAGCCATCTCCTCACGCCACTGGGCTAGGGCTTCAAATGCATCCGAGACGGATTGCCGTGCTTCAGCGCTCAGCTTTTGCGCATCTGGGAAGTCTTTCTGGGTCGACATTTGGTGCGCTCCTTGATGCGAACAAACGACTGTCGCCATCCCGGGTTGAGGTCTGACGATCTGAGACTGTGGTTCTATTGCCCCATAGCAACCACTTAATAGCGATTGCGTCAAAGTAAAACAGCTCAAAGCCCGATGTATTCAACCCTCGGCTGAACGAGTGCGCATATGGCTCGATGGCTTACAGATTGGGGGATGGTCGCGACAAAGCGTAACGAAGCTCCTCGAAATCGAGCTGTAAACGTGCTTGATGCGACGTGATGCGCGGACAGGGGGGGAAGCTTTCTGTCCAATGCAAACCGTAACCAGTCAAAACAACACGCCACCAACCGTCACCGGACACTTCCGGTGGCGAGAACGCGATGATATGAGCCGCTCATGACAGATACCTCACTTATTCGGAACTTCTCCATCATCGCGCACATCGATCATGGGAAGTCGACGCTTTCTGACCGGCTGATCCAGCTCTGCGGCAACGTATCGAACCGCGAGATGAAGGAGCAGTTGCTCGATAACATGGATATCGAACGCGAGCGCGGCATCACGATCAAGGCGCAGACCGTTCGGCTCGACTACAAGCACTCGGACGGCAAGACATATCAATTGAATCTCATGGACACGCCGGGACACGTGGACTTTGCCTACGAAGTCTCGCGATCATTGGCTGCGTGCGAGGGAGCCATCCTGGTGGTCGACGCCAGCCAGGGCGTGGAAGCGCAAACGCTAGCGAACGTTTATACGGCGCTCGACAATGACCTTGAGATCCTTCCTGTCCTCAACAAGGTCGATCTACCCGCTGCCGATGTGGATCGGGTCAAAGACCAGATCGAGGATGTCATCGGGATTGATGCCAGTGAGGCTGTGCCGATCTCGGCGAAGACTGGCTTGAATGTTGAAGCGGTTCTTGAAGCCATTGTTGAAAAGCTTCCACCGCCAGAGGGCACGCGAGACAAGCCACTGCAGGCCATGCTTGTGGATAGCTACTACGACTCTTACCTCGGCGTTGTCGTACTTGTGCGCGTGATCGACGGGCACTTGAAGAAGGGCCAGAAGATCAAGTTGATGTCGACCGGCGCGGTCTACCCTGTCGAACGCGTTGGTGTGTTTCGCCCCAAGCAAGAGATCTTGGAGGAAATCGGCCCCGGGGAAATCGGTTTCTTTACGGCTGCGATCAAAGAGGTCGCCGATACCCGGGTTGGCGACACGATTACGGATGAGAAGAAACCGTGCGCGGAAGCGCTTGCCGGGTTCAAACCTGCCCAACCCGTGGTGTTCTGTGGCCTATTCCCAGTCGATGCTGCTGATTTCGAAGACCTGCGGGACGCGATGGGCCGCTTGCGCCTGAACGATGCCAGCTTCTCGTTTGAAACCGAGAGCTCAGCTGCGCTTGGATTTGGTTTTCGGTGCGGGTTCCTAGGTCTTTTGCATCTGGAGATCATAACTGAGCGGCTCTCACGCGAATTCAACCTCGATCTCATCACAACGGCACCGTCGGTTGTCTACAATCTCTATATGAACGACGGCTCTATGATCGAAATGCACAATCCGGCTGATATGCCGGATCCGACATACATCGACCGCATCGAAGAACCTTGGATCGAGGCCACGATCATGGTGCCGGATGATTACCTCGGGCCGGTTTTGAAGCTTTGCCAGGACCGGCGTGGGCGGCAAAAGCAACTCACGTATGCCGGTACGCGGGCCATGCTTGTTTACGAACTGCCACTCAACGAGGTGGTCTTTGATTTCTATGACAAGCTCAAGTCAATCAGCCGGGGCTATGCCTCGTTTGATTATCAGATGATCGGTTATGAGCCGGAGCAGCTTGTTAAAATGTCGATCCTGGTCAACGCGGAGCCGGTAGACGCGCTATCTATGATTGTTCACCGCACGCGGGCTGAACACCGCGGTCGGGTGATGTGTGAAAAACTAAAAGATCTGATCCCTCAGCACATGTTTCAAATCCCCGTGCAAGCGGCGATTGGTGGCCGGATCATCGCGCGTGAAACCATCAGGGCGCTGCGCAAGGACGTGCTGGCGAAGTGCTATGGTGGTGACATCTCGCGTAAGCGCAAGCTACTGGAAAAGCAGAAGGCCGGTAAGAAAAAGATGCGCCAGTTCGGGAAGGTCGAGATCCCGCAGGAGGCGTTTATCGCAGCGCTGAAGATGGATGATGCGTGACGGTGCGCTGAAACCACTCTGAGTGCGGACAACGAAGACGCTGCTTTCCCATCTTGACCAATGCAAGGTGAGGGAGCGGCAGGACTGAAACGGAAAACGGCGCGACATAAATGAGCGCGCCGTTTTCTGTGTTCTAGGAGAGGCCTGACTATCCGGCGGCGTAGACGCTTGTAACCGTCGTGGGTCTGTCGCTCGTTGCGCCCTCGCCTTGGTTCAAAACCGCACCGCTTGTTCCAGCCAGAAGATAGACCCCACTGTCCGCACGCTTAAACGTATGGATGCGGGTTTTACCCTCCGTGGTCGTTAGGCGGGCGACAAGCGTTTGTGCGCCGGACGCGACCGATGTGATGCGTCCGTTCCATTGTGCATCTCCAAACGCCATTGCAACCGTTTGGCCAACGCTGGGGCTTGTGACGGGTTTGTCCGCGGTCTGAGGGGCAACGGCTGGCGCAGAAGCGGCGGCTGTTGGTTCCGACGTGCTGGTTGCAGAAGCAGATGAAACCGTGGCTGCGGCAACTGCTGTGGCGGCAGTCGCCATTCCAGCGGCAGCGCCAGCGGTCGACGACAGTGTGTCTGAGACAGTTTCCGCGATGTTGTCTGCTGCAACATGTGCGCCTTGGGCCATGTCGGCGGTCGTTTTGGTCACAGTATCGACAGCGTCGACTGCTTGCGCCTTCACAGCCTCGGTGGTTTCAGCAGCAGCGTCTGTAAGCCCGGAAACGACTTCGCCTGCTCCTGCCGTCGCAGCTTCGGCGGTATCTTGTAGCGTTTTGGAGACGTCAGTGGCGGACTGCACAACGGCCTCTTTCGCATCTGACAGCACTTCAGGCGCACTTTGGACCAGGTCCTTTGCCGTCGCTGTTGCAGCTTCAGCGCCGTCAACAGCGACTTGCGCTGCCTGAGTTGCGGCTTCCGTTGCAGCCTCCGCCGCACTTGATGCAGCTTCTCCGGCGATGCCTGCCGCTGATGAGGCTGCTTCCGTCGTCGCGCTGACTGCCGAAGATGCTGCTTCTGTGACCGCACCGGCTGCGGCAGTTGCAGCGCCAGCAACCCCCGCTGCTGATGCTGCGAGACGCGCATCGAACGCAGATGAAGATTCTTCTGCTGCTGATGCATCTTCAGCAGCCGACGTTGTGGCCACATTACCCGTTTCTGCGTCTTTCTTTCCGGTCAGCTTTCGTGTCAACCAAGCAAACATGTCTTCCCTCGCCATGCGTCGAATTTCCCACGGGCTACAGGCCCGAAACTGTCTTCCGTTGGGCCATACCAACACACTGTGTGCCCGGATACGGTCACCAGGCGGTTCTGCGTGGACAGTAAGACGTTTTGCACAAGATTTGAACCGGTAGGATTGCACTGCACGCGTGAAGTGCATTTGCACACTCCGCCCATTGGTAATTTGTGGCAGCGGCAGACCACGGATCATTTTGCGTGCACCGCAACAATAACGGCCGTTCAATTCCTAATTTTTTCAACTGGTTGTGATACTTTTGCTGCAGTAAGCCTGCACGTATAGAAGGAACTTTTGCCACCCGTCTGTGCTGCAAACACCCGTAAACAATGGCGTTACCGGCCCACATGGCAGCCTACTAACCTTGATATCTGCGGCCACGAGGTCCATATACATATCAATCGAATTGGCTTTGGTTATCACGGTCACGGCACGACACGGCCTGCACTGCACGTCCAATGCGCGATTTGAGGTCCTGCTGCACATGCACAGGCGTTTATTCGACGAGTGACTTGCTTTGGAGGCACCGATGGCGACCGGTACAGTCAAGTGGTTCAACGGTCAGAAGGGCTACGGCTTCATTCAGCCGGATGAGGGCGGTAATGACGTTTTCGTCCACATTTCTGCAGTTGAACGCGCTGGTTTATCGGCCTTAAATGAAGGCCAGAAGATCGAATATGAAATGGAGAAGGGCCGCAATGGCAAGTTTGCCGCGGTCAATCTTCGACCAATGTAGTCCGATTTAATGATATGATGGTCACTGAAGCAGGTGTGCGCTATCACCTGCGCCATCTCACTAGGATGTGGTAGGGAGTGGCCATCGCCGCTCCCTGTTTGTTTTTTGCGACGCATCACGGCCGGTTGGTGAACCTGGTCCAAGCGGTGCGTCCATTGGAGACTGAATGGCTAAGGAAGAAATGCTCGAATTCGAAGGTATCGTGGCTGAAGTGCTGCCCGATGCCCGCTGTCGCGTGACGTTGGACAATGGTCATGAGGTTGTCGCGTACACGTCTGGCAGAATGAAGAAGAACAGAATCCGTATTCTTGCTGGTGACCGCGTTACGATCGAAATGACGCCCTATGACCTTACCAAGGGCCGGATCAATTTCCGTCACAAGGATCAACGGTCAGGCCCACCTCCCGGCCAGGGCGG
>JBCBRD010000188.1:0-6425 GCA_039819885.1 Pseudomonadota bacterium
GCTGCACATGCTGCCTCTGAGCCCTGGTATAGGCAGCTTTCTTTGCTCCCCCTGAACTTTGCTCTTGTGGCTGACCTGACGGTTGCCTCGCTGGGTGGTGCTTTGAAAACCAAGCAACGTCTCAGTGGGCGTTTGGCTGATGCGCTGTCAGAACTCTATCTCGTGTCGTGTGTGCTCAAACGATATGAAGACGACGGGTATCCAGCCGAAGATCGCGTTGTTGTTGAACTCGCCGCGCGTAATGGGCTTTATCGCGCGCAAGAAGCGCTTGACGGTGCCATTGCCAACTTCCCTGTTGCGCCGGCCAGATGGTTGATGAAGGTTTGCGTTTTTCCCTTTGGGAGGCATTACAAACCAGCATCCGACAAACTGGGTCGGGCGGTTGGCAAGCTCGTGTCCGCTCCAACTGCAACGCGTGACCGACTGACTCGAGATATGTTCGTGTCGAAAGATGCAAATGACATCACCGGGTTGTTGGAAGTTACCTTCGAGAAGGTGATCGCCGCGGAAGATGCTGAGAAGCGACTTGAAAAGGCTGTCCGAAAGGGTGAAGTCAATCGCTATCACGGTCAGGATTGGTTCGCGGAAGCTGTTGCAAAGGGCGTGATTTCGACGGCTGAGGCTGACCAACTTCGTGAGGTTGAGACGCTGGTTGCTAAAGTGATCGCGGTAGACCATTTCGATCCAGAAGAATTGAAGCCGAACTATCTACAACCTGGTCACAATGCGCAGAAGTTTTTGACCGAGGCTTCGACACCGGAAGCCGCTGAATAGGTGGTTATCGAAATGCTTGTGCTGGTCGGCGGTTCGCTGCAACGGCGATCGCATTTTCGTTCGGTGATATGACACGGCTGAAAGGCTTAGGAGGTTTCCATGTCGGAAACGACACCACACGCACTGACGGACACAACTTCGCTTGATCTCAAAGACTGGCGGCTTGAAGTGGACGTCGAAAAGATTGCCTGGGCCACCTTTGATCGTGAGAACGAAAGTGCCAATGCGCTTGGCCGGCGTCCGATCGAAGAGTTTGGCCGGATCATCGACTTCGTTGAGAAGGCTGGAAGCGAGGGGGCAGTTGTTGGTCTGGCTCTCCTGTCGGGAAAGCCTAAGAGCTTCATCGTCGGTGCGGATATCAATGAGTTCGCATTTCTCGATACGGAAGCCAAGGTGTTGGATGGCGTGCAGCCAGTTAATGCATTGCTGGACCGTGTCGAAGCGATGACGGTGCCGGTGGTGGCTGCCATCCATGGTCCCTGTGTTGGCGGCGGGCTTGAACTCATCCTGGCGTGTCACTACCGAGTCGGGACCCGCGATGAGAAGACCAAGCTTGGTTTCCCGGAAGTGAAGTTGGGCATCTTTCCTGGCTTTAATGGGACTGCTCGTTCGATCCGCCAGTGTGGCGCGGTTCCTGCCATGCAGGCGATGCTGACGGGTTCAATGATCCGTGCATCGAAGGCTCGTGCGCAAGGGTTCTTGGATCGCCTCGTGGATAACCCAGGTCAACTTCGTTGGGCTGCGCGGAAAGCCATTTTGCGGAAATCGAAATCAAAGAAAGCTGGTGGTTTCAAAGGGCTGATGGCGCAATGGCCGGCGCGAGGTTTCCTAGCCAGCAAGATGCGTAGCGAGACCGCCAAGAAGGTACGTGAAGCGCATTACCCTGCACCGTTCCGTTTGATCGATCTGTTTGAAAAACATGGTGGCAGCTATGCGGCCATGAAAGCGCAGGAGCCAAAAGCATTTGCACCGCTGATGGTTTCTGAGACGTCACGTAATCTGCGGCGTGTCTTTTTCCTTTCAGAGGCGCTGAAGAACGAAGCGCCAAAGGGCCTCAACTGGAAACCACTGCGTGTGCACGTCATCGGGGCTGGCACGATGGGCGCTGACATTGCTGGATGGTGTGTGGCGTCTGGTATGGAAGTGACGCTGCAAGATTTGTCGCCAGAGCAAATCGAAACTGGCATCAAGGCGCAAGGCAAACTGTTCAAGAAGCGGTTCAAAACAAAACCACTGCAAGCGGCCGCGAAAGCTCGCCTGATCCCCGATCCGGAAGGAACAGGGCTGGCGCGGGCTGATGTGGTGATTGAGGCGATTGTCGAGAAGCTTGAGATCAAACAGGCGCTTTTCAAGGACATTGAAACGAAGCTGAAGCTTGGTGCCGTGATGGCGTCTAATACGTCCTCGTTGCAGATCGAGGATATCGCTGAACCGCTGAATGATCCGGGGCGATTGATTGGCATCCATTTCTTCAATCCGGTCGCACAGATGCCGTTGGTCGAGATTGTGCGTGGCGGACAGTCACGTGACAGCGAGGTTGAAAAGGGTGCTGCGTTCGTCAATGCCATTGGCAAGTATCCGCTCATCGTGAAGTCGGTGCCAGGCTTCTTGGTGAACCGTGTCCTGGCGCCTTACATGATGGGTGCGATGGGCCGTGTTGATGCGGGTGAAGACAAGGAGAAAATCGACGAGGCTGCCCGCGCGTTCGGTATGCCGATGGGGCCGATCGAATTGGCCGATACGGTTGGGTTGGATGTGTGTGCGAACGTTGGGCAGATCCTTGGGCTTCAAAACGCGGTCGAGGGTGCCGGGCGGCTCGTTGAAGGCGGCAAACTTGGTAAGAAAACCGGTGAGGGTTTTTACGTCTGGAAGGATGGGAAGCCGGTGAAGACTGCGGAGAAGCCATTCGCCAAGCGGGAACTTGAAACCCTCGGTCGTGAGCTTGTCGAACCGTTGATTGGTGAAGCCCAAAAGGTGCTCGACGAAGGTGTTGTACGAGATGCCGACCTCGTTGATGCAGGTGTTATTTTCGGAACGGGATTTGCTCCATTTCGAGGTGGGCCACTGCACTTCAAATCAACAGAGGCTGAGGGTGGACCGCCATCTTCAACATCGTCCCCACAAACAACACAGTCAGCCCAGGCTGCTGAATAATCAAAACACGTCTTTGAGGATGCTTTTTTCATGAGCACACTGCGCAGGGTCGCAATCGTCGGTGGCGTCCGCACACCATTTTGCCGGTCGGGCACGCTTTACGCCGATCTGTCGAACCTCGACATGATGAGCACCGCATTGCAGGGGCTGGTGGATCGTTTTGAACTCAACGGCACGCATATTGACGAAGTTGTCGGCGGGGCTGTCGTGTCCCACGCAAAAGATTGGAACCTTGCCCGAGAGGCGCTTTTACGGACGAGGCTTTCGCCCTCAACGCCGGGCATCACACTGACCCAAGCGTGTGGGACATCATTGCAAGCAGCTCTTGGGATTGCAGCCAAGATTGCAACCGGGCAGATCGATAGCGGCATCGCGACTGGTTCCGACACGACGTCCGATCCACCGATTGTGTTCACGAAGAAGTTCGCGCAGCGATTGGCGACCTTGACCAAGCAGAAAACCATGATGGACAAGCTGCGCGTTTTCAAAGGTTTTTCGCCAGGTGAGCTGGCACCGCAGCCACCAGCCACGGCTGAGCCGCAAACGGGCTTGGGCATGGGGCAACACTGCGAGTTGATGGCCAAGGCTTGGGACGTTGGTCGGCAAGAGCAAGATCAGCTTGCGTTCGAAAGCCACCGTAAGGCTGCGGCGGCTTATGCTGAGGGCTTCCTCGATGACCTGCTTGTCCCGTGTGCAGGCGTTTTCAAGGACAACAATCTTCGCGAAGATATCCGAATTGAGAAGCTTGCCGAGTTGAAGACAGCGTTTGACAAATCCGAAGCTGGCACACTCACGGCGGCAAACTCGACACCGTTGACGGATGGCGCGGGTGCCGTCCTGCTTTGCTCTGAAGACTGGGCGCGCGAGCGGGGTCTTAAGGTTCAGGCCTATCTGGCGCATGGTCAGCACGTCGGCAATGACTTCGTGGCGGGCGAAGGTTTGCTCATGGCGCCGACGCTCGCCGTGGCCAAGCTGCTCAAACGCAGCGGGCTGACATTCGCCGACTTCGACTATTTCGAGATCCATGAGGCGTTCGCGGCGCAGGTTCTTGCGACTTTGAAGGCCTGGGAAGATGACGCGTATTGCCGGGAGCGCTTGGGTTGGGATGGCGCACTTGGACCTATTGATCGCACCAAGATGAACGTCAAAGGCTCGTCGATTGCTTTCGGGCATCCGTTTGCTGCAACCGGCGCGCGGATCCTCGGGGGGTTGTCCAAGTTAATTGACGCCAACGGCGGTGGGCGCGGTCTGATTTCAGTTTGTACCGCAGGCGGGATGGGGGTTGCCGCTATCCTTGAAGGTGCTGAGGCAGCTTAAGCGTACACGGATTTCCCAGCCGGCTGACTGGTCTCCCAGGGCGGTTGATGCTCTAACGCTTCTCGACGCGTTGGAAGAGGATCGACGAATGGCTCAGGCGGCTACTGACCCTAAGAGTGAAAAGCAACTGGCGGCAATTAAGTCGCTCATCCAGGAGCTGGGTGAACGGCTTGATATTGATGCATTCGTGGCGCTGTGGGATGGCTCGCGTATCCCACTTGGCAAGGACGCCAGCGGTCCTCTTGAGATCGGCATTTCTAGCCCAGGTACGATTGGCGCGCTTTTGCGCTGGCCGACGCTCGACAACATCATACGGCACTACGTTGAGAAGAAAATTGATCTGCGCGGCGGGACGCTGCTTGATCTTGGCCGCCAACTCAATCGCGATGGTCGGTCTGTCAAGGTTCGCGGACTGGAAGCCATACGGTTGGCGCGCAAGCTTACACCGTTTCTACTGGCACCGACCGACAAGGCAACCGATCAAGGTGGGTTTGCGGGAGAGATCACGGGGCGTGCGCGCAAGACTGACGACAACAAAGACTACATCCAGTTTCACTACGACCTTTCGAATGACTTCTATGCGCTGTTTCTTGATCCCGAGATGGTCTACTCGTGCGCCTACTTCACAGATTGGTCGAACAGCGTTGATCAGGCACAGCTCGACAAACTGGAGATGATTTGCCGGAAGCTGCGTTTGAAGCCCGGCGAACGGATGCTGGATGTTGGTGCGGGATGGGGTGGTCTGCTGTGTCATGCCGCGCAGAACTACGGTGTTACGGCGCATGGGATTACGCTGAGCGAAGAGCAATTGGCCTATGCCCGCGCCAAAGCAGAACAGCTTGGCTTGGCAGATCGTGTGACGTTTGAGCTGAAAGACTACTCAGCGCTCACCGGCAGCTATGACAAGATCGCTTCAATTGGCATGTACGAGCATATCGGGTTGAAAAACATCCCGGCCTACATGCAGAAAATCCGATCGCTTATGACAGAGGATGGTTTGTTTCTCAATCACGCGATTTCGAAGCGCGCGCCAAAGCCATCATTGCTGCGCCGGCGCATGCGGCCTGAACAACGCGCCATTGCCAAATACATTTTCCCTGGCGGTGAGCTTGATGACATCGGTCACACATTGGTGGCGATGGAGCGTGCCGGATTTGAGGTTCACGATGTCGAAGCTTGGCGTCTGCACTACGCACGGACTTGCGAAATCTGGTGCAACCGTTTGGTTGAGCGGAAGGCCGAGGCACTCCAGCATGTGAGTGAGGAGAAGTATCGGATCTGGGTCGCGTATCTTGCCGGGGTTTCGCTGGCGTTCTCGCGTGGCACCTTGCGGCTCTACCAGACGCTCGTTTCAAAAACACCCAAGCGGCCCCCTCCGCTGCCGCCAACGCGCGCCGACCTTTATCGCTGATCCACCAAGAAAGTGCATTTTTGGGTTGCATAATGATGCACACTAAACGTATTTCACTTCAATAGTTGTTGAAGTGTTGTTTAGTTGAGTCGTCCTTGGCAAAGGGGTTGGTTATGTTCCGAGCACTTTTGGTACTCATTCTGGTCTGTGTCCTCGGCTTTGCGGCTTACGTCGCGTCGCTCCCATCAGAATTCAGCGTCACGCGATCCACGGTCATTTCGGCACCGCCTGAGGCCGTGTTTCCTCACGTGAATTCTCTGAAAAAGTGGGATGCCTGGTCGCCCTGGGCGAAACGCGATCCGAATTCGAAGACGGAATACTCAGGTCCAGAAAGTGGCGTTGGCGCAAAATTTACCTGGTCTGGTAACGATGAAGTGGGCGTCGGTGAAATGACAATCACGGACTCGGCTCCCAATGAATTGGTTGGCCTCAATCTAAAGATTATCGAACCGTTCCCAGGTGAAAACCCAGTCTCGTTGAAACTTACCCCTGAGGGGGATGGGACACGTGTCACGTGGACGATCAGTGGCGACCAGCCGTTTGTCGAGCGCGCCATTTTGGTGGCGATGCAAGTGGATATGGAAACCATGATTGGCGCGGATTATGAGACCGGGCTTGCGAGTCTGAAAAAGGTCGCAGAGGCGGATGTGGCAGCTCAGAGGGCTGCTGCGGCCGCGAAAGCCGAGGCTGCCGCCAAAGTTGCCGCAGAAAAGGCGGCCGCTGATGCTAAGGCAGAGACAGAGGCAAAGGCTAAGGCAAAGGCAAAGGC
>JBCBRD010000189.1:0-6322 GCA_039819885.1 Pseudomonadota bacterium
CTCTGTCTCATATGAATGCGCAGTTGATCGCGCTGGTGTTTGCCTGACAGGTCGCATGATGGATGCAGCCGAAGCAGAGGTTTCAGGTCTTGTGGCCCGGGTCATCCCTGCCGATGACTTAATCGGTGAAGCGAAGAAAACGGCTGCCAAAATCGCCCGCCACTCGCTACCCGCCACCATGATGACGAAGGAAACTCTCAACCGTGCATTTGAGATGACGCTATCGGAGGGCATCCTTTTTGAGCGCCGGGTGTTCCACGCGATGTTCGCGACGGAAGATCAAAAAGAGGGCATGGCTGCGTTTGTTGAAAAGCGCAAACCTGACTTCAAGCACCGATAAGTGGCGCAGGGCCAACGCGGCCTGCACGCCAGTGCGTAAACGCTGCGACCAGCGAAAGGCAGGCGATGCCGGAACCGCCGGTCATGAAAATGATGTTGGCGACCCAGTCGGCGCGGCCAGCTTCGATCTTTCCGCTCATGGCGAGAAATACCAGCCCCACGATGGCGCCGATCCCCTGGCAGAGCGACATCCAGGCGGTCGCGTTCAAGACCCCTTTCGTGCGCAACATCGAGCCATCTCGATTGAGTAAACTCGCGTAAAACCAAACTCCGATGCCGACAGCGAGCATACCCAGTCCATATTGCCAACTGTGCCACCACCACAGCCGGGTGAGCGTGTAGCTCCCAAGCATGGCGGCACCACCCCAGGCAAACACCAGCGCGATCAACTGCGCATTCATATGAGACAGAGAAATCAAAGCTTGCTCTAAGTCTGATAAACGATCTTCCGATTGCCCGCCCAGATTTTCTAGCGCCATTCGATTGACGGCAAGTGACACAACGCCCGCCAGGACTGGGAAGATCAAACAGACCATGAGTGCCAGGTCCCGCGCATCAAAGCCGACCGCCCAGATCAGGGCGACGACTGTCATCAGCAGTGCCAGCACCAGGAACGGAAGATAGGCTTGAAGCGACATAAAATCTCCGAAAGTCAAACCAAAGCAACGCCGTAAGCACGCCGGACCACACCAACCGAGCAGGGTGCTGCCAACGCGTGGAACCGGCGAGCGTATCGTGGCGCAAGCCAGATCGACGAGTGGGTACCCATGGCAAGTCGGCAGGCGAAAGGCGGGGGTATAGCCCAACGAGAAATTGGGAACAAATCCTAAGCGCTCACACAGGGAACGCAGTATAGACGCAATGCCAATCGGTTTGGGCTCTTGTGGGCAAAAAAGTGGCCCATCCCGCATCCAGGAAGGGCCACTGTGGCAGTTGCAATGCGGGTCCAAGTCTGGACCCACGATAAACCATTCAGTCTATGCCTCGGCCCGGCGCCGCTTTTGCGCCAACAGGGCATTCGCCGAGATGATGAGCAGAGCAAAGGCTCCAAAGAAGAAGACGTTGTTTGCCGCCCAATCCTGCCAGTCCATGTTCGCTTTGACAGGCGCTGGGAACTTACCGTCCAAGGCAAGCCCGACGATGGCGACCACCATCCCGACCAACTGTCCGATCGAAAGGTAACGCGCAAGATTCAGAAAAGTGACATCCTCTGGATCTGAGGACGCTTCGCGGTCTAGCACACCGGCGAAAACGAGACACAGCGCGGCAAGGGCAACTGCGGCGAGCGTGAATGACCCCCATTCCGGCCAACGTAAGATCTCAAACAGCGGCTGGTACGTCACAAGTAGGCTCAATGCCGCCCATGCCCAAACAAATCCCATATGCCGGGCAGTCGATGCCGCGACGGTGTGTTCGCTTGCACCCTGGCTCCGCAACTGACGGTGCTCGAAAAGTGCAATGAGTGCGATGGCCAGGCTGACTATGCCGGTCGCGTAGGCATGGTACTCGGTTGCCCGCGCCGCCGCAGCGACCACAACCGTCCCCACCGAAATCGCAATTGTAATCAACCAGATAAAAAGTGATGCCGCCATGTCCGCCCCTCATGTCCCGTAACAACTAGTGCGCGGCAGACGCGTGAAGGCCCCCACCGACAATGAAGAAATCCGGTGCGCCGGTTGCCCGACAGCACGACCTACAACACAAAGTCGTTGCGAGCCATATAGAACAGCAAGCCGACGTATTGAAGTGTCCAGTTGAGCGCGTGCCCGACTTTCCACTATTTGCGATGAGTTCTCCCAAATCCCGTGAAGGCAAAACTAACCGTCTAACGATAATGGTTTGTTAATTCGTCTCAACAGCGATTCGCCCAATCGGAGAGACACTTTTAATGATGTGTGCGGAACGGTTGTCCGCGACACTTGCAATGACAGTGCAAGTCCATGAAGCCGTCGAGCGAACGTCTAGCAAGCCGCAGTGTAGTGTGAGGGAGGAAATGAAAAGGCCATGGGTCTAGGAAGGCGCCTCAAGCGGTACAGCATTACCGTTGCAAGAAAGATCAAGCGATGGGCGCGGCAGCTGATGGTCGAGATCAAAACCCTCATATCGGCACTTCGTGACCCCGCAACGCCCTGGCTACCCAGCACAGTCATGTTCCTGGTGGTCGCTTATGCAGTTTCGCCGATCGATCTCATCCCCGACGTGATACCCGTCGTTGGCATGCTCGACGAGGTATTTTTAATCCCCCTCGGCATCCAATTGACAAGATCACTGATGCCCACTGGATTGATGGAGCAACACCGGTCTCAAGCCGCAACGGGCGGATCGCAGCTACCGCAGGGCTTCAAGACAGGAGCAGCAGTCGTGGTGATTGTGACGTGGATCTCACTCTTGGTCGGTTTGTGGACCTGGCTATAGGCGTCCTACCGACCACCCAACTGCCAGATCAATCGAGGTCAAACGCGCTCTTGTAGTCTTCGGCAAGATCGAGGTTCTGATCCTGTTTGCGAAGAATGCAGTTCCCGATTGCAAGCGTTTCCATCTCTGTACCCATAAAACAGCGGAAAGCATCTTCGGGCGACTCGACAATCGGTTCGCCGCGCACATTGAAACTGGTATTCACCAGAACACTGCACCCCGTCCGGTCTTTGAAGCGCGAGAGTAGCGCATGATATCGCGGGTTGGTGTCCGCATGGACGGTCTGGATACGCGCCGAATAATCCACGTGCGTGACCGCGGGGATATCCGAACGCACGACATTGAGCTGATCAATGCCGAACAACTCTTGGTCACCCGCCTCACAATGACGACGCCGGTTTCGTTTTACATCGCCCACCATCAACATATAGGGGCTCGCCTCATCCATCTCGAAATATTCGGCGACATCTTCAGCCAACACTGAAGGCGCAAAGGGTCGGAAACTCTCACGATATTTGATTTTGAGATTCAATGTGCGCTGCATCTCTGGATTGCGCGGGTCACCCAGAATAGACCGGGCACCCAGTGCTCGGGGACCAAACTCCATCCGGCCTTGGAACCATCCAACAGCGTCCCCGTTTTCAAGGCTTTTGGACGTAGCATCAAACAAGGCGTCATCGCCAACGGTACGGTATCGCGCGCCTTGAGCTGCCAACCGACCTTCAATCTCTGCCTGATCGTAGGACGGTCCAAGATATGAGCCGGACAAAGCATCGCTGTTTTCGGCGCCACCAAGAGCATCCGGAAGCACGCGTATTTTCTTGGCATGCTGACAGTGAGCAGCATAAGCCGCGCCAAGCGCGCCACCTGCATCGCCTGCTGCTGGTTGGACGAACACCCGCTTAAATGCGCCGTCACGAAGCACCTTCCCGTTGGCGACGCAGTTCAGCGCAACGCCACCAGCTAGACATAGGTTTTCGATGCCCGTTGAGCGGGCGAGGCTCCGGGTCATCTGGAGCATGATGTGTTCAGTTGCAGCCTGAACGGATGCGGCAAGGTCCATATGGCGCTGGGTCAGAGGCGTTTCTGGATCGCGTGGCGGTCCGCCGAACAGGTCATGAAAGCGATCATTCGTCATCGTCAGGCCGGTTACGTAGTTGAAATAGCTCTGATCGATCCAGAACGATCCATCGGGCTTAACATCGATGAGGTGGTTGAGAATGAGATCGAGATACTTCGGCTTCCCGTAGGGTGCGAGACCCATCACTTTGTACTCACCGGAATTGACCTTGAAGCCGGTGTAGTAAGTGAAAGCTGAATACAGCAGACCTAACGAGTGAGGCCATTGCAGCTCTTGAATGGTTTCCAGGTTAGATCCGCGACCGATCGAAACGGACGTTGTGGCCCACTCGCCCACACCGTCCATGGTCAAAACGACGGCCTCCTCAAACGGTGAGGGGTAGAAGGCGCTGGCCGCGTGGCTTTGGTGATGTTCTGCAAACAACAGTTTGGGTTCGATACTCGTCTTGGTGCCACCAAGCTCGGCAAGTGAGGCCACGAGGTTGGATTTCTGGAACAGCTTGTCTTTGATCCAGACCGGCATCGCAACGCGAAAAGATGAAAACCCGGACGGAGCGGAGGCCAGGTATGTTTCGAGAAGCCGCTCGAATTTGATCAAAGGCTTTTCAAAGAAAACGATGTGGTCGAGATCATCGAGTTCCAGCCCGCCTTCGCGCAGACAGTATGCAATGGCCCGCTCAGGAAATGCAGCGTCATGCTTGATACGGGTAAAGCGTTCTTCTTGGGCCCCCGCAACCGGGCGGCCATCAATCAGCAATGCAGCAGCACTGTCGTGATAGTAGGCCGAGATGCCAA
This sequence comes from Pseudomonadota bacterium, assembly GCA_039819885.1. GTDB lineage: Bacteria > Pseudomonadota > Alphaproteobacteria > Rhizobiales > Hyphomicrobiaceae > JBCBRD01. The sequence goes on from JBCBRD010000189.1 coordinate 4,630, forward strand.
GAATACGCATGACGTTTCGTTCCAATCTTTTCGGATCAACTTCAGTGCTGCGCAGTTACATGGATCTGCCGAAGCAGGCAGCCTGTCGTCCTGGCAAACAAGCACCGATGATGGCCTGGCTGCGAGACGTCGAGCAGCGGCCCGCCTGTCTCAAAACACCGTGTAAATAAACGGAGCCACCGCAGAACCCTTGGCAAGCACCAGTAACCCACCAACCAGAACCAGAATGGCAATGACTGGAAAAAGCCACCACTTCTGGCGCGCACTCATATAGCGACCCAATTCAGAAGCCAGTGAAAGCATGACACCTCCCAAAACCACTCGGCCAAGTCTTAAGTTGGCTTTCACGAAGCAATTTGGGTGCCACTACCGGAGGTCAACGGATTGCTGTTCCCCGGAAGCCGCCAGACGATCAAGTCGCGTATGAACTCAAAACTGATCGCGCATGTTGCCGACACGAGAGCCGGATTTTGAAACCCAATAAGACGTGGCGTCCGCGGGCTGTTTCCTGCGCAACGGATCTGCCCGGAGCTGCATGACAAGCCCAAACGGGACGATAGCCAATGCGTAGATCACCAGCATCACAATCGGGCTCACAATGCGGTTTAAAAAAAGCGCCAGTGCAAACCATGCGCGGTTGAGAGGGGAAAGCCAGGAGGATGCAAAAACGGTTAATCCGGCAAACAGAATGGACATGGCGAGCATTCCGGCCGCCCAACTCGGGTCATTTCGAAACACGATCGCTAAAATGGCAAACACAACCGAAAACACGATCCCGGTGGATTTTTCAGACGGCATCGGTCCATTGTCGTCGACAATGAACTCGTGATGAGCCGAATTACGCTTTCCCATGGATATGGTTCTCCCGTTGCCGCTAATCGGCGATGCAATAAGAAAAGCCGGCGTTGCCAAGTCGGCTCAATCGTTGACCGAAACACGCAGACAAACTATATGTTTGCCACTGACCGCTCGAAGTCCGCTTCGGGCGGTCTACGCTTTCCGGGCGGACCCGTAACGGACTGACCTTCAAGGTGGAATGGCGATGACTTGGCCCAATTGGCCAGCGCACCCAACCAGCCATCAAAGGCCGTCCGTATTTCACGCAGCCCGCGTTGAGCAGCAAAGTTCGTACCAGCCAAATGGAGCCACAATGGCCAACACAAAGTCGGCAAAGAAAGCCGTACGCCAGATCGCCAAGCGTACTGAGATCAACAAAACGCGCAGAACACAGCTGCGCTCGCATGTTCGCCAGGTCGAAGAAGCGATTGCTGCAGGTGATGCTGAGGCCGCAACCGAGGCTCTGCGCTCAGCCCAACCCGTGATCGCAAAGGTCGGCCAGGCAGGTGTCATCCACCGGAACACGGCGTCGCGGAAAATTTCAAGATTGTCAGCACGCGTCAAAGCGCTTTCCGGCGCGCAGGCGTAACGCGAGTCGATACTAACTAGACTTTCGTCCATGCCTGGGGTTCCGGGGATACCACACGACTTCCCATTGCTTGTTGCACAAAAGTGCCAGTAGTCGGCAGGTGGCACTCGCGCAAATCAATCGGCGTTAACCACTATTTTCCCGGGAAGTTAACGCTGATCAAGAATCGGAATCATCCCTCTCGAATGATGGGTCAGGCGCGCATCGATGTAGGAAAACGACACTTTCGTGTCAAAACGGCTCCAAAAATTTTTGGGGCCGTTTTGA
>JBCBRD010000190.1:0-6245 GCA_039819885.1 Pseudomonadota bacterium
GACCCACCGATGTATTGGTGGTGGGATTGTTGGCACCCATGCCGGAGACCTGATCGGTGGGTCTCCTGATCGAACAACAGCTTGGTGAAACCTTCATCCCGGCCATTCGCAATCGCGCGACCCGACGCCGCCCACGGGAACATCGCTTTCTCGTATTCAACGCCTTGCGCCTTGGCTTCGGTTTCACTTAACCCGGCCCAAGCAATCTCCGGGTCCGTATAGGCCACCGATGGAATTTGCTTGGCATCGAATACCGAATTCTTGCCATTCGCAGCCTCGGCGGCGACGTGCCCTTCGTGGACAGCCTTGTGCGCCAACATGGGCTGACCAACCAGATCACCGATCGCGAAGATGTGCGGCACGTTGGTTCGCATCATCAGGTCGACATCGATAAACCCACGGTCGGAAACGGCAACACCCGCCTTATCTGCATCAATCAGCTTCCCGTTCGGCGAACGACCGACAGCAACCAAAACCATGTCATAGCGTTGTGGTTCTGAGGGCGCCTTATCGCCTTCAAACGTGACGTAAATTCCGTCATCTTTTACCTCAACAGCGGTTGTCTTCGTCTTGAGCATGATGGCATCGAAACGATGCGCGTTGAACTTCTCCCATACCTTGACCAAGTCGCGGTCAGCACCTGGCATCAACCCATCCAGCATCTCGACACAATCGAGCCGCGTGCCGAGCGTCGAGTAAACGGTCGCCATTTCGAGGCCGATAATCCCGCCACCGATAACCAGCATCTTTTTTGGAATTTCGCGCAACTCAAGCGCACCGGTCGAGTCCACAATACGTGGATCTTCAGGAATAAATGGCAATTTCACAGCTTCGGAGCCTGCCGCGATAATCGCTTTGTCGAACTTTACAGTCGTCTTGGTCCCGTCGTTGCCCGTCACTTCAACATGGTGAGGATCAAGGAATTTACCCGTACCTGTCACGACATTGACTTTCCGCGCCTTAGCCATCCCAGCGAGACCACCGGTCAGCTTACCAACGACCTTTTCTTTGTGCGTACGCAATGCAGCCAAATCGATTTGAGGCTCTCCGAAGGTAATTCCGTGCGCCGCCATGGCCTTGGCCTCATCCATGATGGCAGCCGTATGCAGCAGCGCCTTAGATGGAATGCACCCGACGTTGAGGCACACGCCGCCAAGGACATCCCAGCGCTCCACAAGCACAGTCTGCATGCCCAAGTCAGCCGCCCGAAACGCCGCCGAATACCCGCCGGGCCCCGCCCCAATCACGACCACATCGCACGTGATATCGGCTGACCCCGAATGGTTTGCAGCAACTGGCACTGGAGCAGATGCAGCAGTTTGCGTTGACGCCGCACCGACGTCTGAACCGCCATTTGATGCAACCCCAGCACCTGCAGCTTCGACCGTCATAATCACGGCGCCTTCCGACACCTTGTCGCCGACGGTTACTTTCAACTCGGCCACAGTACCCGCAACCGGGGCCGGCACTTCCATCGTGGCCTTGTCACTCTCCAGCGCAACGAGCGGATCTTCTTCAGCCACGGTATCCCCTGGACTGACTAGGATCTCGATGACGGGAACGTCAGTGAAGTCGCCAATGTCTGGAACCTTGATCTCAACAATCGCCATGTTGCACGCCCCGCCCTCTAAAGTACCAACTGCCGAACATCGCCGAGGATCTCGGCCAGACGTCTGGTGAACCGAGCCGCCAGCGCACCATCAATCACGCGGTGATCGTAGGACAGGCAAAGCGGCAGCATGAGGCGCGGTTCAAAGCTTTCGCCATTCCAAACCGGCTTCATGGATGAGCGCACAACACCGAGAATTGCCACCTCCGGCGCATTTACGACCGGTGTGAAATGAGTGCCCCCAATCCCACCAAGACTGGAGATCGAAAACGTGCCCCCGGAGATGTCGGCAGGCGTGATTTTACCCTCCCGCATCTTCGCTGACACATCACCAAGTTCTTTGGAGATGTCGATAATGCCCTTGGCATTCACGTCCTTGATTACGGGCACCACGAGCCCATCGGGTGTGTCGACCGCAACGCCGATATGATAGTACTTTTTGAAGATCAGCGTATCTTTGGCCGGCCCGAGCGACGCGTTGAAATCAGGAAATTCTTTCAGGCAAGCAACCGACGCCTTCATCAGAAATGATAACAGCGTAACCCGGTATCCCTTCTCCTTCGCCTTGGTATCGAGCTCCTTCCGATAAGCATCAAGCTCAGTAATGTCTGTCTCATCGGTGTGCGTGACATGCGGAATATTAAGCCAAGCACGATGCAGATGCGGGCCTGATAATTTCTTCAAGCGACTGAGAGGTTTTTCTTCTATCGGACCAAACTTCGAGAAGTCTTGGGCCGGGATCTCTGGAATGCCCACACCACCGCTAGCGCCTTCAGGCTTTCCAGCAAGCATCCGTTTGACGTCTTCCTTCGTGATGCGACCTTTCTCGCCTGTACCCGTAATCCCCTTTAAGTCGACATCCAATTCGCGAGCAAGCCGCCGCACGGTGGGACTGGCATGCGCATTACCGAATGAGATTGGGGCCGGGATGGAACGCATAGCAGCATCGACGGCCGGAAGTTCTTTCATGGGCTGAGCATCCGTTGGCACAGATGCTGGCGCTTGAGATGACGCGGGCGCAGACGTTAGCTTGTCTTCCGCCAGGTCTGCTGCCGCCTCACCCTCGACCTTCAAAATAGCGACACCTTCCGAAACTTTGTCACCCACCTTTACCAACACCTCAACGACCTTACCGCCATGGGGCGCTGGAACCTCCATCGTCGCCTTGTCACTCTCTAAAGTGATGAGCGGGTCTTCCGGCTCTATGCTGTCGCCAGGATTGACCAGGATTTCAATCACCGGAATATCTTCGAAGTCGCCGATATCGGGTACTTTGACGTCTATGACAGACATGGCAAACGTCCTTGGAGGGAATTGAATTTAAGGATTGATCAGCAGCAGGTTGACCCAGCATCGAAGCAAGGCCGATAGCACGATGTTAGGCCGTGGCGGGGTCCGGTTTGTCTGGATCAATACCGTATTTCTTGATCGCCTCTGACACCTTGATCGATGGGATCTTGTTTTCTTCTGCCAACGCTTTTAGCGCAGCCACCGCTACGAAGTGACGATCTACCTCAAAGTGATGTCGAAGCTTCCGTCGATAGTCGGAACGCCCGAACCCATCCGTGCCTAAGACCTTATACGTGCCTGGAACAAATGATCGGACCTGCTCGGCAAACGCTTTCATGTAATCGGTGGATGCCACGACCGGCCCATCTCCGCGTGACTTCAACTTCGCCGTGATATGCGGAACCCGGGTTTCATCTTCGGGGTGAAGCATATTCCACCGATCCACGGCAGCAGCCTCGCGAGCCACTTCCGTGAAACTCGGGACACTCCAGATATCAGCGGAAACTTCGAAGTCTTTTTCGAGCAACTCAGCACCCGCAATCACTTCGCGCAGGATTGCACCAGACCCCATCAGGTGCACCTTTCGCTTTGCGGTACTGTCTTCGCCAGCCTTCAGCAGATACATCCCCTTGATAATATCGCCCTCAGCTCCTTCTGGCATCGCAGGGTGTTCGTAGTTCTCATTCAGTAGCGTGATATAGTAGTAGACATCCTCTTGTTCACCGACCATGCGCCGCAAACCATCCTGGACAATGACCGCCACCTCATATGCAAACGTCGGGTCATATGAAATGCAGTTCGGGATCGTAGCCGACATCAAATGGCTGTGGCCATCTTCGTGTTGTAGACCCTCACCATTCAGCGTCGTCCGCCCTGAGGTCCCACCTAGCAAAAAGCCCCTTGCGCGCATATCGCCAGCAGCCCAGGCAAGATCGCCAATACGCTGAAACCCGAACATCGAGTAATAGATGTAGAACGGGATCATCTGGACGTTTGATGTCGAGTAACTTGTCGCCGCAGCAATCCAACTCGACATTGCACCGGCTTCGTTGATGCCCTCTTGAAGCATCTGCCCGGATTTGCTCTCCTTGTAGTACATGAGCTGATCGGCATCTTGCGGACGGTAGAGCTGCCCGACCTGCGAGAAGATTCCGTACTGTCGAAACATCCCTTCCATTCCGAATGTGCGGCTTTCATCTGGAACGATTGGCACAACACGTTTGCCGAGAGACTTGTCACGCAACAACGTGTTCAAGATCCGAACAAACGCCATCGTCGTCGAGATCTCTCGCCCCTCACCCGTCGCTTCAAGTTGACCCTTGAACGCCGACAGCTCCGGAACAATGAGCTGATCATCGCTTCTTTGCCGCCTTGCAGGCAGATAGCCACCAAGTTTTGAGCGGCTGTCCTCTAGATACTTCATCTCCGGCGAACCTGGATCGAGCTTGATCAACTCAAGGTTTTTCACCTGCTCATCGTTAAGCGGCACCTTGAACCGGTCGCGGAACTGCAAAAGCGCGTCCAGCCCCATCTTCTTTTGCTGGTGCGTGATCATCTGGCCCTCACCAGCTTCACCCATGCCAAACCCTTTGACGGTTTTGGCCAGGATCACTGTGGGCTGTCCTTGATGATCAATCGCAGATTTGTAGGCGGCAAAAACCTTCACCGCATCATGCCCACCCCGCGTCAAGGACCAGATCTTCTCGTCTGACCAATCTGCAACCATGGCAGCGGTTTCAGGATAGCGCCCAAAGAAGTTATGCCGGATATACGAGCCATCCTTCGACTTGAAATCCTGATACTCACCATCGACGCACTCTTCCATCAACTGGCGCAAGCGCCCCGACGTATCCCGCGCAATAAGTTCATCCCAATTCGTTCCCCAAATCACTTTGAGGACGTTCCACCCAGCGCCCCGGAAATCCCCTTCAAGCTCCTGGATAATCTTGCTGTTGCCCCGCACCGGGCCATCAAGCCGCTGCAGGTTGCAGTTCACCACGAAGATCAGATTGTCCAACTTTTCCCGGCCAGCCAAACTGATGGCACCAAGGCTCTCCGGCTCGTCCATCTCACCATCACCGCAGAACACCCACACGTGGCGATTGGTGGTGTCAGCCAACCCGCGACCGTGGAGGTATTTGAGGAACCGCGCCTGATAGATCGCCATGATCGGACCAAGCCCCATCGAAACCGTCGGGAACTGCCAAAAGTCCGGCATTAACCAGGGATGCGGGTAACTCGAGACGCCCTTACCATCAACTTCCTGGCGGAAGTTGAGAACCTGTTCTTCGCTCAACCGACCTTCGATGAACGCACGCGCATAGATACCAGGCGCCGAGTGCCCCTGCACAAACACCAGATCACCACCGTGGTTCTCTGATGGAGCATGCCAGAAGTGCGTGAAACCCGTTGCATAGAGCGTTGCAGCGGATTGAAACGAGGCGATGTGCCCGCCAAGTTCAGAACTCTGCTTATTGGCTTTCAAAACAATCGCGGCCGCATTCCATCGGATGGCTGCCCGAACTTTGTTTTCCAGCAATCGATCTCCAGGATAAGCGGGCTGTTGCTCCGGTGCGATGGTATTCATGTAAGCGGTATTAGAAGCAAACGGGAGCTTCGCGCCCGAGCGCCGTGCCTGAGCAACCACGGTGTCGAGGAGGTCGTCAGCCTGCCCAGTCCCTTCAAAAGCAATGACGGAATTGATGGCATCGATCCACTCTTGGCGCTCGGCAACATCGTCCAATCCAGACATGGTCTTCTCCGCAAATTGGCAACTTCACTCGCGATGCACAGGGTCATAAATGGTCCGGGTTCAGATCACCTAGAGGGCCGGACGCATAGCTGACATGCAACATAGTGATCACTGCCGTCGCGATTGAAAGTGCTTTGTTGCGGTTTTTCGTATCGGACCGCCCAATGACCGCCAGATCACTTGGAAAAATCGACTGCATCCCCGAACTGTGTGGGATCACCGACAGGCCCAAAACCGACCAACCACGAGTTAGAGACAATATGTCGAAGCCGATATTCGAACGCTTTCTTGGAACCTGGGTCTTAGACCCAGCCACTTGCCAATATGAGCAAGGGCCACCGCCCGTCTCAGCAACCTATCATTTCGCGTCTGAAAAAGGTGAAGCTGTCATCACGATGAGCTGGTCGGATGCAGATGCCGAAACCCATTCGATGACGTTCAATGGGCCAACCGATGGCACGCTTGTTCCATTCAATGGCGGTCAGCTGGCCGACGCGTTGTCGATCGAAGCACCAACCGAGTTAGAGCTTCACTCCTCTGCTTATCTCCACCAGCTCGAACTGATGACAGCCAAGCGCACACTTTCGGCATTGT
>JBCBRD010000191.1:0-6183 GCA_039819885.1 Pseudomonadota bacterium
AACGTCAAGGCCATACGGTGTTTGAGGATGGGATCAGCCAGCCAAGCCTTCATGATGGCTGTCCGCGCCCGCGCGTTGATTGATGGTCGCCTGGCTCCATCGGTTGATGATGTCGTTGCGCTGGCTGATCCCATCCTCAAACACCGTATGGCCTTGACTACTCCAGGACGCTTGCGAGACGGGCGATGATGGCGCTGATGCTTTCGCCTTCCGCGCGCGCTGAAAACGTCAAGGCCATACGGTGTTTGAGGATGGGATCAGCCAGGGCGACGACATCATCAACCGATGGAGCCAAGCGACCGTCAATCAACGCGCGGGCGCGGACAGCCATCATGAAAGCCTGGCTGGCACGTGGCCCTGGTCCCCATGCCACGTTCTTGTCGGTGTCTTCATTCACGCCGGTTCCAGGGCGTGCGGAGCGTACCAGTGTTAGGATCGCCTCGACGACTTTGTCGGGCACAGGGATCTGGCGCACCAGCATTTGAATGTCTTGGATTTCAGATGCGGACAGAACGCTTTCAAGCGTCTTTTTCTCACTACCTGTTGTGGCGTATAGCATGCGGCGTTCCGCGGACAGATCTGGGTAGTCCACATCGACTTGGAGCAAGAACCGGTCAAGCTGTGCTTCGGGCAGTGGGTAAGTGCCCTCCTGCTCCAACGGGTTTTGCGTGGCCAGCACGTGAAATGGCTCGGGAACGTCATGGCGCTCACCGGCGACCGTCACGTGATGCTCCTGCATGGCTTGCAAAAGTGCGGATTGGGTCTTGGGTGACGCACGGTTGATTTCGTCCGCCATCAGAAGCTGGGTAAAAACAGGGCCTCTGATGAAGCGGAACGAGCGCTTTTGATCTGCGCTTTCCTCGAGGACCTCGGAGCCGATGATGTCGGACGGCATCAAATCCGGGGTGAACTGAATGCGCTTCGCATCTAACCCCAACACTGTTCCGAGGGTGTCTACCAGAAGGGTCTTTGCCAGACCAGGTACGCCGATCAATAGTGCGTGGCCACCAGCAAGGATCGTGATCATCGCTCGGTTGATCACTTCATCTTGCCCGAAAATCACATTGGCAGCTTCGTTCTGGGCACGTTGCACGCGCTCGGCTGCTGCTTCGAGGCGCGGGACTATGGTGTCTTCAGTCTGGGTCAACGTGTTCATGATGAGCGTGCTCTTGGGCCTAATTTGACAGCGATGGGTGCGTGTTTTCGGCGTTTGGTTTGTTGTGATCAAGATGCTAGCCAGGACTATAGCGTCGTGAGCTGCGGCGTGAGGGTCAAGTGAACGTTACGTAAGGCGTTGATGCATCGGACGGCTCTTGGTGAAAATAAATATATTGCAGGTGTTGGAGTTTTACTGTGAGCAACAACCGGATTGCGAGGCTCGATGCACTTGTTGCCGCAGCAAGTACCAACGGGACTGCGCCTGTCGATCAGTGGGATCCTCCGTATTGCGGTGATATCGGGCTTCGGATTGCTCGTGATGGGGCGTGGTCATATGGAGGCACACCTATCAATCGTGCGCAATTGGTGAAGTTGTTCGCGCGTGTTTTGCGGCGGGATTCGAATGGTCGACACTATCTCGTGACCCCTGCTGAGAAGGTGGACGTGATTGTCGAAGATGCGCCATTTCGCGCCGTAGAAATGCAGGTTGACGGGATTGGCGATGATCAGACCCTGACTTTTCGCACGAATTTGGACGACATCGTTGTTTGTGGCCCAGACCATCCGCTTGTTTTCAGGACTGAACCGGGCACGGGTGGGTTGAAGCCCTATGTGTTTGTTCGGGGACGTCTTGAGGCGCTCGTGACTCGTGCTGTCTATATGGATTTGGTGGCCCTGGCGCGACCATCTCATGGTGTCGAGGGCGATTTGTCTGCAAGTACGGATGATATGTTGGAAGTCGTTAGTGGCGGGGCGTCGTTTCCTCTGATCCCAGATTTTCAGGCGGCTTGACGTTTGCGCAGTCAGTTTTGAATGCCGTGTTGCGCCGTGTCGTCGGGACCACTGAGCATATCAGCGGGCGACGCCCAACTCAGCCAGCACGCCGGGGATCTTTTCTTTCAGTTTGAAGAACCCTGCTTTTGCGTGGGGCCAGAACGCATTGTCCCAATCGCGACGGATGCGGTGGAGCGCGATGCTGTTTGCTGCCAAGCACTGTTCAACCGCATCCAAAGCCATGCGGGATGGGCCGACAGGTGCCTCTGGAGTGATGATCGTTTGGGCACCGACGGATTTGCAGAATGCGGTGAGATTGGCGGCCGTATCCAAGTGGTCTTGAACGGTGTCAATCGAGGCCACCTCGGACATAGCAGGGATGTCCAGTTCGCTGGAGGCGGCTTGAAGGGCCGCGTTTGCGGCGGCTGATTTAAAGGCCAAAACGCCCTCAGATAGGGCCAGCCGGCTAATGTCTGCAGGCAGGAATGCAATGCCCTTTAGATCTGACAGATCGAGGCCAAGGCTTTGAGGATGCAGGTCATCTTCATGCAGCAAGAGAATTGCTGGAGTATTGGGTAGCGGCGTGTTGCGTTGTTGCAGAGGTGTCTTTGTAAGTACTGGGAGGTTGTCTTCGAGCGGCTCGGCGACACCGCTCAACTGGGGTGTCTGGAGGAACCGGCCATCGGTGAACGTCGCGATGTTGTCAGAGCGTGCAAGATACGTTTTACCCTTGGTTTGCAGTCCGCCGACCCATCTCCATGACAATGTGTTTGAGGCGGGATCGCCGTCATACAGATGGTTGTAGAAAAAGTCGCCGCCAAGGGTCCAGGGTAGTTCAAGGGTGAAAATCCAGATGCTCGCGAACCACATGCGTGCGTGGTTGTGAAGGTAGCCGGTTTCTTGCAGTTCTTTGGCCCAGGCATCAAAGCACGTGATGCCGGTGCGTCCTTCGACAGCCTCGGCGTAGGCTGAGGCCATTGCATCGTCTGTTTGGAGATTGCGGCGGTCGTCCTCCAGGGCGTCAAGGTAGTGTGACCAGAGCTGCGGTCGATGTTCTAGCCAGCCCTTCCAGTATGAACGCCAGCAGACTTCCTGGATGAACTTTTCAGCACTCGATAATGCGTGCCGCTCAAGAACACGCTGAACAATTTCCTGCTCGGAGATGATCCGGTGTCGTGTGTAAGGCGAAAGGTTGGAGACGTTCCCGCGCGTAGCAGGACCGAAATCATAGTTTCTCGCCTTTGCGTAGGCACGGCCCGCGCGGGGGAGGAAATCTCCGAGGGCTTCTAACGCCGCTGCTCGCGTTGGAGCGACGCCCATAGGTTGACTACTCATCAGTCATTATTCAGCAGAGAGCGTGTCCGTATCCTCGCGACGCCGTGCAGCGGCTCGGCGTGATCGACGATCGCGTGGTTCTTCGATAACTTTCTTTTCCTGGATCGTGATCTGTTGATCATCGTAGTGGAGCTCGCCCTCGAGCATGCCACGCCAGAATTTCAACATCCGGCGCACACGTTGGCGGTTCGTGATGACTTCTTCGCCCGGACGTTGCTCCTCACGGACGCCGTAACGGCGAAGGATGCGTTGCAAGCTGCGCCGATGCTTGGAGATCAGTCGCGCTGTTCGGCTCATGTTGCGATCTTGCGCTTCGAACACGGACAGCAAATAACGAAGTTCTTGCACCTCCGGACGGCTCATTGGAGTTGAGCGCACAAACACCTTGTTTTCACCGCGCAATGCTGCCGCGATCGCGTCGGCCTCAGCCGGTTTCGTGAGGTAGTCAACCGCACCGAGTTTTGTGGCTGATACCGCCGTCGATAAATCACCGTATCCCGTAAGTACGATGGCGCGCGCGTCGGGGCGCACCCGGCGAAGAAGATCGAGCAGGTCCAAGCCTGACCCATCCTCTAGCCGCAAATCAAAAATTGCATACGCTGGCGGGTTCGATGTGATCGCTTGTGTCGCATCAGCAACAGTTGAGATACCCACGGTGTCAAAGCCCCGTTTACTCAGCGCGCGGGTCGCCGCTCGCGTGAAGAAGGGATCATCGTCAACGATGAATAAGGATTGGTCGCGGGTCAAATTGTTGTTCATGTTGGTTTCTACGCCATGCCTCGTCGTTCGGACTGCTTTTTCGGCACATGAAAGTTGACGGGATCACCTAAGACTTTTGGGCAATCTCCTCATCGGGTCGAATTTTGGCCGATGCGCCGCTTTTTCACGGTGCTAGCCATGTCGCTTTCCAGTGTCCGGACTGCTGAGTAAAGAGGGCGCGCCGGTGGCCGGTTGCAGCGAGGTAGAGCCATTCGATTGTGTGAATGGTGACTTCAAGTACGGCGAAGTTTTCAAGGCCTAGTTTATTGCCTTCGTCGCGAACTCGCTGGTGTTCGTGCAGTGCGTTGTGCTGGTGTTGTTCAAGGGGGCTGGATATTGGTGTGCCCGGTGGTATCTCCTGGCGATAGCAAACCAGTGATTGGGGTCTCGTTGTGTTCCAAACCCGATGGGTGTGATCATCGCAATGATGTAGGCAAGCAGTGGCCGTCATGCGTACTTGGATTTTGTTTTTGGCGTCATAAACGTGGACTGTGATCGCTGGGTTGGCGCTCAACTCGGCGTATTTTGCGCTCCGGCTGTCTGTATGGAAACTGAGGGTGTTTCGGCCAGGCTCAGCTGCTCTCAATATGACCGTTCGGATTGAAGGCGTTCCATCCGGGATGCTGATGGTCCCTATGGCCGGGGTGTGAAAGGGGCTTTTGCGGTCGCCAACTCCGCGCTCTAAAAGACGCCAGATCTGTTGGCGGGTTAATTCCAGATCGTTGTAAAAGCTTGGAGTTTGCACAGAGTTTGGGAAACCGGCTGAAGGCACATCAGCCTGCTTTTGGTTGGTCATCTCGAGGCCCATCTGGTGCGTTTCTGTCAGCCGGCGGGTGCTAGCCGACGGTTAAGAAACCTGGAACGCAAAACGATTTGCGATGGACCAAGTGTTGGATCTAGCGCTTGCGGCTAGTTCAAGCGGAAATCGGCATCAAGCGTTGCGATCTCTGATGGTGTCACCAGTTGTCGATGAGCGACGGTCACACGAAACAGCTTACCGTCCAGGCTGCTTTCCCAGAAATCCAGGAAACCCTTCAGCTTCGGAAACTTTGGATGCAGATCATAATCCTGCCAGAGGTAGCTCTGTAGCAGGGATGGGTGGTCTGGAAGGCGATACAAGATCTCAGCGGTGGTGAGTACAGAACCCTCGAGAATGTCTCGGAATGTCGTCATGGTCTGGCTATTCTCCCTCGGTGATTGCCTGATGCTTCTTGGCCGTTCCCTCTTGTGTGCGCTTGTGTGGTGTTCGCGCTTGGTTCGAATCTGTTTCGAGTGACAATGCTACGGGCGAATTCTCGATGGAATCCAGAAGAAAATAGGTGAAATTGTAGGGATTTCATTGTGTTGCTAGTCGATCTGGTTGGCTGCTAGCAGGTTTAGGCACCCTCCTGCTGGATTTTGCATACAAAAAACCCAGCTTGCGCCGGGTTTGTCTTTTGATGCCTGTTTGTTGGCTGAGTTGCTGCTTCTTGCGGCAGCTTGTTCTCGACCGCGTTGGTTGGCCGTCATCGTTCGGGCGCGCTGGATATCGTCGTGGTCTTTTCTAATTGGTCAGCGGCACACGGTCGGTGAGCTTATTGGCCGGTGAAGATGCCGTTTGGCACCAGGACGCGTCCTTCGGATGCGGAGTCTGCGTCGACGCGGACTTCACCAAAGCGTTCTTGCTCTTCGAAGAAGCTGTCAGCGTCGAATGCGTTTGCTGAACCGGCAACTGCCAGTGTGAGCAGGGCAGATGCGACGAGTGTGCTGAAGATTTTGTTCATGATCGTTCTCCGTTGATTTTGTTTTGTTTGTTTTAGCGAGGTCTGTTGCTGGGCTTAGGCGCCGTATTTGGCTTGGTCTTCCCAGATTGTTTCGATGTTTTCGCCGAAGAGTTCTTGATCTTCGAAGATCGTCTCGATGTTGCCGCCGTACTTGGACTGCTCTTCGAAGAATTTCTCAGCATCGAGGGCGAAAGCTGACGTGGTCAGGGAGAGTGTTAGGGCTGCTGCTGCGAGTGTGCTCAGGATCTTTGTCATTGTTTTCTCCAGTTTCTTTATAGTGTTGTTTCTATTGGGTGTCTTGTTTTGAGGAGCTTGGTTTAGGCGCCGTATTTGGCTTGGTCTTCCCAGATTGTTTCGATGTTTTCGCCGAAGAGTTCCTGATCTTCGAAGATCG
>JBCBRD010000192.1:0-6167 GCA_039819885.1 Pseudomonadota bacterium
AGCGGCTGGAACGACACGGAAAACCGTTGCGTATCGAATGGATAGCGGCTCAGTTCCGGTTCGAACATGAAGCGACCCGAAACCTTATACAGCCGCACACCCTCGGGAAAATTCGAGCGGCCGTCTCCCGAGTGTATTTCCCGATGCGTAAGCAGTTTCCCATCCCCAATCGGCGAACGGTAAGCGTTGGTGAAGTCGATGTCCTTGATAGTCAGCCGATTGTCGGCGCTCTTCATCGTGAGATAGAACTCAGCATCAAAACTCTGATCATTGGTGTCGATGTGCGATAGCCGGATCAGGTCGATCGAGGTGTAGAGTGTCGACGATTTTTGCAGGGTTCCATTGATGCGCTGATACTGGATCGGGGAAAGCACTGTCGCATCATCGCCAGGTGACTTTGTGAGCAAAAGCGTATCGCCAGCTGCTGTTCGGTTCGATGTAAACGCCCAGTCCCGCCATAGCCCTTTCAGAACCTGACGCCCCTCGGTAAACCGGCGCAACTCGTCGGCGATGTACTTACGCAATTCGGGCACGCCGAGGCCCGCCGGTGCTTCACGTGCGATCTGTACAATCAGATCAAGCATGTCCCGATATTGCGTCCCGCGCCCAACCGCGCGTCTATTGCCTGGATCATACATCTGGCGTGCCGTATCCGCATTTGGATTGCATGAGCCATCCGCCCACCCAGGGGCATCTTCGTTCTTCGTATCCTCGAAAACCCAGCGCTCTTTTGGTGATCGCCATATCCGACCTCGCAGCCGCTCCGAATAAACATTCGGCACCCCTTCACGGGCGATTTGGGAAATCGCACCGCCATAAGCACCGCCCTCAAGACGTCGGTTGATTGTAGAAATACGGCCAAGCAACACCATGACCGGTGCTTCGACGTCTTGATCGCGTAGATCAGATAAGAGCTGCGCGCTTGGTCCGGAATGAATAGCAATGACGATGAGGTCGGCATTCGCTGCCTTAATCTTTTCCGCCGTCTCGCGGCTCGTCGTTTCATCGAGCTCATAGTTGCGGACAGGCACGCGTATTCGTTCGGCAAGCCCTGGACCCACGGGGTTGTCAGCAACGCCATCTTCGAGCGCAAACGAATAGACATCGTTGTCGAGCCCGACGAAGACCGGCCGTTCGTAACCGCCCTTGGCGATCATTTCCTGGATGACTTCCAATTCATTTCGCACAGAACTTGCCATCGTGAATACGTTCGGCGCATCAGCAAAAATGTTATCGAGCGACATCTCCGTGATGAAAGGGATGCTGCTGTCTTTGATCTGGTTTCCAACGGCTTCAAAGACCGCCCGGCCACGCGTCGAACTGGAGACACCGATCATCGCAATCGTATCAGGGTTGCTGAGCGCTGCTGAGACATTCTTGACGGTGTCGCGAGCCGTTTCAAAATCGTCGAACACCTGAAGTTCCAACGCCCGCCCGTTGATCCCGTCATCGGCGTTGATCTCCGATGCGAGCTTATCTGTGAAATGCTTGATGGCCGCGACAAGACCTGGCGCATAACACCGATTTCCATCCGATGAGACGTGGATCGCCACCGACAGATTGTCGTTAGCCTTGTCTTGCGAATTGGCGAGCGTTGGGGTTAAGCAGAACAGAATGGCAAGTATGGCGGTCATCCAACCAGCGAGAACGACTGCTTCAATTTTGTCGCCGCCTGCACCCCGTTTTCCGATGTTGGCCATTTGTGAGCCCACCCAGTGATTGCGTTGTATGGCAACCCTTTTATCGACTTGGGAAAACAGGATGGGTGTACGCGCGCCACGCCTCCACAGGCTTGAACAAGTGTTTTTAAACTATTCGGGCCTAGCTCACATTCTCGACAGCCGCTTCAGCCAGCTCTGCCATAAAACCGCGGACGCCTTTTAAGCGCTTCTCCGGCAAGTCCCAGTCCCCACGCATGACCAGTTTATGGTCGGCCTGCAGCTTGATCACACCGCGCGAAGCATTGATGAGCTTCACCAGTCCTTCCGGATTGGCGAACTTGTCGTTGTGGAACGTCGCCACAGCGCCCTTCGGACCTGCATCGACGCGGGTGACGCCTGCGCGTCGGCAAAAGCCCTTGATCTCCATAACGTCTAGCAGATGCTTGACCTCATCGGGCATGTCCCCGAACCGGTCGACCAATTCTGCCGCGAACTCGTCAATCTCCGCACGCGTTTCCAGTCCGGACAAGCGGCGATAGAGCCCCAACCGTGACTGCAGATCCGTGACAAAACTCTCAGGAATCAGGATGGACGTCCCAAGCGAAATCTCAGGCGACCATTTATCTTCAGCCTCCTCCAGATCACCGCCCTTCATGGCCGCAACCGCTTCTTCCAGCATCGACTGATAGAGTTCGAAACCAACCTCCTTGATATGACCGGACTGCTGCTGGCCAAGCAGATTGCCGGCTCCACGTAGGTCAAGGTCATGGCTGGCAAGCGAAAAGCCGGCGCCAAGCGAGTCAAGCGAATGCAGAACCTTGAGACGTTTTTCAGCCCCTTCGGTGAGCACCTTCCCTGGAGGCGTCGTGAAATACGCATACGCGCGTGTCTTGCTCCGACCAACGCGTCCACGAAGCTGATAGAGCTGAGCCAGCCCAAACATGTCGGCGCGATGCACGATCAGCGTATTGGCATTCGGAACGTCCAGACCGGATTCCACAATCGGCGTCGACAGCAAGATATCGTACTCACCCTCATAGAACGCCGTCATGATGTCTTCGAGTTCGGTTGGTGTGAGTTGGCCATGGGCACGCGCAACACGTAACTCTGGAACCGCTTCGCGCAAGAACTCCTGAACCTCATCCAAATCGGCAATCCGAGGCACCACATAGAACGCCTGCCCACCCCGATACCGTTCGCGTCGCAACGCATCACGCAGGATGACGGGGTCAAACGGTGAGATGTATGTGCGCACCGCGAGGCGATCCACAGGTGGTGTCGTAATCAGTGAAAGCTCGCGGACACCCGTCAGCGCGAGTTGCAGTGTTCGCGGAATTGGGGTCGCCGACAGTGTGAGAACGTGAACGTCTTCGCGAAGCGATTTGAGACGCTCTTTGTGGGTGACGCCGAAATGCTGCTCCTCATCAATGATCAGCAGTCCCAAGCGATCAAACTCAATGGACTTACTCAAAAGCGCATGGGTGCCAATGACGATATCAATGTCACCGGACTTCAGCCCTTCTTTGACTGCATTCAGTTCCTTGGTGCCAACCAATCGTGAAGCCTGAGCGACTTTGACCGGCAGTCCCTCAAAACGGTCCTTGAAATTCCGATAGTGCTGGCGCGCGAGAAGCGTCGTGGGCACGACGATCGCGACCTGCATGCCATTCATGGCAGCAACGAACGCACCCCGGATCGCAACCTCGGTTTTACCGAACCCAACATCTCCGCACACCAAGCGGTCCATTGGACGCCCAGTCCCAAGGTCATCAAGCACAGCTTCGATACTGGCTTCCTGATCTTCGGTTTCCTCGAATGGAAAGCGTGCGGAAAACTCATCATAAGCCCCCAATGGTGGCGTGAGCGCGGGTGCCTCCTTAAGCTGCCTTTTCGCGGCGATCTTGATCAGTTCGCCTGCCATTTCGCGCAAGCGCTTCTTGAGTTTCGACTTGCGCGTCTGCCATCCAACACCACCAAGCTTGTCGAGAACAGAAGCGCCATCGTCGCCGCCATATCGTGACAGCAGTTCAATATTTTCAACCGGAAGAAAGAGCTTGTCGCCGCCCGCATAGTGCAGTTCCAAGCAGTCATGCTTGTTGCCCAGCGCTTCGATGGTCTTCAAACCGACGAACCGGCCAATGCCGTGGTCGGCGTGAACAACCATGTCGCCAACCGACAAACTTGTGGCTTCCGACAAGACATCAGCGGCTTTGCGCTTCTTGCGCTTTTTCCGGATCAGCCGATCACCCAGGATGTCCTGTTCCGAGATAATCGCGAGATCAGGCGTTTCAAACCCATCCTCAAGCCCCAACACGGCCAGCGCTGCCGTACCACCGGACAGACCGCGCGCATCCGCGAAGTTCTCGACCTTGAGATAGTCCTTCAGGCCGTGATCCTTCATTAGCGTCAAAAGGCGTTCACGCGAGCCTGGCGTCCACCCCGCAACAATGACGCGTTTCTTAGCGGATTGGAGAGAACGAATATGAGCGACGACAGTATCGAACAAATCAACATCTGGATTTTGCCGTTCAGGTGCAAAAGATCGACCTTTACGCCCCTGCCAATCACGCGCCTTTGGATCATCTTCGCCGGTCATCGGCGTCAACCGTTGAATGCCACGTGACCCAACCAACTGACCCCACTGCCCGCCATCAACATACATCTCACCGGGGGGCACAGGCTTATACGGGGGCGCACCGAAAGCTTCGACTTCTAACGACTCAATCCTTGCAGTGTAGTGCTCTTCAATCTGCGAAAACCGCTGCTTGAGAGCTTCGTCGGCGCGGTAATCAAAGCTAATGTCTGCGCCTTCAATGTACTCAAATAGTGTCTCAAGCTGCTCATGAAACAACGGTAGCCAGTGCTCTTGTCCGGGATACCGTTGACCATTGCTGACCGCCTCATAGAGCGCGTCATCAGTTGTCGCCCCGCCGAAAAGCTCGATGTACCGGCTTCGAAACCGGCTCGTCGCCTCCTCACCAAACGCGACTTCCGCAATCGGCAGCAGCACAACCTTTTGCACGGGCTTTTTGGTGCGCTGGGTCTCGGGATCAAACGACTTGATGCTCTCCAACGTGTCACCGAAGAAGTCGAGCCGGACAGGCGTCGCGCGACCAGGTGGGAAGAGATCGACAATACCGCCGCGAACAGCAAACTCACCCGGCTCCATTACGGTTCCCGTCCGAGTGAAGCCAGCCAGTGAGAGGCGCTTCGTCAATCGGTTCAGATCAATGCGCTGGCCCACTGCCATCTGCTTCATCGACGACCGGATGTAGGCGCGGGGCGGAACCTTCTGCAAAACCGCATTGATCGTGGCAAGCACGAGTGTTGGCTGTTTGCGATTGCTCAGCACGAGTTTGGACAGTGCTGTAATCCGCTTAGCAACGATGTCTGAAGTCGGACCAATGCGATCGTAAGGAACCGTATCCCAAGCCGGGAACGGAATAACACGCAAGTCAGGTGCAAAGAACTTGAGCGCATTCTCGAGTTCGACGAGCCGCCGGTCATCGCGCACAACATGCAAATGCAGCCCAGGCGCCTTCAATCGCGCACTCGCCTCTGTCACCAGTTGGGCAATGACAACGGCATCAAGGCCTTCCGGCACCCCGGCTTGAAGCTCGTTGCCGAGTTGATCGAGAACGTCTGCTGCTTGCGCCAACGGCGTGGTCTCCTGGGACAGTTCAATGCGCTGCTAGTGATTGTAACGGTGAACAGAACGAACCTAGCCGTCCTGTTCTGCACTCGGTGCTGTTTCAGTGCTCAAACCGTGAAAGCGGCGCATATCCGCAATCATGTGCTCAAACGTTGTGCCTTCGGGCATTGCAGGAGCTAAAAGCCATGCCTGCAATTCAGGATCAGGGATCGCCATAAGCTGCTCAAAGCGCGTCAGCATCTCCTCATCCATGTTTTCAAGATGAGCATCTGCATAACGGCCCATGAGATGGTCCATTTCCTTTGTACCACGATGGGCCGCACGGTAAGCCGCGCGGCGGCGGCGCGTCGTTAAATCATTGTCCATTGTGCCTGCTTATTGCCTCGACGTATTGTCACTTTTCAATGCAATCCAACCCACATCATGATCCAGCTAATCTACGAAGATCACGGCCTGCTGCGGATAGTCTGAGAATTGATGCGGGATAAGGTGCCCTGAGCCACTTGACGTTCCAGTCAGGCCGTCCTCAGCATTGAGCCTGAATGGTGGAAAAGCGCTGGTATAACGCTTGCTGGATGGCATCGTAAAGCTGGAACACCTGGGCGCATGCGCGCAGCCAGCCCAGCGGTGCGATATTGGTCATACAGATTGACAACCAAGCACCAAGTCGATGCAAACGGCAGACGCGTGGGGCATACAAAGCAAATTGGGTGAAAGGCCCGAAATAATACCGATGCGTCCTGATTCACTTCAGCCCCTGTTTGCTTCCGCCCAATCGATAACCGGCGTCGGGCCGCGCATGGGTCAGCTCCTAAAAAAGGCGCTGGATCTGCCACCATTGGTCGATGAAGCCC
>JBCBRD010000193.1:0-6125 GCA_039819885.1 Pseudomonadota bacterium
ACGACCACCTCGTCATGGCCGGGGCAAGACCCTGCCATCCAGAAAACCGGCAAATTCCCCGCGAACGATAACAAGGCGGATCACCAGGTCACCCCCGGTGATGACGACCAAAAAGAACCAGCCAAAGACACAGCCGTTCCAGACCTGGTGCTCGTCGATGGCGGAGCGGGCCAGCTCTCGGTCGCAGTCGAGCTTCTCGAAGAATTCGGACTGACAGATCAAATCGCCGTCATCGGCGTTGCCAAAGGGCCGGACCGCGATGCCGGACGCGAGCACTTCCACATCCCAGGACGCCAACGCCCGATCATGTTGGAGCCGCGCGACCCTGTCCTATACTTCATTCAACGCCTGCGCGACGAAGCCCACCGTTTTGCAATAGGCACGCACAGAGCGAAGCGCACGAAGGCCATCTCCGCAAACCCGCTGGACGAGATCGACGGCATCGGTCCAACGCGCAGACGCGCACTGATGAAGCACTTTGGTTCGGCAAAGTCCGTCTCGCGCGCTAACGTCAAAGACCTGATGGCCGTCGACGGCATCTCCGCTGACATGGCGCAAAAGATCTATGACTTCTTCCACGAAAAACGCGGGTAACACCACCGCATGCTCACACTACCCAACCTCCTCACGATCGGGCGCATTCTCGCCGTACCTGTCATCGTCGCGTGCCTGGCAGTTCAAGGGAACAACACGCTCCGGGGCGTAGCACTCGCGCTCTTCATTATCGCCTCGCTGACCGATTGGCTCGACGGCTACCTCGCCCGCGCCTGGGACCAGCAATCCGCCCTCGGCGCCATGCTGGACCCCATCGCCGATAAGCTGCTCGTCGGTGCCATTCTCATCATGCTGGTAGCCGATCGGACAATTGCAGGCCTCCACGTCTGGGCACCCGTCATCATCTTATGCCGAGAACTCCTTGTTTCAGGCCTGCGCGAAGTCCTGGCGACTGCAAACGTCAAATTACCCGTCACCAACACCGCCAAGCTGAAAACGGCCATCCAAATGATTTCACTGGCGGTCCTTCTCGCCGCTCCGCTGGCCAGCGAAACCATTGCAAACATTGGCCTCTTGCTCCTTTGGGCAGCAGCGCTACTATCGGCCTGGACGGGCGCCGATTACACCCGCGCAGCCCTCCGCCATGCCATTGCACAGGATCAGAAATGACTGGCACCGTAAAACTGATGTACTTCGCCTGGGTCCGCGAAAAAGTCGGGATGTCCAGTGAAGACGCGCAACTCCCCGAAACCGCAAAAACAGTTGCAGACGTCATGGCCTGGCTCAAAACCCGCGGCCCAGAATTCCAAGCGGCCTTCGAAAACGACACGGTCATACGCACTGCGATCGATCAGACCCATGCCCAGCACGACGCCACCATTTTGAACGCACGCGAGATCGCATTCTTCCCGCCAGTAACGGGTGGCTGAACCCATGCATGATCCAACGAGAAAACCCGAATGACCGTCAGTGTCCAGGAAGCCGACTTCAACGTAGGTGATGAAACATCACGCCTGACAGACGGCAACACCGATATCGGCGCCGTCGTCACGTTCACGGGCCTAGTGCGCGGCGGAACAGACACCAACCCGGCGGCCACGATGACGCTTGAGCATTATCCCGGCATGACGGAAACCGAACTGGAACGTATCGAAGCTGAGGCCCATGACCGATGGCCACTGGCCGCAACCCGCATCGTCCATCGTGTTGGCCCGCTCCAGCCAGGCGAAAACATCGTCCTGGTAATCGCCGCCAGCCGCCATCGCCAAGCCGCATTTGAAGCGGCCGCGTTCTTGATGGACTACCTGAAAACCAAGGCACCGTTCTGGAAAAAAGAGACAGACAACGCGGGCCAAGGAGCCTGGGTTGACGCTCGCGAAAGCGACAACATAGCCACGGATCGCTGGCAAAACCCATCAAAGACAAGGCGTTGAGCGCTTAACCCGAGATGAAATATCAATGGGAAAAGCCGAACAAATCAGTTCGACCTGATTAAGCTTAATCATTCGTTAACCCGTCAGACATACTCTCGCAAAAAAAGACCCGAGTGCTGACCGGAAACCGCCACTTTCTCAAGCGATCTTCACAGTCAAGACACAACGGGGTGTATTGCGTCAGACGGGGGTCGACCGTGATTAAACTCACACGCGCATGCTGCAGCAGCGGCATGACGACACTGCTTTGCGGCTTGACCGCTCTTGCACTGTTAATAAGTCCGGTCGGCTTTACCGCTGTCGGCGTGCAGCAAGCACATGCAGCAGCACCATCTAATCCAGCAGCCGATCCGATCCGCACCCGCTTCATTATTGGGTTGCCGCAAAAGTCTGAATACCAGGTTTTCGCGCTTTCAAAACCAAACCGCGTCATTGTTGAGATAGACACCGAGGCATTCCGTCTCCCACGCCTCCCAACCAATGGCCCCGTTGGATTGGTCAGTAGCTTCAAAGGCGGATCGGCTGGAAATGGCAGATCGCGCGTCATCATTTCCGTCACAGCGCCTGTCATTGTCGACACCACCAATCTCGTGGTCTCGCCAGCGGGTGACGGCCATGAGCTAGTGCTCGAGTTCCGCCCCGTACAACAGGCAGTAGCGGGGCGCGCAAACTTCGAAAAGAAGTACGACAAACCAAAAGGCCTCCTGGGCGATGATGATGGATCCACCCTGGGTTCCAGCATCGCAACCGGTATCACCAACGCAATCGGCAGCCTGTTGGCACAACCCCCGTTGCCGAAGCCAGCCGTGAGCCCTGCTGCGATAGCAGCAAAAAGTTATCGCCCCATCATCGTGATCGACCCCGGACACGGCGGAAAAGATTCCGGTGCCAAGAAAAACGGTATCGTGGAAAAGGAAGTCGTCCTCGCCTTCGCAAAAGTCCTTCGCGACAGGCTGGAAGCCACCGGGCGCTATAAGGTCCTGATGACCCGCGACACGGATAAATTCATCTCACTCGACGGTCGCCGCGCCTACGCTGAACGCATGGGCGCTGAATTGTTCATCGCAGTACACGCTGACTACGCCAAGTCGAACGCAAGTGGCGCGACGGTCTACTCGCTTCGCCAGAAAGTGGCAAAGCGTCTGATGCGCAAAGCAAAGCACAAAGCGTCCTCAAACTTCAGCGACGGCCGCTTTAAAGCCAACTCAAAGTCTGACAAGCGAGCCGTGAAAGCCATCCTTGGCGACTTATTCGACCGCGAAATCAAGCGCACAAACATCCGCACCGATGTCGTATCACGCTCCCTCGTCAAGTTCATGGGCGGGGCAACGAACCTGCGCAAAAACCCGCACAAAGAAGCAGCCTTCCGCGTATTGAAAACCGCCCACTTCCCATCAGTTTTGGTCGAGCTGGCGTACGTGACGAACAAGTCTGACGCCAGGCAGCTGAAGTCGGCGGCGTGGCGCGGCAAAGTCTCTGACGCCATGGTCGAGGCCGTTGATCGCTACTTCAATACACAGGTCGCACGCCTTCCGCTCTAAAGCATCCCAACCGCATTATACATCCACATTGCACTCTGCATGAGCACCCTGCCCGGATCACAGCCGCGTCACACATGCGAGATCCGTCGGATGGTGCAATTGATAACAGCCACTTCTAACATTAACTTCTGAGTTGCCATTGAAACGATGTGCAGGAGAGATCGGGTTTGATCCCGGCGCCGAAGGAGCAACCGCCCCGGAAACTCTCAGGCAAACGTACTGCGCAATCGGTTGGTACTCTGGAGAGTGGTGAGCAGCTTATGCGTTCACCCACCGAAGGCGAAACCGGCAGCTCTTGCCGTCAAACGCTCAGGTTCCCGCGACAGAGGGGGTTGGAGCATCCGCATTGGGCGGGTGCAAGGCCAACACCTGCGGGGTCCAAATGTCTCAACCAGAAAAATCAGTCGCAATCATCGGCGCTGGCATCACCGGCATCACCACAGCCTACGCGCTAATCGAACGTGGATTCCGCGTGACCGTCTTCGATCGCAATCGATATGCTGCGATGGAAACGAGCTTCGCCAACGGCGGTCAGCTATCGGCTTCGAATGCCGAAGTCTGGAACCGCTGGTCAACGGTGCTCAAAGGGCTGAAATGGATGTTCGCCCCTGACGCACCGCTGCTAATGAACCCAACACCGAGCTTTCATAAATACTCCTGGATGGCTGAGTTTATCGCCTCCATTCCGCGTTACGAACAAAACACGGTCGAAACCGTACGCCTCGCGATTGCCGCGCGTGATCATCTAAAAGCCAACGCGGCCAAGGAAGGTTTTGAATTCGACTGCGAAGACCGTGGCATCCTTCACGTATATTCCGACAACCACGAGTTCGATCACGCCATCGAGGTCAACAAACTCCTCGCCAAGGGCGGACTGGAACGCGAAGTGGTCAGCGCAGATGAAGCGCGCCGAATTGAACCCTCCATCCAAAGCGAAATCTGCGGAGCGTGCTACACCAAGAGCGACTTCACGGGCGACATCCACCGCTATACACAAGGCCTCTCAGAGGCTTGCGAACGCCGAGGCGCAGCATTTCACTATCGCTGCGACGTAACCGACATCGACCATCAAGGCGATGAAATCGAAGTCTCGTGGAAAGACGCAGAAGACGATGAATTTACCGAAGCGTTCGACTCGGTCGTCATCTGTGCAGGCGTCGGCAGCCGTCAGCTTGGCAAAATGGCTGGAGACCGCATCAACGTTTATCCAGTCAAGGGATACTCCATCACCATCAATCTGGACGATGAGAAGAGCCAGGACGCAGCACCCTGGGTGAGCCTGCTGGACGATGAAGCCAAACTCGTTCTTAGCCGCCTTGGCAAACACCGATTACGCATCGCAGGCACCGCCGAGTTCAATGGCTACAACCTCGACATCCGCGATGATCGGACCAAACCAATCATTCGGTGGTGCGAGAAATTCTTCCCTGGCGTCTCCACCGAGCACGTCATCCCATGGGCCGGCCTACGCCCGATGATGCCGAACATGATGCCAAAAGTCGGCGCGGGAAAACGCCCAGGCGTTTTCTACAACACCGGCCACGGCCATCTCGGCTGGACCCTCTCCGCCGCCACCGCCGAACTCGTCGCCGAAAAAGTCGCGCACGGCCCAGGCAGCGGCATGCGGCACTAACGGCGAAAGAAGACATCGCCGACCAGCTTTACTAACAGCCGCTTTTGATTCGAAGGCGAAGTTTAGTCTTTGGTAACCCATCGATGTTTCTGTTCGCATGCCACAGAACCACCTAGGAGTTTTGGCGTCGTTGGCTGGCTCCGCGAACCCTGTGGGTTCGATGAGCCAAGAGCCGCTGCCGAACAAGGACAAGTTACAACGTCAATTCCGAATTCGGATGTTGCATGATGATAAACGGTGCCCAGGACGATGGCCGGATAACGCCGCTGTTCGAGCTTGAAGCCAACAGATGGTCAAGTCCCAGTTGGGTAAAGCTGTCTGAAGATGTACACGGCCTGAAGGCTCATTCGTTTCATAAGCATTGCCGCTTTACCGACACGCTTGTACGGACGCTCACTTATACCATTATGTTCGCCCCACCGATATTATTCGTTCTGGTCTATACGACGGACTTAATTCGCTTTGATGCCGACCCCATGACGCAAGCGGGCACGTGGTTGTCGGCGGCGTTGTTTGCGTTGATTGCCTATGTGTTTCTCTATGGGTATGTCAATTCGGACGTGGAGCACGTTCTCCAGTACAACCCATCAGCGCAGACTTTGGAAATACAACAGTTCAATCGAAAAGGTATTCATGTCTCCCGGGACATCATTAAAGTCGCGGATATCAAATCGATATATCTGGTCGATGACGAGGGCGTCAGCAGAACAGTGCAAACCCATGCCGCCACACCGTTCCAGCTCAGGATACGTACCGATCAGGGGCGGCATCATCTCTTAATGGGTAAAGAGGAGGAAATCTGGCCTGTTTATTTAAGATTGCGTGACCTTTGTCCCAATCTCTCCCAGCCCAAGCCTCCTGGAACCTGGTCCTTCCTGCGGCGCTGGAACGTATGAAGCAGCCGTAGAAGTGCCGCGGTGCAGTCGGATTTAGCAATTGCTTCACCCTAGGGCGTTTAAAGCTCCAACATGAAATAGCGCAGCCAGATCGAGCGTATCAATGCACACCCTAAACGAAATTGAC
>JBCBRD010000194.1:0-6064 GCA_039819885.1 Pseudomonadota bacterium
CGGGAGTGGGCCCAGCACGGTGTCTGGATCCAGGTCACTGCGGGGGCGCTCTGCAACCGGTTCGGCACAAAAGCAGATTACTGGGCTCAGCGCTTGGTCGGAGACGGACTGACCCACATCCTCGCATCCGACGCGCATGACCACCGACGGCGAAGACCAAGCCTGGCAGCCGCTCGACAAGTCGCTGAGCGTTTAGTGGGACAGACTGAGGCAAACAACCTTGTGGTTTCACGGCCGCAAGGAATTCTCGAAAATCAAAACCCTGAAGCGCTGCAGGCTCCGGCGGGTCTACTTGGCAGCGTGAAGTCAATGACAGGGCGGGGGCAGAGCAATGAGCAAAACCAATCAGGCGACTTCGCGGCCGTTGCGTAGCTACGTTTTGAATTCAATGGTTTTCGCATGTTTGGTGGGAGCCATGGCTGGGTGTGCGGCAAACACGACCGCGCCATTGAGCGGCGGTTTCGAGCCAAGTGAAGCGACCTTGCAATTGAGTGAGGTGCACGCTGCTTCACCGCCTAGTGCTGTGGTTCGTCAGGGATCCAGCTATCCACACTCGACCCCGCGTTTAGGTCTCAGTCTCGTCGACCCGTCAGGCGGACCACGGGCGTATCTCAAAACCAAAGCAGGGCCCGTTATGACTGCCGGGACGGCTTCGACGCACAACTACCAGATTGGAACTGGCGACGTTTTAGAACTGACGGTTTTCAAAGTTCCCGAGCTTTCGCGAACCCTTCAGGTCGCTTCGACAGGCATGATCAACATGCCTTTGATTGGCGATTTGAAAGCTTCAGGCGCAACGCCTGAACAGCTCGAACGGCAGCTCGAACAACGGCTCGGAAAGAAGTACTTGGTCAATCCTCAAGTGCAGGTCTTTGTGAAGGACTACAACAGTCAGAAGATCACGGTAGAGGGGAGTGTCAAGAAACCTGGGATGTTTCCCCTACGAGGGCCAACGACGCTACTCCAATCACTGGCGCAGGCTGGAGGGTTGTCTGCCCTTTCCGACGAGACAAATGTCGTCATTTTTCGCACCATTGGGACCACGCGCAGCGCTGCACGTTTCGATGTCACAGCAATCCGTACCGGTAAAACAAAGGATCCACTCCTGAAAACAGGAGACCTCGTCGTGGCGCACCAGTCTTCTGCCAAACAAGCGTTCGAAAGCTTTGTCAAAGTCATTCCGATTGCGCGTGTGTTCGTTCCTGTCCTATGATTTACCGGGCGGCTCCGCGCGACTTCGTCACTGACAATGCGAAGATCCCAATGACAACAGGAACGACAGGCGAACAATGCCACAGTCGTTCCCCGACTGATTAAGCGGTTCTGCGACTTCACTCAATGAGTTCAAGACAAGTAGGTACAGATGACAGCACATCGATGTGCACTAGCAGCTTCAATCGCAATGCTGGCTGCGGTGTGTGCTACGGCAACGCAAGCGCAAGCAGCCTCCTGCCCGTTCACATATACGAACTTCGAGACAATTATTCCGCACGTTGATAGCGACAAGTGTCCTGACACAACGGTCGACAAAGAGACCTTTTGCCGAGCGACCACATCAGCCGACCAGGTCCACATCTTCTATTTCGAAGGCGATGGCGATCAGTGCTTACTGAGGGTTGAGTCCTACGATGAAGACAAGTTTGAACTTACGATCAAAAAGTGAGGCAGTCTGACCAAGAGTAAGGCCGCGCAACCCCGCAGCCCGCGCATCAGTCCAGGGGCTTCAGGTCTTTCGAGCGCAAAATCGAATGACGTGGCCAAGGCCCTGATGCTTCTGACCCTCATCAAGGCGAATGCGGCCGGCAAGAATTTCAAGCACAACGGCATCGCTGAATTCAGCTTCGAGCATGTCGGCAGAATACAAGAGGCTAACGTCTTTCGGTCCAGCAGTCTGGGCAGTCGGTTCCAAAGAACTTTTTGATTGGTCTTGGGCAAAGCCTTCTAATGCGATCACACCGCCTGAAGCAAGTGCCGCCAAACCCAACCCCAAGGCTCGCAGACGCACCTCCATCTCGCACTGAAGATACATGACAAACACGAGATCCCAGGTTCGATCTTGAGGGGGCTCCCAATCAGTGAGGTCCGCGCAAATACGCTCAACGCGCACCCCGGATTCGGCGTCGGAGTTTTGCGCAAAATCAGTTGCGACTTGAGAGAGGTCAACGGCGGTTACGTCGAGTCCCGCCTGAGCAAGCCAACGACCATTCCTCCCGTCGCCATCAGCAAGGCACAGGGCGTTTCGCGCAGATGCCCCATAGGTCTCTTTTACGAAGCGAACGTATGAGTTTGCACCGTGACCGAACAACTGACCCGGCCCGGCATCTTCATACTTGCGATCCCAATTGACCATCAGTCCTCGCTGCCCCTGCACAGATCGAATGAACGCCGACCAAATCTCTTACAAAACTAAGGTCCATTCCAATGCACGTGCCCCAACCCTGACACGTCATATCCTGCGAGCGTCGCAGCTTTTTCTTGAAATTGGCGGGTTGTACAAAACTGAAATAACCCCTGAAGAGGAGGCTCGAAATAGGCGCGGCGGTCCACGACCAAATCATAGCGCTCTTCAGCTACGGGAACGAATGCCAGTTTGTAGAGATCGGCCAACGACTGAAGCCCGAATGCAGCATCTGCATTGCCTTCAAGGACAGATAAAGCAGCTTCACTTTCGGAGCGGACGGTATCAACAATGACCAAGTCGTTGGGCCCAAGCCCCGCACCAGCCATTAAGTGATCAAAGTGCATCTGGCTGCCAGCCTCAGGCTGACGCGCTACGACCCGCAGGCCCTTAAGTCCGCCAACATCCTGGACACCGGGTGCCACGGATGCCCCGAGTATTAACCCCCGTTTTCGACGTGCCCACTCGATCAAGACAACACTGTCATGGCCGCAGGCAGCCTGGACATGCTCAGTGTTCCAGGTCTGAGTGTCGGCATCGAAAAGGTGTACCCCCGTTGCAATGCCTTCTTGATTTGCAAACCTGCGCAATCCATCCATGCTGCCATCAAAAAAGCACGGCAAACCACACCGCGACTCGCGAAGCGCCCACTCGAGCAACGGGTCGTGACTACCCAAAAAAACAGTGGCACGCTCTGCGCCGGCCATCGGTTTGTTGATCGTCGAGCGGTTCTCACCATGGGCGCCCCCGCGCGCAACCCAGGCCTCAACCTCAATCCGTGGAAACAACAACTTACCGTGCGCGCGAGAGCACGGCAGTTGTCCGCTAGCCGCAAGATCGTAGACCTTGCGTTCCTTGATCCGCAAAAATGCAGCCAATTCTTTCGTTGTGAGATACTCGCTCATGGGCCTTTTTTGTCAGCAGGCGACCAACTTGCTAGGGGTACGGCGGAGTGCCAGCGACAATAGCGCCAGACGGCGAACCATCAAGTCGCCTGTGCATTGAACCACACAAGTCTGCACGATGACGGCAGACGAACTTCAACAGCCTGCGAGTTCGCGAAAAGCAATGCCTGAAACCTCAAGCGTCGCAATGTCTCTCCAAAACGCTACCGGCACTGCCTCTGCACCCGAACTCACTCGCCGGGCAATCCTATCCGGTATGCTAATCGGTGCCATACTCACCCCCTGCAACGTCTACAGTGGCCTTAAGATCGGTTGGACATTCAACATGTCAGTTGCCGCAGGCCTTCTTGCGATCGCGGTTTGGTCGGCGTCGAACCGTGCCTTCGGTACACGCCCTTTGGGGTTGTTGGAAAACAATATCAATCAAACGGCCGCCTCTTCTGCTGCCTCAATCATCTCAGCAGGGCTGGCCGCTCCCATCCCAGCACTCGCCCTCCTCACCGGCCAGACACTCGCCTACGAGGTCCTCGCCATCTGGCTCTTTGTTGTCTCCGTTCTGGGCGTTATCGTTGCCGCAGGGCTCAGAACACAATTGCTCGTTCGAGAAAAGCTTCCCTTCCCGTCCGGGATCGTGACCGCAGAAACGATGCAAGAGCTGCACGCAGGTGGCAAAGAAGCAGCCGAACGCCTCCGCCTGCTCTTTTCGGCAGCAGCGTTTGCAGCGGGTCTGAAGGCAGCCGTCAACGTTCTTGGTTGGGTACCAACTGCACCAAAAGCGGCCATTGCGCTATCTGGCAAGGTCTCAGCAACACGGCCCGAAGGCGCCTCGCTGATGAACCTGGGGTTCGCCATCGACCCATCTGTTCTGATGTTCGGATTCGGTGCGATCTCGGGTCTGCGCATCGGCGCTTCCATGATGATCGGCGCTGTCGTCGGCTGGGCCATTCTCGCACCGATTGCGTTGAGCCAAGGTTGGGCACAACCTGGTCCTCCAGACCCCGACGTGTCTTGGTTCGCTCCACTCGTTGAATGGCTTTTATGGCCCGGCGCGACGCTGATGGTCGTCGCTGCGCTCACGTCATTCGCGATTTCGTTGGCCCGATTGGCACTGCGCGAGTCTGTGCCGGCGGAAGAAAAGATACCCAGGCAGCAAATAAACCAACGCGCACTTTGGCCCATAAGCGGTGTCGTTGTCGTTTTGGTCGTGTGGGCGCAAAACGCGATCTTTGACATTGGGATATTTGAAGCGACGTTGGCCGTCTTACTTGGCTACGTCCTGGCGATTGTAGCTGCCAGGGTGTCAGGAGAAACGGCCATCACGCCCATAGGCGCCCTTGGCAAAATCACACAGCTCACGTTCGGTGCGGTCGCCCCCGGTAATGTCACCGCCAATCTTATGACCGCCAATGTAACCGGCGGTGCGGCAGGCCAATGCGCGGATCTGATGCATGACCTCCGCACGGGCCAGATTATCGGCGCGTCTGCCAACCACCAATTGATCGCGCAGTTGTTCGGGATCTTGACCGGTGCACTAGCGGCAAGTTTCGCCTACCTGACACTCATTCCCGATCCACAGCGGCAACTTATAACCCCGGAGTGGCCGGCACCTGCTGTCGCAACATGGAAAGCCGTTGCAGAAGTCCTCAGTAACGGACTAGGCGCTATGCCGGAAGGAGCGACTGAGGCGATGTTGATCGCAGCGCTCGTCGGGGTGGCGCTTGCAGGTTTTGAAAGTCTTGGCCCTGAACGTTTGCGACCTTACGTGCCCAGTGCGTCTGCCATCGGCTTGGGGTTTGTCATTCCAGCTTGGAATGCCATCTCTTTGTTCCTAGGGTCCGTTGTTGCAGCGGGTTTAGTGAGAGGCGCCCCGCGCTGGGCTAAACCACGACTGATCGTGCTGGCGGCCGGGTTGATCGTAGGTGAGAGCTTGGCCGGCGTGCTCGGCGCGCTCGCACAAGCATTTGTCTGACACGGAAAACTAGCTCACACCGACAAGACATCTAACCCTTCGAAACGAATGTCTTGATCAGATAAAAGTACAGCGACGACGGCAGAATGCTCAAGAATTTGAGCTGAGTGACCAACTGCCATGGAAACGCGATTTCATATGATTTTGATTTCAACCCATCGAAGATCCGATCAGCAGCTTCGTCCGGCTGCATAATGTAAGGCATCGGGAAATCATTCTTCGCCGTCATCGGCGTTGCAACAAAGCCCGGATTGATGATCGTTGTCGTGAGACCGTACTTGTCCAGGGCGGGTTTGAGGCTTTGGCACAAACTGTTCAAGGCCGCCTTGGTTGGGCCATAGGCGCTGGCCCGCGGTAGACCACGATAGCCAGCGACAGATGCAACTGCTGCCAAGTGCCCCTGCCGACGCTCCATCATCACGCGCGCCAACGGGATCATGCAGTTCACGGTTCCAATGTAATTGACGCGCATGCCTTTCTCGATCGGAGCAACTGCAAGATCCTCTGTATCGATCACGTCCCAGGTTCCGGCGCAGAAGACACCCAGATCAATTGGTCCAAGTTTGCTTTCAATGGCGGTTATTGTTGTTGCGCAGGCTTCAGCAAGTGAACTAGACAATGGCTGCCGTCGTCTTGTATTGGGTCAAAAGTGTGTTTTTGAACACGAAGCCGTCGGCAAATGACCTGTTCTTCATCACTTTAAATGCGCTGTTGGCTTTGTTCTGTCACAATAGTGCATCTGGACAGAGCGCGGCTTAAAAACAACAGCGTTCACATCTGCTTGTCTTCACG
>JBCBRD010000195.1:0-6038 GCA_039819885.1 Pseudomonadota bacterium
AAAGCAACGGACGTGTTTGAATTAGCTGTGATGGCTGGCACGCTTGTTCCGCACGATCCGCCAACGCTTAGAGTGCCGTCTTCGTCTGATCGCAAAACGAATTCCGGCGTATTGTCGTTTGTAGGCGTCGGGACCGCAGTGATCAGTGAGAGCGTTGGGGGCTTTATGTCGACCTCAGTGATAGTAAAACCATTGAGCGTGTCACTGCTCGCGTTTTTCTTGACGGCAAATTCGAATCTTGAGCCACCAATATCAAATTCCACCGCTGCAGACAGCGATGCTGCTCTGGTTACAGCGACCGAGGCTCCCGAATTGAACTGAGACCCATTGAAGGTCAGGCCTGAAACACTTCCGCCATAGATAATACTGAGAAACGTCCCACCGCCAAAAGAGCCACTGCCAAACGTGTTCAAAAATACAGCGACACTGCTAGTTGATGTCGCCGACGGAAAGTTGATTTGGGCGCCGGGTGAGCCCGAGCAAGTCGGCCCCTTGTTTCCCAAATTAATGACGATCCGCGCAACCGAGATCGTAGAACCGTTGACATAGTCACTGCCGTCAACGACTGAGGGGCAAACCAGCCCCGCCTGAGCGTGAACACTTTTTACGCTCGTTATCCCCACCAAGCTGCACGCCAGGACTACAGCTAAAACCCAACTTATACGCATCACAACTCGTTACACTCACACCCGCTCAGCTACTCGAACGGGACAACGCTACTACTCGATAAACTCAGTCCGGCTTCAGCCTTTCACCTCCCATTAGTTTTCTTTAATCCAACCGATTAAATAAGCGCATTTTCGAAATTTTATTCTCGTCTTACTCTGCCGTTGTCGGTCCTCATTGGCGTTGACAACTACCTGACTCAGCGCTTTTTTATTCCGTCTCAATTGCTACGCTTGAGTGTTTTTCATTCCTCCAGGCTGGTTGCATTCAACGCATCAGAACAGAGTCATTTTTTGGGGAAATTTCTAATCCGGTGGCGCTTCGCTGCGCGCCTATCAATCTGCTCGATTGGTCCGACAACAACGCTCCTGCGGATGCGTTCTGATGGCATCGTCATTCCCCGCTGATGCACTGCTTTTCCACCGCTTATCCACGGTTACTAACATGGGTGGGGGTTTTGAAATCCAACACGGGACATTTCTATCGAGGTGATCAAGTCGCTGTTCCGTCGATGCAACATGCCATTTGCGGTGACATGGATGTCTAGGTTGGTCACCTGTGGCAATCCATGGCTCGTCGTCTCAATGGTTCTTGTTATGATGGAGGTACTTATCGTGTTGGACTGCTACGCAGTTTGGGATCACGATCTGAATTTCTCAGCGCTGCAACTCAAATTATGGGAGCATGCGCAAGACATTCCGATAGTTATGCACAGGTTGATTGTTTTCTCTCGACTGGATTCGGGCACGTATTTTGACAATTGCAGAGGAGTTTTTGCGGACATATCTATTGCATTGATATCGTTATGTATTATTCGCCCACAGACGATAGGAATGAGCAGTTCACATTTAGTGAAACGATATCCTTTAGAGTTATTTGCCGAGCAGATCTTGATGAAAGAAGTCGCGAAGCCACCCAGGCTGAAATCGATGCAGTCAAACACCAACTAACCTGTGAAACCATCGAAGGGCTTTAGCACAAGCGCCGCGGTCGCATTTATCCCGTTCGGCCGGACTAGCTTTGGCGTCAACAGCGCAAAGCTCTCGCCCCTCACCGGGCTCATTCAGCGAACTCAAGAACCTCTGCGTCTGGACGAAGACTAACGGCCGCGTCATGCGCCTAACATGCACTCACCGGTGCCAGAAACTCCAAATCGAAGTTGCCCGTAACAAGGGAGCTAGACAGTATCGGTTATGCAGCAGCTTCCTGTCCCCAGGCCGGGAATGGATCAGGCATTTGCCGCCATTCCCGTGTATCGATCCGACTGCCCGAAGGCACGTCCATGAGGCACGCATCGAGTTCGGCGCGAATTGCAGCCTCATCCATGTCGCCGGTTCCAATGAAAACCAGGTCCTGCCTGCGATCGCCCCAAATCTCATGCCATCGTGCTGTGACTTTCGCGACCATGTCGGCATCTTGCGGCCAGTTTTTTTCCGGAATGGCGGCCTACCAATAGCCCACGCCTTGGGTCCGCACGATGGGGCCAGCCTGTGAGAGTTCGCCGACAAATTCAGCCCGGGAGGCGAGCCAAAAGAACCCTTTTGCACGAACAACACCGGGCCAGTTCTTGTTAAAGAACGCGTGAACCTTGGCCGGGTCGAATGGGCTGCGGGCGCGATAAACGAAGCTACTAATCCCGTACTCCTCGGTTTCAGGAATATG
Source organism: Pseudomonadota bacterium (assembly GCA_039819885.1). Classification (GTDB taxonomy): domain Bacteria; phylum Pseudomonadota; class Alphaproteobacteria; order Rhizobiales; family Hyphomicrobiaceae; genus JBCBRD01. The sequence goes on from JBCBRD010000195.1 coordinate 2,329, forward strand.
GTCCTTGAAGCCGTTCAGCTCCTTGAACCATGTGGGATGTTGATGCGCCGCATCGAAATCGAAGAGCCCAGTATCGAGAATGTCAGACATGCCAACCTCGGCATTGGTCGTCTCAATAATCCGAGCATCGGAATTTAGTGAGCGAATAATGGACCGGGCTGTTGCGACATCGTTAGGTGATGCCAAATCGAGCTTGTTGAGGACGATGACGTCCGCAAACTCCATCTGATCAACAAGCAAGTCTACAAGCGTGCGCTCGTCGTCTTCTCCCGCCGTTTCGCCCCGGTCCTTGAGAAAGTCGTGCGATGAATAATCGCGCAAAAGGTTTGCAGCGTCGACCACGGTGACCATCGTGTCGAGACGCGCAACATCCGATAGGCTTGCGCCTTCTTCATCACGGAATTCAAATGTGGATGCGACCGGCAGAGGTTCAGCAATGCCCGTCGACTCGATCAAGAGGTAGTCGAAGCGGCCGTCGGTTGAGAGGCGGCGAACTTCGTTGAGAAGGTCTTCGCGCAGCGTGCAACAGATGCACCCGTTGGTCATTTCAACAAGTGTCTCGTCCGTGCGGGACAGGTTAGCGCCACCTTCCCTGACGAGTTCGGCATCGATGTTGATCTCGCTCATGTCGTTGACGATGACGGCAACCTTTTTGCCTTCACGGTTCGACAAGACGTGATTGAGAAGCGTGGTCTTGCCGGCACCAAGGAACCCAGAAAGGACAGTCACCGGCAGGCGTCCTTCAGTCCCTTGGCACAACGACTGATCGCCGAATGGCAGACCGATTACAGTGAGCGTTTTAACGGCACACTGCGTTGCGAGGTGCTCAACGCTGCATGGTTTACGACCACCCACCAAGCCCAGGTGGTCATCAATAGCTGGCTCAAGCAGTACAATCATGTCCGCCCGCATCATGCTCTCGGTATGCGCGCACCGGCGCCCGAAACGCTATTTGAGGAACCGCCAAATCTATGGACCAGACGCAGGGGGCTAGACGCCTGGCTGCGCATGACGTTGCGCGCTGACGACGCAGCCGCTGCTCGGTTCTTCCGTAGAACACCTCTGATCACCTACCTACTTCGGCCCATTTAATACCCATTTCGGCTCATTTAAAGGGCACAATCGGATTAGCTAAGTGACTGCCCAAACCAAAAACTAACACCTTGTCACGTCCGATAAAAATGTTATCACAGTCCGTAGGCTAACGACTTTCTATCTCGCGACATTACTCAATCTAATCAGACACAAAGCATGTCGGATTCATATATCGGATTAGCTCTTTCTTGTCTTGCAGTGATGTTGCAGACTTTTTGCATTAAGCGCCGGCTAACTGCCTACTTCCACCACGATCGAATGATCGACAGTACGCCATTTTCGAGCGCTCCAGCGTCCTTCGTCGATGAGCAAATCCTATTGATCAGATCGCTGCTGAACTTCATACATCCTGGTCAGTCCTCCCTCACCATTTGCGATCAGCGCTTCCGTCGCTAATTCGCAAAATCAAAGTCATGATTTCGTAATTGAGGTAATTTGCAATGGCGTCTATCAACTTCAGCTTGGCAGGTGTTTTCGGTGGTGTGCAGGGCCAGAGTCCGGTTCTGAACGGCCCGACATCTCTCCAATTCGGGCCAGATGGACGGCTCTATGTGTCTGAACAAAACGGCTCGATCAACGCGTTCACAGTTGAGTTGCAGAATGGGCAATACGTAGCCACCGCGCATGAGCAGTTGACGCTTGCGAATGGTGCTGAGGTCGTCAAGTCGCTGCAAAACCACAACGACGATGGGTCTGATTCCAACCAGAGTAACCGGCAGGTGACGGGCATTGTGGTTGCCGGGACTTCGGAAAATCCCGTTCTTTATGTTTCATCGTCGGACCCACGCATCGGCGGCGGCAACAACTCCGCCATCAAGGATGAGGGCCTCGATACCAACTCTGGTGTGCTAACGCGCGTGACGTGGAACGGGAGCGATTGGGAAGCCGTCGATCTTATTCGCGGGTTGCCGCGGTCGGAGGAAAACCACGCCGTCAACGGGATGGTCCTTACGCCGGATGGCAACACGCTTTACCTGGCGGTTGGCGGGAATACCAACAATGGCGCACCTAGCACCTTCTTTGCCAACACGGCGGAGTATGCCCTGTCCGGAACGGTTCTCGAAATCGATCTGGCGGATCTCAATAGCCGGCCCGTGCTGAATGACCCGAATGGCGGGCAGAACGGCACGTCGCGGGACTATGTCTACGACTTGCCCACGCTGGATGACCCCAACATCGCGAACGTCGATGGGGGCGGCGGCGAAGATGCGAACGGGCTTGATGAAAACGGTCCTTGGGGCGGCAATGACGGGCTCAATCAGGCCATCCTTCCGTCCGATGCTCCAATCCGAATTTATGCAGATGGCCTGCGCAACAACTATGACCTGGCGCTAAATGATGCTGGCCAACTCTTCACGGTCGATAATGGTTCCAACGGCAATCTAGGTGGCAACCCGGTCCAGCAGAACGGTGAGGCCGTCAACGACATCGTCAATGGTGGGTCGGGCGATCCAGAGCCTCTATTCCTGCTGGAGGAGGGGGGCTACTACGGTCACGCGAACCCAACGCGCTCAAACCAGGATCAAGCGTGGACGGTCTATGACGACGCAGGCAATCCCGATACAAGCCTGACGGTCAATTCGGTCGCCGATATCTCTGCGCTGGTTCCCGATAGCGTGAGTATTGCCGATGGCTTCCTGATTGATCCGTCGCGTTTTGCGGCACTGGACGGCCTCAACGCACAAGAACAGGCGGACCGTCTTGCCGAAAGCGGCGTGCGGGTGGACCGCTCGGGCAACCAGACCAATGCCATTGATACGGTTGGCTCCTCAACCAATGGCATCGTCGTCTATGACAGCGGCGGCACGGCTTTTGACGGTGCGCTTGATGGCAAGCTGTTCGTGACCCAGTTCAACGACAATATCACGCTGTTGAACATCAATGCTGCCGGTACAGCGCTTGAAGCTGTTTTGGAATCCGGGCCAGACGGGCAGTTCGGCACTCCTGATGACGTCGTGCAATCAGGCGGTGCTGACGGCATTCTTGAAGTCGCAAACAACTCCATCGGTATTCCGCTTGCCAACCCGCTCGATGTGACGGTCGGTCCGAATGGGACGTTGTGGGTTGCCGAGATTGGCGGAAATGAAATAACGGTTCTAGCGCCTAGCGACGTGATCCTACCGGGCGATACCGATTCCGATGACGACGGCATCTTGAACGTCGATGACCCATTCCTGCGCGATGCCACCAACGGCACGTCCGTTGAAATCACGGCTGGTATTCCGGTGGTCTGGGAGTTCTCGCAGGGCGCGGGCGACACCACACCGGGACCCGATGGTTTCGGCGGCGGCTTGACCGGGGTTATGATCAACGGCGAGACCGACTTTGAGGCGTTCTTTCAATCCGAATCCACGCGTCCAGGCCAGGTCATTCAACTCGATAACGTGAAGTTCGTGACCGCAGCGGCGGGCGGCACGACAACCATCGAGGAAGTGACCCAAGGCGACCCCTTCCAGGGCGCCAATAGCGGCGAATTCCTATTCCACACCGGCTTCACACTGGCGCCAGCCGTTAACGCATTCACGGTTACCTGGGTCGTCGCCAACCCCGGCGCTATCGTCGGTGGTCCCGATATTACCAACGACTTCCAGCAAATCGGCGGGTATATCGGTGAT
>JBCBRD010000196.1:0-5783 GCA_039819885.1 Pseudomonadota bacterium
GGACTGGTCAGCTTTATTAAGCAGATGTGGTCCTGAGGACGACCCGCTTCACGTTGGTGTCGTTCTTTGAGTGAGATAGTGACGCCGTCGGGCGCGCTGTGAGTGACGGCCAGTTTGGCCCGTGTCGTAAAAGAGAAGGTGAGATAACGTATATGGCTCAGAAGACCAAAGCACAGAAAACCACTGAGACCAAGAAACCTTCAAAGACCAAAACGGTAAAATCAACAGCTTCCGCCGCTGCCGAGAAAACCTCAACGCGTGCGGCTACGGCAAAACCGAAAACTGCTGCACCTGCTAAGAAGGTCGCTGCGAAAAAGCCTGCAACAGCATCAAAAGCAACGACTGCTACCAAGGCCAAAGCACCTGCTGCGAAGGCAAAGGCTCCAGCAGCCAAAACAGTGGCGGCGAAGAAACCTGCTGCTGCTAAGAAGCCTGTTGCAACTAAGAAACCAATGGCAGCTAAGAAGCCTGCTGCAAAGCCAGCCGCTGCGAAGCGGGCTGCAACGGCTACTCCGAGCAAGACAACGTCTGCAACACGTCGCGCAGCTGCGCCCGCTCGGGCTGCAAAGCCTGTTTCTTCGGCAGCAAAGCCAGCAGGTCCAAAGGCCAAGCGCGCAGTTGCCGCATCGGTTACACCAGCTGCTGCAACGAAAGTCAGTGCCCCCGTGGCTAATCCGAAGCTTGGTACGCGCAAAGTGATGTCACCGAAGGCTATTGCCGAGAAGACGGCTGCATCGCGTGAAGCAGCTCAGGCCGCCAAGCGTCCGCTGACGCAGAAGCATGGGTTTAAGACGGCAGAGTACGTGGTCTATCCAGCTCACGGCGTCGGGCAGATTGTCGGTATTGAAGAGCAGGAAATCGCTGGCATTGCGCTAGAGCTTTTCGTTATCTCCTTCGATAAGGAAAAACTCACGTTGCGTGTTCCAACCGGCAAACTTGAAAGTGTCGGTATGCGCAAGCTGTCCGATGAGCCCGGTGTGAAAAAGGCGATGGACATTCTAAAAGGGCGCGCTCGTGTGAAGCGCACCATGTGGAGCCGTCGCGCGCAGGAATACATCGCGAAGATCACGTCTGGTGATCTTGGCTCGATTGCCGAGGTTGTGCGTGACCTTTACCGGTCTGAAGCTCAGCCGGAGCAGTCCTACTCAGAGCGGCAGCTCTATGAAGATGCTTTGGACCGCATGGCTCGCGAGATTGCAGCCGTTGAAAAACTCGACGAGCGTGGTGCTGTTCAGCGGATCACCGAAGTGCTTTCGAAATCGGCCAAAGGACGTCGGATGGCCGAAGAAGCAGCTGCAGAAGCTGAGGCCGCCAGTGATACGCAGGCTGCCTAGTGGTCACCACCACAGGATGTACGTTCGGCCTGGGTAGAATTGAATATGTATTGAAAGCGGCTCCTGATCTCTGAAATCAGGGGCCGCTTTCTTGTTCGCGAACGGCATCAATGATCAATTTTGGTGGAACTTTGGTTGGTTGGTTGGTTGTTGGTTTGTTTGGTTGATCGCTTAGCACCTGAAGTGCCGTTGGGTGGGACAGCGTTATCAGTGGTCCGCGACGTGCTTCCAGCCAACCGCGCACAATGATATTTCGGCCTTTGAGTTCGGGGAGGCTTGCTGTCCAGTCTGGGAATGCTGTCTTCACTGCGTTTGGAATCGCAATCGTGGTGTCTGACTTCCAATCCTTGCCGAAATTTACAAATGTTCGCCCGCGTGAGCTTGATATCCGCGTTGGGTGTCCCGTCACCGCAACGAACCGACCGATGTGTCCTTGAAGCACTGTCGCCTGACGGGCGTCCAGCATTGGGAGCGCATTCGGAGGTTCACGCGCAACAAGTGCGCGGACACACGTTGCATGATCCTGGAGTTGACCGATTTTGAGCTCGGCAGGGCTTGCCAACGGTTCAGGGTCGACAACGGCGCGGCCATTCTCCACCAACTCGGCCTGGATCCAGTTTGTTGCAACGGTGGGTGATGAGGTTTCCTGTTTGGGGCTGTCATTTTTGTCTGCCTGGAAGGCATGGACTGGAATGGCGCCGTAGCGGTTCGGTTTGTGGCCGGTGGGCGCCAATGCTAGGCGTTCTCCGACCAACCCTTCCAAGGCAGTTGAGCTTGCGTTTTGGAGGTGAATGTCTGCCAGACGAACGTGCTGACCATCCGCTAAACGAAAGCTGGTCGGACTGGTTTGAGCGGTGGGAGTTGCGGTGAATGCAACCTTCAGACTGCACGACTTCACTGCTGATGAGGTCGTTGCAAGACTCTCCTGCGTGAGACCCTCGACGGTTTGTCCGATACCCGGTCCAGCATGCTGGACTAGGCCAACTGCCCAACAGAACGCGGCTATTGTAGTGAAAGCGCGACGCGTTCTGCTCGTCACCGTTCGTCCGCCCCACTTACAATGCACTTTGCTCTGCTGCATCGTGTCAACTTTAGACTCTCCAGGCTACAGGATCACATCCGCGGCGCTCAAGTCACTTAGGTTGGACTGCGTGATCGTGATGGCATTGGTGGCATCGAGCTGTATCAAGATATCGTTCCCGGCTTGGGAGGCAAGTGATGTCAGGTTCGTGAAGGACGTGAAGCCATAGGCGCTTAGGTCCAGCAGGTCGGAATTCGATGAGGCTGATGCGGCGAACTCAAAGCCATCAATGGTGTCATCACCATTGCTCATTGCGAACATGAAAGTGTCGCTGCCTGACCCGGCTATGAGGAGATCGTTACCTAATCCACCTACCAGTGTGTTCGTGCCTTGATCTGCGGTCAGAGTGTCATTTCCGGTCCCGCCATCCAGTGTGTCGGAACCTGACCCCGACCACAGCGAGTCCGCGCCGTCGCCTCCGACAAGGCTATCGTTTCCGGCCTCGCCCCAGATCCGGTCGTTGCCCGCGTTGCCGAACAAGATATCGAACCCGCCACCTCCGAAGATGTCGTCATTGCCGCCATCGCCGTTGACAGTGTCGTTTGATGCTTCACCGTAGAGGTAGTCGCGACCGGTCCCGCCGTGTATGAGATCGCCGCTGCTGCCGCCGTAGATCCGGTCAGTTCCGCTACCGCCATCAATGGTGTCGGCACTGTTGTCGCCGTAGAGGTAATCCGAGCCTGAGCCACCGTAGATTTCGTCCGCGCCTGAGCCACCCGAGACCGTGTCGTTGCCAGCATCGCCCCAGAGAACGTCACCGTTATCTCCACCAAAGATGACGTCGAAGGCGCCGCCTCCATGGATTTGGTCATTGCCGCTGCCTCCGTCAATGACATCAGCACCTGATCCTCCGTCGATGGTATCCTTGCCGGCCTCGCCAGAAATGTCGTCGGCTCCGTTGTTTCCAAAGATCGTGTCGTTGCCAGCGCCGGCCGTGATCAGGTCCCATGCTGATGTTCCGTTTATCGTGTTGTTGGCAGCATCGCCCGTGATTGTGTTGACTGCGAAGACGGTCAAATTGACGGTGGCAGTTGATGACTGACCCGTGTTGTCGTTGACTGTGTAGGTGTATGACGCCGCGCCGGCATAGCCATTGGTTGGCGTGAAGACGACATCACCATTGGCGTCGATTGCCACAGTTCCGTTCGCAGCGTTTCCGACTGATGCGAGCGTCAAGGCGGCAGGATCGTCGGCCTGATCGTTCGCGAAAAGGTCGGCAGTTGAGACAACCAGTGTGCCGATATCGGCCGCTTCAAATCCGCTATCATCGATCGCGATCAATGAAGCCCCTGTACCTGTCGCTGCATCCTCGAACAGAACGAAGGACGCCGTGGCAGTCGACTGGCCACCTTGGCCATCGGTGATTGTGTAGTCGAAACTGATTGGATCGATGGTGCCGGTGGGCACGCTGATCTCGACATCACCTGAAGCAAGCAGGTTTGCTGAGCCAATGCTGGGATTTGCAACCGAGATGATGGTGAGTGAATCACCATCGTTGTCGCGGTCGTTTGCAGTGAGTGCCGCTGCCTGGATGATGAAGTTTGCTGTTGGGATGACGCGTTCGGGGTCGTCGCGCGCGATTGGGGCTTCATTTGCAGAGATCGCGACATTCGCAACTGCTGCATCCAGTGTGGCACGGTCCCATACGATGCCTGTGTCGAATGCGAGTGTGTCGACGCCCGCGCTGCCGTTTGAAAAGTAGTCTTCTATCACGATCCGATCGCCAGACGCGGTGATCGCAATCAAATCATCAGGTGCGCTAGATGATCTGTTGAACTTGATATCCGCTGGTGACAGGTCGCCGTTGAGAACAAGGCGATCCATATCCGAGGGGTTGGCTGCGTCCTGGATTATGACATCGCCGGTTCCTGCGATGTAGATGTATGTGTCACTACCTTCGCCGCCGTTGAGGGTGTCGTCGCCGAAATTGCCGAACAAGACGTCGTTGCCGACACCACCCGTCAAGATATTGTTTCCGTCGTTGCCGGTTAGTTGGTTGTCCAGTTCATTGCCGGTGCCGGACGTTGCGCTTCCTGAGAGGAAAAGGTTTTCAACCTGTGTGGGGAGTGTGTAGCTGATTGATGTGTAAACGCTGTCAGACCCCGAAGCCGCCGTTTCGATGACGACATCGCCGGATGAGTGGACACGGTAATCGTCACTGCCATTTCCGCCCGTCAATGTGTCATTGCCGGAGCCACCATCCAGGATGTCGTTGCCATTTCCGCCCGTGATGCTGTCGTTGCCGGCTCCACCACTCAGTGTCGAAGCTGAGGTGGTGGATGTGAGTGTGTCATTGCCTTCACCTCCGATAAGTTTGTCTGAACCTGAGGAGGTCGGGCGTTCCAGGTTTGGGTTGGTCGCCGGTGCATTCGGTCGTGCCTCGATCGGATCAAGAAGCGTACCGTTGTTGGTCATGGCCTGTACGGCGGCATCCCGACCAGGGAATGAGAACAATGCGCCGCGGGCATCAGTACCAACTTGAACAGGGTTACCCACCTCATGGAAAACGAGGCCAAGGTCTCCTTCGTCGAAGTCCGTGACACGGACGGTGGTTTCGCTCGTTGGATCACCAATGACGATTGTTATTGGAACACCGCCGTCTTCGGGATCGCCGCTAAAGGTGTCAAATGTCGTGCCGCTTTGGAATTTGATGACAAGATCGGCGCCATCCAGTTGATAAGTCACCGACCCGTAAAAGGGGATCAGGCCGACGGAGAGATCTGTCGAGTAGACAAGCGTACTTTCCGGGCGCCATTCGAAGCGGAGGGTCTGACCGTTCAACAGATCATCGTAGCTCCCAATCGCTCCGAGGACTGGAAGCAATTCTGAACCCTCGAATGTGTCTCCCGATTGGTTGAACAGGTTGATTGGCGCGAGCAGGCTATCTGAACTTTCGGCATCAGAGATTATGAATTCGACGTCTCCGACGGCGTCTGGGCGATTGGTAAGGGTTGTCAGGATGAACCGGTCGTCGCCAGCGCCGCCAAACGCAATTGACTGCCCATTGGACGAAATCAGCGTGTCGTTGCCTTCGCCGCCGTAGAGTTCGGCGCCCTTGTCTTCTGGTCCGCTGCCTCCACTACCGTCGACGAGGCGTGCGTCGATAAGGTCGTTACCCTCGCCACCTTCGCCGCCACGCATTCCCTGAGCCAGATAAATGCGGTCGTCGGCGGAGCTGCCCACAACCCACTCGGCGTTTTCGATCCAAACGCCCACCTCCTGACCGGGATTCGCATTGTCTTCGACGAATATCGCGTTGTCTTGAGCTGCGTTGATCAGAAGGCCGTCTGTGAACTCCTCGAAGAAAACGACGTCGCCTTTTTCAGCATCGCCTGTGCCTCCTTGCTGTCCCTTTAGGTCGAGGATCA
>JBCBRD010000197.1:0-5690 GCA_039819885.1 Pseudomonadota bacterium
GTTCATGAGTGTGGTCGATGAGCTTCGGCACGACGAAATTTACCCTGAACTTGCCGGCCATCGCGTACTGATTACGGGTGTCTCAACGACCCTAGGCGTTGATGTCTCCCGTGCCTTTGCTGACCACGCGACTCAGCTCGTGATCCAGACTTCGGAAAATTCACCAGAAATGGATGGGCTTACCACACTGTTGGCCCAGTCGACGACAGGTTTTCAGGTTTTCGAGAAGACCCTGGACAACGGCGATGAGGCAGTCTCGTTTCTTCAAGGGCCAGCCCAGTCAACGTTCGGCGGACTTGAAGTCGTCGTCAACCTCATCCGGATAAATCCTGAGGACATGGCAGGACGCTTTGCGCTGGATCAGATCGAAGACCTCATCGCAGAAAAGCTCGTCCCGGCCACTATGATCGGGCGCATCGCTGCAAACCGCATGCGATTAACGATGACTGATGGCTTGATCTTGAACGTGATCGCCGCACCGCGCTCACAGTCACCTCAAGAGATGGCACTCGTTGACATGCTGCGGTCAACGCTTGCAACAATCACGCGGCGGGAAGCTGAAAGCTGGAGCAACCAGGGTATTCGCATCAATGCAGTTGGCCCATGCTCCTTTGTCGACGAGGCAGTGGGGTCTGACCAAGCACTTGGTGGCGAGCCTGATGTTGCAGCACTGGCGCTGTATCTGGCTTCAGAGCGTGGAAACAAGCTGAGCGGTCACCTGTTTGATGCCAAGAACCTCGGCGGCCTTTAGTCAATCTCAAGTGGCCAGTTGATGCAGCCAGAACCACTGCTGATAATTCAATTCAACGTACCAAATATACTATGACAAACAGCGTTGTGGCCTCATGCCGGGAGCGCTGTTCTCATTTCTAATTCATGGCTGTTGGACAAAAAAGTGCCGCGCCAGTCGGGGGAGAGCTGGCGCGGCGGCAGGGTGTCGGGCTGAAAAGCTCAGGAACCGACAATCGTGTTATAAACATGTCATAAAACGGAAGCGATGGGGAATTCAATCCGTAGCCGCATTTTTTGAACAGGCAACTGCGCACCTGTCCAAATAACGCGAATACTGGGGCGCTGTCAGCGCGCTAACTTACTTTGCAGCGCACTGGTCGAGTAGTTTATCCCGCTCACGCGCCGATGCCTTCCAAAGATCCGGCGGCTGACTGGAACACCAAGCAATGTGGCCAGCCAAGTTCGAATGCCACTGCGGACCAGTGAATTTGCAACCCAATTGCTCATTCCGCTTCTGCTGTTTAAGCGCCGTGGTGCCATACCACTTGCAGCTTGACTGTGCATGAGCTGTCAATGGCACGAGTGCCGAGGCCGCGACTCCGGCCACCAAAGCCATCGATAGTCCGGTCCGAACACGTTTCATTGGATGTATTCCCCATTTCTAATCTGCGACGCCGCTCATGCGGCCCTGATGTGTTCAATCCACGTGCAACTCACAAAAAGCTCTTCAAGAGGCGGTCTCACGACAAAGCTGACCAGAAGACATTCTCAATGCAGCGCATCACTGAACTCTAACGATGATGCAGCTAAGTTAGCCCTTACGGTATGAACTCATCCTGAATACATCAGATGCCAAGCATTCATCCGTAAAGGCCGCGAAGCACTTGACCCAGCTTAACACTTCTCCATGACATGACGCTGTGGCCGTCCAGCGTCACCTCAGCTGCTTTCCGGGGGTTTCAGGGACATCCAGCACCGAATCTGTTGCTGTTGCCACCAATCCTCCCGACCACCACCGCGGATGCCCTCAGTGAACGCCCATCAATGCCACACGCCAGAGTTTGAGTTGACCGAAGCGCCTTCAACCGGCGGCACTAACGCAAAAACAGCCGCATCGATCGATGACGCCATTCGGGTGTTGCAGCGCACATTTGGCTATCAAGCATTCCGCTTTCATCAAGAAGGCATCATTACCAGCCTCCTCGAAGGTTCCGACGTACTCGCCTTGATGCCAACTGGCGGCGGCAAATCACTCTGCTACCAAATTCCCGCACTCCTACGACCTGGCACAGGTATTGTTGTATCCCCCCTGATCGCCTTAATGCAGGATCAAGTCGACGCACTCAATTTGCTTGGTCTCAAGGCAGCCTTCCTAAACTCCACGCTCTCTTGGCCGGAAATGTGCAAGGTCCATGACCAACTTCGCGCGGGCGCACTCGACGTCCTTTATGTCGCCCCGGAGCGACTGGTGCAGGACCGGACACTCGAAATGCTGTCGGAAATCGAGATCGCGATTTTCGCCATCGACGAAGCGCACTGCGTCTCGCAATGGGGTCACGACTTTAGGCCAGAGTATCGGCAGTTGCGTTGCCTAGCCGACCGTTTTCCATCCGTACCTCGCATCGCGCTCACCGCCACAGCGGATGAAAAAACGCGTGAAGAGATTGTCACCGAGCTTAGCCTGGAACAATCAAAGCGATTTGTAGCCTCGTTCGATCGCCCAAATCTGAGATATGCGATTTCTGAAAGCGGCTCGATGAGCGCCCGCGAAAAACTCTGGCGATTCATAGATGCCGAACATCCTACAGATGCAGGCATCGTCTATTGCTTGTCTCGCAAATCCGTTGAGGACACCGCCGAGTGGCTTTGCGGCAAAGGCAGAACAGCTCTGGCCTATCACGCCGGTCTACCTGCAGAGACGCGCCGCGGCGTTCAACAAAGATTCCTGACCGAAGATGGTTTGATCGTGGTCGCCACGATTGCTTTTGGCATGGGCATCGACAAACCCGACGTTCGGTTTGTCGGCCACCTCAACCTCCCCAAGTCCATTGAAGCCTACTATCAGGAAACCGGTCGAGCAGGCCGCGATGGCGAACCGGCCAACTGCTGGCTCGCCTATGGTCTTCAAGATGTTCTCCAGCAACGCCAATGGATCGAGCGCTCCGATGGGTCCGACACCCACAAGAAGGTGCAGCGCGAAAAACTCGATGCACTCATCGGTTTGGCCGAAATGGCAGGCTGCCGTCGGCAGGCACTCCTGACCTACTTCAGCGAGACTAAAACGGAAGCATGCGGAAACTGCGACAACTGCATTGATCCCCCCGAAAAAACCGACGCGACTGTGCTTGCCCAAAAGGCACTTTCCGCCGTCTACCGCAGCGGGCAGCGGTTCGGCGTCAGCTACGTAATTGATATCCTTCTTGGCAAAGAAGACGAACGCATCATCCGAAACGGACACGACCGTCTCAAAGTCTTCGGGCTGGGAACAGAATTAGATGCAACAGGCTGGCGAGGGCTCTTTCGCCAATTGGCGTCTGCCGGGTATTTGGCAGCCGACACCGAAGGCTTCGGCACGCTGCAACTGACGGTATCGGCCAGGCCACTGCTCAGAGGCGAAGCATCCTTTGAGATGCGCAAGGCAAAAGTCAGCGATCGCAAATCTCGTAGCAAGTCGAAACGAAAAGCATCAGCGGCCACAACCATTGCCGCAACGTTGTCGGAGCACGACAAGGCCCTGTTCGACACTCTAAAGGCTGTGCGCCTGGACCTTGCAAAGACAGCGAAGGTGCCACCCTATGTCATATGCCATGACAAAACGCTTGCGGAACTGGCGCACGTTCGTCCAGCCTCAAAAGAGGCGCTGACGGACATTACCGGCTTGGGCGCCAGCAAGATCAAGAAATATGGCGATGCGCTCTTAGAGGCAATCGCCACCACCGGCTCATCATAGCTCAGCACTAAACGCCGAGCTTCTGCATGATTTCGTTCTGGAACTCGCGCAACTTCGGCGACCACTCTGGCGCTTTGGATGCAACCAGACAGGCTTGTGATTTCAAAATAATACCATCATCTAGAATCTTGAGGCCATTGGCTTTGAGCGTATTGCCAGTGGTCGTAATATCGACGATGAAGTCAGCCGTCCCAGCCATTGGGGTGCCCTCGGTCGCTCCAAGGCTTTCAACGATCCGGTAGTCCGCGAACCCATGCTGCGCGAAAAACCCGCGAGACAGGTTGATGTATTTCGTCGCCACGCGGAACCAACGCGCATTCCGATCTCTAAAACGCGACGCGATTTCATCGATATCAGCGATACTCGAAACGTCGACCCAACACTTTGGAACCGCGACAACAACATCCGCAAAACCAAATCCGAGCGGCTTCAGAATCGAAACCCGGTCGTCCCAATCAGACATCCGCTCTTGAATAAGGTCTTGTCCCGTTACGCCAAGATGAGCGCGTCCCGACTGAAGGTAGGCTGCAATTTCCGACGCTGAGACGAAGATCACGTCGACGTCGGGCATATCGACAATTTCACCCCGATATCCGCGTTCATTGCCAGTCTTGCGCACCGTCACACCACCATCAGCAAACATGCCGATAGCCTGTTCCATCAATCGCCCTTTGGACGGCAGCGCGATCTGGAGACGATCGGTCATGAGGCTTCTCCGTTTAGAGCTTGTCCACCAACGACAGCAGCTAAAAGCCGCTCAGTGTGGATCGCAGCACCGGCTGCCGGTGTCGCCTCTTTGGCACCGCAGGCCCTCAACACAGTGTCGTAGCGCCCCCCCCCAGCGACCGGGCTTTGATCGCCAAGCGTCGGCGCCACAACCTCAAATACAAAGCCGGTATAGTATTCGAGGGATCGTCCAAACTGCGCGGAGAAATTCGCCTTTGAAACATCGACACCCGCATCCGCAAGTAGAGCAAGACGCCGCTGGTAGGTATCAAGCGCATCAGAGATGTTGATCTCTTGATCTCTCATCAAGTCTTTGAGACGCGCACCAGCAGCCTTCGCCCGTGCATTCACACCAACATAGTTTGCAATCAATTCCGCCGTCGCAGGCGCGAGTGGTTCCGCCTTTGCATCTTCAAGAATGAGAACCAGGCTCTCTGCAATATCCACCAACGCACGCGAACCGATTAACTCGATGCCTTCGGCTTCGAGATATCGCGAAAGAATACCTGGTACATCACCAGGTGCAGCCCCCTCGACCAATTTGCGCAACTCAGGATCCAGTGCATCGGCCGCCGCACTCGGTCGGTTTGTAAGTCGTTCCAACTCTGCGCGAAACGCATCCGGTCGCCAGAATTGATGCATGAGCTTCTGCCGCCAACGTTGCGGCATGTCTGCACCATCCATCACGGACTGAAGAATACCCAGATCCCCGATCCTCAGGCCAAAGTCGGTGAGGCCTGCTTCTTTCAAACCTTCAAGGATCAGCGCAACCGTTTCGGCTTCGACCTTCTCACGATCTTCACCACCGAACGTTTCAATTCCAAGCTGACGGAACTCACGCGGATGAGCGGCATCAGCATCCGAAGGCTGAAACCGAAAGGCCGTCCCATTGTAGCAGTACTTGGTGGTCGTCTCCCCATTCGATGGCCGCTCCAGGTGAAGCAAACACGTCGGAACCGTTAGGTCAGGTCGCAAACAAAGCTCAACACCGTTGGGATCTTGGAACACGTATGTCCGCGCACGCAATGTCTCGCCGATCACGTCGAGGTAAACATTGGCCGGTTGGATCAGAGCAGGTGCAACAGCTTCATGCCCACCAGCGATAAAACCGGAGAGAAGCTTTTGCGCCTGAGCCTCAAGCGCTTCAAATTCACGTATCGTTTCGGCTGCCATCAAGGAGTGAATCTCTCGTCTGAAAAACTGTGGCGAGGGTCTCGATCAATCGCCGTGGCGTTCAAGCACACCTTGAACCGCCTCGACCAACCGATCCGTCGGAACTGAG
>JBCBRD010000198.1:0-5664 GCA_039819885.1 Pseudomonadota bacterium
TGCGCCACTGCAACGCCGTCATTCTGTTTGCCGTTGCTTGGATTGTCTCAAGCACTTTGTTCAGAATTTCATTTTGTACGACGATATCAAGCCGGAGTTTGGGAACTTCATTGGTCTGGTACTCAGCACCACGATAGATCTCCGTTTGACCACGCTGACGGCCAAAGCCGCTGACCTGTGTCACTGTTATTCCCTCAACGCCGATCTTCACGAGTTCTTCGCGCAGCGCTTCGTATTTGTGAGGGCGAATAATCGCGATGATCATCTGCATTGGAAATTCCTCTTCGTAGCGCAAGCCTTGCTGAACCAATCGACGGATGGCCTCTGATCTGGAAGGAAGGTCCGACTGGCCGCGTCGCCAGTCATCGATCGTTTGCGAAAACTCGGTTGAAGCCACGAGTTGTATGCGTTGGTCGAGCTTTTCCATGCTCATCTCATGCGCTTGGCGCGCGCTCCCATCTTTTTTTGTGTGTTTCGGCCCGATACCTGCCCACGGAGGCTGGTTTTGCGAGTGTAACACGCTTGAATCATTAAGAAACACAGACTGCGCACCTGCTTAATTTAAGCATCTTGACAAAGTTACACACCTTGCGTATGTTGCGTTTATCGAATGACGGGAACGCAGTGTTCCCTACACAGAGACAACCAAGAACCGGAGGCTACCATGACCAAACTTATTTATCGCGGCCAGAAACATGACGGCCAAAAGGTCAACGCCAAGAACCAGAATGGCATGTTCATCGGCGGTCGGCCGCAAATGGTTTACCGCGGCATTGCCCACAATGGCGTTCGTACGACCCAGGGTGCTGGCACGCATACCAGTGCGACACCTCTCATTTATCGCGGATTCCGGACTGCCTAATACGGCGGCTCAACGCATCAATATCAAACGGGCTGACATGCCCACTCAAAACAAGACTGGAGTGTCCCATGAGCAAAATGATTTATCGCGGCCAACAGAATGACGGCGTTGCAGTGGCGCAAACACAAAATTCCGGACGTCAGAAACTCGCTTACCGGGGTGTTGGCCATGACGGTCAGGTTGCCGTCGCTGAGAGAGCTGGTTCCGGCAGTGCCGCCCTTGTTTATCGTGGCGTTCGTGCACTGTGAGTTTGGACTGGGCTACCGCCTCGTGTGAAAACAAGAACAAATGCAATTGCATTATTTGCTAAAGGCCACCCAATCAGCGGTGGCCTTTTTTATTGGAAATGCATATTCGCAACACCCTGTTCCATTGGGAACTTCGTTCCGCCTGTTATTGGCTTAGTGTTTCCTTAGATACAACGTCTTTGAGGAAATGGAGTGGAGTGACATGATGAAAAAAACAATTCTGGTTGGCATGGTGGCTATGGTCACGATACTTGGTCCAGTCACCCAGGCACACGCCTATTACGAGTGCAAGGCCGTCGCCCGTGCACTATTCGGCAAGGGACCAAAGCTCCCAGGCACATGGTCGATTGCAGAAGGCTACACAAAGCGCGAAGCCTGCCGCAACGCCAAGTACGTCTGCCGGGACCGGCTCGACTATAAGCGTGAGGTCGATGGCTTTCCCTACCCGGTCGCCAAGTGCAAGCGCGTTGGTCGAGCACAGCTTATTTACGGTCACACGCCTTAATGGATTTAGAAATCGGGAGCTCACAGATTCCAAAAAGCCCGCTGTTGCGCAGCGGGCTTTTTGAGTTTCGTGTTCACTTCCGAATCTAAATCTTCCGGGATCAGATCTCGCCTTTTAGGCCTTTCTCAAAGTACTTGTGGACGATCTTGTCCTGGTTTTCGAGAAGCCAATCAATTGATGGTTCGAAGTTCATAGCTTTGTTGATGGCTTGTGCCGTTGCCTTACGATGAATGTCGAACAGGATTTGGTGGTCCAGGTTGTCGTCGGTCGCAACTGATGGGTTCAACCAAACCGAAACGATAATGCCGAGATCGTTGACTTTGCCTTTCGGGATGTCGCCCGCGCGGACAGCATCCAGCACACCCATGGACGTAGCGTACTGCACCGTGCCCATTAAAATGTTCGTGTAGCGCACGTCTTCGACCGTGACTTTTGACACGCAGATCGTTGGCGGGCGTACCATGATGTCAGTGTTCATGATCGCGAGAACACGCGAGTGTCCCTTGACCTGATCGCCCAGTAGGTTGGCGAAAGCGGATCCGAACGGACCGTCCATTTCACCGATTGCAACTTCTGGTTCGGCCGCTGTGCCTGGTGGGCCGCCGCCAACAAGGCTTTCACCGACGCGCATAACGATGCGTTCGCTCATTATTGTTTCCTCTCGTGGATTAGACGTCTTGAAGCGTGATTGTTTGAAGCGGGCGGACTATTGCCGAGGTCGGGCGTATAGAGCAAGAGGGAGGGGTGCTACGGAACGTTTAATGACCGACTTTTTGTGTTACTGCCGCACTTGTTCTGAGGCGTGATTTGGACGAACCCGCTTTCGAACCCAGTATCTAGAATGAAAGACATGCCCACATGACCGCCATTATCTCAATCTCTGGGTTGAGCAAGACGTATGCATCAGGGTTTCAGGCCCTGAAGAGCATCGACCTGACCATAGAGCGTGGTGAGATCTTTGCATTGCTCGGGCCCAATGGTGCTGGCAAGACCACGCTCATCAGCGCGATTTGTGGGATTGTGAACCCCACCGGTGGGTCCGTCACAGTGGACGGATTGGACATTGCCAAGGACTTTCGCGCCGTGCGCGCCATGATCGGGCTCGTACCGCAGGAATTGGCGACCGACATGTTCGAGACCGTGTTGGCGACTGTGTCGTTCAGCCGTGGATTGTTCGGCAAGAGCGCCAATCCGAAACACATCGAGACTGTGTTGCGTCAACTCTCCTTGTGGGACAAGCGGAATGACAAGATCATGACGCTGTCGGGGGGGATGAAACGGCGCGTTCTTATCGCCAAAGCGCTTGCCCATGAACCTTTGATTTTGTTCCTTGATGAACCGACAGCCGGGGTCGATGTCGCGCTTCGGCGGGACATGTGGGACATCGTGCGTGCGATGCGTGAATCCGGTGTCACGATTATTCTGACGACCCACTACATAGAAGAAGCCGAGGAGATGGCGGACCGGATTGGCGTCATCAACAAGGGTGAAATCATTGTGGTGGAGGGGAAAGACGAGTTGATGCGCAAGCTTGGCAAGAAGCAGCTTGAGCTTCACTTGTCGACGCCACTTGAAGGGATCCCTGATGCTTTGTCGCCTCACGATTTACAATTGAACGAGGAGGGGACAGCGCTTGTCTATACCTACGATACCCGTGCCGAGCGGACGGGCATCACATCCTTGCTGAACGATATGCGCGAAGCCGGTATTGGTTTTTCCGATATCAGTACGACGCAGAGTTCGCTTGAAGACATCTTCGTTGATCTCGTGGAGAAATCTCAATGAACTTCACTGCTGTCCGGGCGATCTACCTGTTTGAGATGTCACGATGGGGGCGGACTTTGCTGCAGAGCGTTGCCTCACCGGTGCTGTCAACATCACTCTACTTCATCGTCTTTGGGGCTGCCATTGGGTCACGCATCGAGAGTATTGATGGCGTTAGCTACGGGGCGTTTATCGTGCCAGGACTGGTCATGCTCTTGCTACTAAATGAGAGCACATCGAACGCTGCATTCGGCATCTATTTCCCGCGGTTTACCGGAACGATCTACGAAATTCTATCTGCGCCGATATCACCGTTTGAAGTTGTACTTGGGTACGTTGGAGCTGCTGCGACCAAATCGATTGTTTTGGGACTGATCATTCTTGCAACGGCGAGCTTTTTCGTTGACCTGCGGATTGAGCATCCGCTTGTTATGTTGCTGTTTCTTGTTTTGACCGCAATCTCATTTAGTCTCTTTGGGTTCATCATCGGTATTTGGGCGGATGGCTTTGAGAAGCTTCAAGTCATCCCGCTTCTGGTGTTGACGCCGCTCACGTTCCTCGGTGGAACGTTCTACTCCATCAATATGCTCCCACCGTTCTGGCAAACGGTGACGCTGTTTAACCCAATTGTTTATCTGGTCAGCGGGTTTCGCTGGAGCTTTTACGGTGTATCCGATGTGCCCGTCGCCGTATCGCTCGGCATGACGGTGCTGTTTCTGCTCGTATGCCTTACGGGCATCTGGTGGATCTTCAGAACCGGCTATCGGCTCAAGGCTTGAACGCATTGTCTTGCGTCGGTTTCTTGCGAACTCATGGCCGCCATCTGATCTTTATCAATTGATGCACTGAAGAGGTCGGTATCATGTCGAGTGTCAGGCGGCATCGGCATACCGCTGTCATCGCAGCAAAGCCCTCAACATTGGGAAAGCGAACATGACGTCGGCTACAATGAACGTACCTGCGGTTCAAAACCTCACTGTTGGTGACCTGATCGAGGTTCTGGGGGCTGGGGTTCGCGACTTTGTGGCAGCTCCTCAATATGGGCTGTTCTTCGGTGGGATTTATGCGATTGCTGGCTGGGTGATCATTGCGTTCTTGTTCTATTACAAGCTGCTCTATCTCGCCTATCCACTCGCCATGGGCTTTGCATTGATCGCGCCCTTTGCTGCGGTTGGTTTTTATGCTGTCAGTCGCGCACTTGAGAAGGGTGAGAAACTGTCTTGGTCAGGCGTACTGGGCGCTGTCGGTGGGACGACCAAAAGCGATCTTCGTTGGATGGCCCTGGTTACCAGCTTTGCGTTCTTCTTGTGGATGGACATTGCCGCCATCCTATTCCTATCCATCATGGGGTTCGACGCACTTGGCCCGCAGTTTTTTGAACTCGTTTTTACAACGTCGACTGGCTGGCTGTTTTTGCTTGTCGGAAATGCTGTCGGGGCCGTCATCGCGTTCATGGTATTTTCGATCTGCGTTGTTTCGTTTCCGATGTTGCTTGATCGCGACGTCGACTTCGCGACCGCCATGGTCACGAGTGTCAAAGTTGTCAAAGCCAACCCCGCGACCATGTTTGTCTGGCTCATTATCATCGGGTTGCTGACCGGGCTTAGTTTACTCTCTGGGTTCATTGGCTTGTTCGTTATGCTACCCGTCGTAGGGCACGCGACGTGGCACCTCTACCGGCGCGCTGTGGCACACGAGACTGCAGAACTCTAGGGTCGCCGCATTCAAGCAGTTGGTCCGCCAGCTTGCTGTCAGTCTTTGTGCAAACACCGCTGGAACGTTTCCAGGTTTGGGCAAAACTCTGGTCGCGCATCGCCAGTGTGGCCAGATGCTGCAAGCCAAGTCAGGCACTCGTGGGCGTTGGTGCACTTCAGACATTTAGACCTGGCCGCGGCATAGGCGTCGCCACGATCCAATCGCGCGAAAGCTGCCGGGTTGATCGACAGGTGAGACAGCACATCCTGCAACCGCTTGGCGCGGTTCTCGACGTGGGCCACTGATGGCATATGGGGTTGGTGTTCTTGCATGGCGTCCTCCGAGTTTAGATCCGCTCTTTTGGCGGCTTTGACTAAGAGTGTTCGCCATCCCGGCTGCAACGCATTTGATCAGTATCAATTCGGTACGACGTGTCGCGGCCTTGCAGAAACATTTATGTGGCCACGCGTGTTTGGCGCAGATCAATGTCAGAACAATCAAACCATTTCACTGTTGCTCAATGCGTTTTCGATGACGGCCCCGACAGCATTTCCGACAAGCAAAAACAGCCAGCCAGTCGACGTTGTAAA
>JBCBRD010000199.1:0-5621 GCA_039819885.1 Pseudomonadota bacterium
CGCCAAGGAACTGCTCTCGGCCATGGGGCTTGCAGAGCGCTTCAGTCATCGCCCACCCGAACTCTCCGGTGGGGAACAACAACGCACCGCCATTTGCCGCGCACTCGCCAATGAACCTCGGCTTCTACTGGCAGACGAACCAACCGGCAACTTGGACCCGCGCACATCCGAACGCGTGTTTGCCTCCCTTATGGATCTCGTTGCCCAAACGCGCGTCTCAGCGCTTATTGCAACACACAATATGGACATTGCCGCGCGCATGTCCCGCACATTCCGCATGGCCGATGGCCAACTCGTCGACATCACGGCACAGCGGACTGCCTAACCACCAAGCCTCATCCACAAGCGACAAACAGTTCAATGACCATCGACGCTATGCCTGGCCAACGCTTCTGGGCCATCATCGAAGAAGCCGCGAAGTCAGCCTACGACCCCGACGCGCACATGAGCGCGCTACATGGTGAACTCACAAAGCTAACCCCTGATCAAGTCGCATCGTTCCAAGTCGCGTTCATGGAACACACCGCCAAGGCTTACACCTGGGACCTTTGGGGCGCGGCGTTTGTCGTTCACGGCGGCTGCTCGGATGATGGATTTGAATACTTCCGCTACTGGCTTGTTAGCCGTGGTCGCGACGTTTTCGAGCAAGCCATGCGAGACGTGGACGGCCTTGCTGATCTGGACCCACCAACCGGCCCTTACGATGCGTGGGAGTTCGAAGGCATCGCCTACATCGCTGAACGCGCCTGGAAAGATGTTGGCGGAACGGGCCGGTTTGCAGCGGCAGTCGGCATTCCAACGTTGCCCGATGAACCCGCAGGCGACCCCTTCGAAGAAGACGAGGATCACCTCAAACACCGCTTTCCCAAACTCTGGCTCCGCTTCGGCGAAACGCCCTTGGGATGATAGACAGGATGGACTGGACGTGACCCTCGAAACAGCATTCCTGATCGTCAACACGGTCGTTTTGCCAGCATGGCTTCTCCTTGCCATCGCTCCGCGCCACGCAACCACCGACGCCCTGGTTCACTCGACCGCGTTCCCGGTTTTCTTTGGCCTTTTGTATGCAGGGCTGATGGTTTTTGCCTTCTCATCCGGTGCCATCCCAACGGATGCGGATTTCACCAGCCTTGAAGGCCTATTAGCACTTATGAAAACACCACTCGCCGCACTGATCGGCTGGGTGCACTATCTCATATTCGATCTGTTCGTCGGCGCCTGGATTGCACGCGATGCCGTCCGCCGTAGTGTTGGTCGAGTGCTGCTCGTAGTTTCTCTGTTCTTCACGCTCATGACCGGCCCCATCGGCCTCTGGCTCTACCTCACGGCCCGCTGGGCAACCGGTAAAGCCGGCCTGAGCCTTGATGAGACCAAGAGCTAAGCGACTTTGCTCAGCAGCCATTTCCGCCATCTAATTGAGCTGGAACGTGACACCAACCCGTGCGGTTGTGAGACCCATGTTGAGGTCATCAATACCAAGCCCACCGACGACAAGGTCATCGTCGAATTGGTAATGAAGAATATCCAACTGCACGCTGACGGAATTTGAAATCTTGAACGCGGCCCCACCACCGGCAACCCATCCAAACAAGAACTGATCGTCTTTGACAAAGTCATCGACATCCAAGCCATTGCTCGACAAGCGCGCATCCGCTTCGAAATCAATCCTGTTCCAGGCGATCCCCGCCGTTCCGTAAACCAGAAGCGGTCCCATCGCATGACCGATGCGCCCACGCAGGCTGGCCAAGAGGTCAGACCGCGTTTCATAGTTGAAGCTATCAACTGCGGTCACACCATTGAACAGGTCACGATCAACCGTCCGCTGCTCACTTGAGACGTCGCCAAACATGAGATCGGCTTCAGCACCGACAACGAGCGATCCGAATTGCAGTTGGTATCCGGCGTGGCCACCGTAGACAGCGCCATTCGCATCAAAATCCAGGAGGTTGTCTCCACCGGTCGCATCGGCAATCCCACCCCCGACATTCAGGCCGAAGTACGGGCCATGCCATGAGGCGTATTGGGCGGAAGCCTCTGAAACCATGTAAACGCCGAACGCAAACACGGCCCCAACAACACACGCCGCAGACCTAAATGACCGAAACACGAATTACCCCCCTTGCATCCTCAATACCGACAAGGGAGATAGCAAAACCGTCTTAGTATTCAGTGTGCGAATGGTTTATTTCAGCTTTCTGGCTGCATCATTGCAGGACAAACTGGGTGTCAATGGCCTCAGTTTTTGGCCTGCAATGACCTGATAAACGCCAACGTCTCGGAGAGCACCGGGCCCTTGCCGCGAAACGGACGCGCCAGCGCCAGCACGATCCCGATATGCGCGACCCCAGGCAGCTCGATCGCGCGAACCTGCCCATCAACTGCGCGCAGAGCCTTCGCCAATTCGCGCATGTTCCAGACTTTCACGACATCATCATCGAGACCGTGGAACAGCAGCGCCGGTTTCTCGCCGGAGGTCACATGTGCGACCGGGCGCGGCTCGTCGGCATCCGACGCAGTCACAAAGACATCTTTCGTCGTTGGCCATGTCGTCGGTTGGAAGGCGTAGGGGCCGGCCAAACCAACCCATCCCGCCAAATGCGCCGGATTGGCACTAACAGCTTTGAGATAGCGCGGATCGAGCGCCACGAGTGCGGACATGTGCGCACCTGCCGAATGCCCAACTAGAATGATCTTCTGTCCAGGTCGCAGAAGGTTCTTCTCAATCCACCGGTAGGTGGCAGCCACGTCATTCACGAAGCCTGGAAACTGTACATCAGGATACAGTCGGTAGTCGGGGATCACGGTTTTGTAGCCGCGCGAGGCAAAAGCATCGCCCACAAAGCGATAAATCGTCCGGTCGCCATCGCGCCACGAGCCACCATAGACAAACAGAATGATAGGAGTGTCAGCGGCAGCCTCGCGAGCTGAGGCAGCAAGCGGCCGATAGATGTCCAGCTTCTGACGGGCAGCCGGCCCATAGGAGATGCCCGATTGCAACTCCGTTCCACCCTCAGAAATCGCCCAGCCCACGAACCGGTACACCGAGTTCATCTGGATCAGTCCCAGCCAGAAGGCCGCCACAAGCGCAATCGGCAGCGCCATTGAGGCGAGATAGACCCGCCGATTGTGCCTCACCGCGCTTTGAGTTCCGGGTTTTGTGGACATGCGCATGCATCCTATTGGCGATTTTGCCTGTAGTAGAGACGAAAAACGACGCCGATAGGTTTCATCGAGGTGGCCTAAATCGCTCAAACCACACAGACATGTGACAGCGGGGACTGTTCACCCTTACCTATTGTCTGTTGCCCTACGTCTGTCGCTTAATGAAGACATGAACGCACCGATTCGAGATCTCAACGCCCACATCGCGGCCAACAAGCCGACCAATCACGCTGCGACAGAGGCCGTCAAAGGTTCAGCGAGTGGCACCGCTGACGACGCGACGCCCCAGCCCACATCGCTCGACTTTGTGCATTTGCGCGTGCACTCGGCTTACTCGCTACTCGAAGGCGCGCTCCCGATCCCGACAATTGGTAAGTTTTGCGAAGAGTATGGGTTTCCAGCCGTCGCGCTGACCGATACCAACAATATGTTCGGCGCACTGGAGTTTTCCGAAAAACTATCGAAGTCCGGCCTGCAGCCCATTGCCGGCGTGACGATCAGCATGGACTTCGGCGACACGGAAGTCGATGAGATCACCCGCCTCAAAGGCGGTGGACCAAGCTGGCGCGATCCATCGTGCGACGGGCACCTTGCACTGTTGGCGGCAACCCAGGTCGGCTATGCCAACTTGATGAAGCTCGTCTCACGGGCTCACTTGAATGTTGATGATGGCGAACCGCCTCACATCGCGATCAGAACGCTGAAAGAATTTTCTGACGGCATTATCGTCCTAACCGGCGGCCCCGATGGCCCGATCGACAGGCTACTGCGTGGGCAACAAAACCCGCAGGCAGAGGCACGCCTCAAGTCGTTGCAAAAGGTTTTTGGTGATCGTCTCTACATCGAACTTCAACGACACGGCGCCAACGGTTCCGGCACGGCTGATGAGACAGCAATCGAGCCACAGCTGATTGACCTAGCCTACGCACATAACATCCCCTTGGTGGCGACCAACCAAGCTTATTTCGCAAGCCCAGATGACTACGAGGCGCACGATGCGCTGATCTGCATTGCCGATGGCGCCTACGTCATCGAAGAAGAACGTCGCCGCCTGACAGATCAGCACAGCTTCAAATCTGCCAAGCAGATGGTCGATCTTTTCGCGGATCTTCCCGAGGCGATCGAAAACACCATCGAGATCGCCAAGCGCTGCCACTTCAGACCACTCGGCCACAAACCTATTCTGCCCAACTTCGTGAAGGTCGAGGACGGTGCGTCCGCCGAAGACGTATTGAAAGCCGAAGCTGAGGAACTGGCCCGCCAAGCCCGTGAAGGTCTGGACGCCAGGCTCAAGGCACACCCACTCGCCGAAGGGCACACCCGAAAAGACTACGATGACCGGCTTGCCTACGAACTCGGCATCATCGAGAAAATGAAGTTTCCCGGCTACTTCCTCATCGTGGCCGACTTCATCAAGTGGTCGAAGGCACAAGGCATTCCGGTCGGCCCTGGCCGTGGATCAGGTGCCGGCTCACTCGTCGCCTACTCACTCACCATCACAGATCTCGACCCCCTTCGCTTTGGCCTGCTGTTCGAACGCTTTCTCAATCCCGAACGTGTTTCCATGCCGGACTTCGACATCGACTTCTGCCAGGATCGCCGCGAGGAAACGATCCGGTACGTGCAAGGCAAATACGGCCACGACCGCGTCGCCCAGATCATCACACACGGAAAACTGCAAGCGCGCGCAGTCCTGCGCGACGTCGGTCGCGTTCTGCAAATGCCTTACGGACAAGTCGATCGACTGTGCAAGCTGGTGCCCAACAACCCAGCCAATCCATGCACGTTGCCTGAAGCTTTGGAGATGGAACCGCGTCTGCAAGAAGAACGCGACAACGATTCTGTCGTTGCCGACCTGATTGAAAAGTCCATCAAGCTGGAAGGCCTCTACCGCCACGCCTCAACGCATGCCGCCGGTCTGGTCATCGGCGACCGAGATCTGGATGAGTTGGTCCCGCTCTATCGCGACCCGAAGTCTGACATGCCCGTCACCCAGTTCAATTGGAAACTGACGGAAGCTGCAGGCCTCGTAAAGTTCGACTTCCTCGGGTTGAAAACTTTGACGGTTCTGCAAAAGGCCGTTGAACTGGTGAAGCGCGGCCGTGGTGAAATCATCGACCTTCCCTCGCTTCCCCTTGACGATGTCGAGACCTACAAGCTGCTCGCTCGCGCAGATACGGTTGGCGTGTTCCAATTGGAATCGACCGGCATGCGCGAAAGCTTGAAGCGCCTCAAGCCGGACATGTTTGATGACATCATCGCCATGGTCTCGCTCTATCGGCCAGGCCCAATGGACAACATTCCAACCTACATCAACCGCAAGCACGGTGAAGAACCTGTCGACTGCTTGCACGACATGCTCAAGGAAATCCTCACCCCCACCTACGGCGTGATCATCTACCAGGAGCATGTCAGCTTGGCCGAGTGTGTATCCGCCCATCACCTGGGCGATTTGGATG
>JBCBRD010000200.1:0-5565 GCA_039819885.1 Pseudomonadota bacterium
CGAAGAAAGCTACGAGTGGCTCACCCACTCCATGCAGCCCTGCCATCCATCAAAGGAGGCATTCCGCGTCGAAGTTGTCGATCAGCATCAAACCGCACTGGCCAAACTTTTGGACCTCAACGTCCGTGTTCCCGCACTTTTGACCGCGCACTATCTGCCAAAGATGCTCGAAGATCGCGCGGGCGGCATTGTTCAAATGTCGTCGTTAGGCGGTTTTTATCCAGGGCCGTATCAAGCCCACTATTACGCTAGCAAAGCCTATTTGAATTCGTTCGGTGAAGCGCTGAAATATGAGGTGGCTGGAACAGGCGTGCGGGTTCTCACGGTCGCGCCGGGCCCGGTGGACACGCGTATTCACACGAAAATGGGCAGCGAGAATGCGCTTTACCGTTACGTTCTGCCGAGCCTCTCGACCGAACGTGTCGCGATGGATACGCGCCGTGCCTATGCGCTTGGTCGCCGAATGGTGGTGCCGGGGATTATGAACCGGTTGATGGCGAGTGTCTCCGGGGTCGTGCCCCGCGTCGTCTTGCTACCGTTGTTGGCTTTGCTGTTAAGGCCACCGGCCAGCCGGAGGCTGTGGCAACGTCGCCAAGACGCGCAAACGGTCGAGCGCCCAAGGGAAACTGAGCGCGGTTAGAGCGATAGACTTTGTGCACCTTTCGAACGCGTGTTTGTCTTTTTGAAATGTTTGGCTGGTAGTGTTTCGTTGTGCCGATTTCCTTGTTGTGCGTGTCGGTGCCATATGAACGCGGTGATGTCGTGATCGAGTCAAACTCGATGGAAATAGGGCATCGCCGCGTTTTTGATTCATCTTTAGCTCGCGTTCCAAAGCCCTCCGTCAAATTGGAGACGTGCGTCCTGCATGCGGCGACACTTAATGGTCAACACGGGCAGGCCCGTGATTGAGCAGGAATGGTCAACACGGGCAAGCCCGTGGTTGAGCGAGCAATGCATGCAGCTTTCCCCAGCTGTCATCCCGAAAGGTTTTCGGCCACGGAGCGTGATGCATTGCACCGGCGGTGCGTCCGAAAAGCTGTTCGGGACCCATCGTGCTGAGGGCTGGGGCGTTGAGGTTTATGGGGACGGACCACGGAAACAGGTCACCATCCGCATGGCCGGGCCGGGATTGTGAACCAGACATGCAGCGACGTTGTTCTTCGTTTGGTTAGGCCGAAGCAACCTTGAAACCCGAAGGTATTAAACGATGGGTCCCAGACAAATTTCTGGTGCCGACGGCTCACCTTTGCGGCGAGTTCTGGGGCCAGAAATCTTCCGGGACGACATTCAATAGTCAACACGGGTGGGCCCGTGACTGAACAGAGTGGTCAACAGGCCCAGGCACCACAGTAGTGCAAGCGGCAGTTTAGGCGGTGGGTCGCGGAGATAAGAAAAGCCCCGACATTGCTGCCGGGGCTTTTGACCGATTGGGCGTCGGCAAATGGTGTTAGAAGTTGACCTTGACGCCGCCATAGGCTGCGACGGGCTGGCCAGGGACAACGGACCGAGCATTTGTGAACTCGAAGCCGTCAACACCGACTGGCTCGGTTGGGGCTTCGTCAAACTCGAAGAGCGTTCCGAACAGCCCGTATTCCTCGTCAAAGATATTGTTCACATAGCCGAAGATCTGCACGTTGTCGGTGACCTGATAGGACGACTTGATGTCGACACGGGTATAACCGTCGAGTTTCGATAGAAGGTTCGCCTCGTCGCCTAAGAATACTTGGTTTGACGTTACCAGAAGGTCTGCACCAACCATCCACCTCGGCGTCGCCATATACTCAACCCCGGCTTTGAAACGGTGTTCGGGGATGTTGGGCAACCGATCGCCTGGGGTTGCGGTGACGCATGCCAATCCATCTTCTGCGCCGTCGAATTGGCACTGAGTTGCCGCCGGGTTGGCCGGTGATTGGAACTCGATCTCATCTTCGAACGTCGCGCTGACGTAGCTGTAGCCGGCATAGACTGACAGATACTCGTTATCGTAGCGCAGCTTTGCTTCCACACCTTCGCGTTTCGTGTCGCCTGCGTTGAAGAAGAAGCCACGTCCAGCTTGTGTGGCGGACACGAAGAACAGGTCATCTTCTGTTGTGGTCCGGAAGTAGTTCACGCCGTAACTGAAGCGCTGTTTGCCGTCTGGTGATTTCATTTTGCCGCGAATACCGACTTCCGTCGTGCGGGAGATCACTTGTTCAAGCGGTGGATCGTCCGTCAGGAAGCTTTCGATCGGACACGGGTTTTCCGGGTTGGCACAGGCCAATTCGGCTGGTGTCGGTGCGCGGTTTGCTTCCGAGTAGCCACCGAAGAAGGTTAGCCCCGGCATAAATTCATAGGTTGCACCGGCGGATGGGTTGAAGCGCTCAAATGTGTGGCTCGAAGTAATGCCTTCGAATTCGCCGGTGAGGTCCACCAAGTCAACGGATGCGTGATTGTAGCGACCTCCGACGGTGAGTGTCAGTTGGTCGGTAATGTCGAGTGCGTTCAGGAAGTATACGCCAGCATATTCGGTGTCCACATCGACGCGCCGTCCGAGAAAGTCCTCTGGCTCAACGATGATCTCACCGGTGCCATTGACCACAAATCGTGGGCCGATTTCTCCGAACTCAGAGTTTGTTGCGTAGTCGACATTGCCGCGGTCATAAGTGGCGCCGACGATGAAGGTATTGCCGAGACCGAAGAGCTTCATCTTCTCTTCAAGCTGAAGTGTGCCACCAAAGCTTTCGGATTTTTGCGTGATGCGATCGATGACGCCGAAGGGCTCTTCAAAGTCGTCACTCTCTAAGACGCCGTTTTGGCTCTCCAACGCTTCGAGCTGGCCGCCTTCGATTTCTTCAGAGCAGATGTTTTCTCCGTCAACACCGCTGGATGTCAGGAATGCCGTGATTTCTGCATCGGTCGGATCACGACCCAAATCATCCTCGAGAAACTCTTCTGCGACCTCGGCGCATTCTTCGCCTTCGAGCACGTTGCCATCGACGACGCTGGATCGATAACGGCGATAGTAAGCGATACCCGACAATGTTGTTGTCGGTGTTGCCTTCACCTTGGCATTGAGCGACGGCATAAAGACTTCCAGGTCGGTTGTTTGCGGTGATGTGAACGTCCGCTCGCGTCCAACTGCCAACAACTCTTCCGGGCTTGCCGCCACGACACCGGCCGAGCTCTCCGCCCAAGTCACGTTGGCGTGCACCTCAACAAGTGAGCCCTTTGCACCCAAGTCCGCGTACATCCGGGAGACGTCGACTTCAGAGAAATCACGCCAACCGGTTTCGTCGATCTTTTCACCGGCAAAGTAGAGTGCCCAAGGCCCACTTTGCAGACCAACCTGGACGCCAAATTCGCGATAGCCGAATGAACCGCCCGTGGCGCTTAGTTCAACGCCTTGGAAGCCGAAGCCATCTTTGGTGTTCAATGCGACACCGCCGCCAATGGCATTCAGGCCATAAATCGGGTTGCCGCTCAGAACAGTGATGTCCGAGATGGCGTTCGACGGGATCAGATCCCAGTTCACGACGTCCCCAAACACTTCATTGATGCGGACGCCGTTTTGGTAGACCGCCACGCCCTGCGGAAAGCCGGTGATGGAGCCGGCTCCAAAACCTCGGTAATCGAGCTGTTGGCGGATGTTGTTGCCACCCGCATCGATCAACGCGACGCCGGGCACCTGCTTAAGCAAGGCGTCTTGCGGATCGGAGCGGCCATTTCCTGAGATTGTGTCGCCGCTCACAGTTGAAACAGACCCTGGGATCTTTCCAATTGGGATGAGTGAACCGATGGGCGAAACTGGAACCAACTCGCCAGATGCGCGCTGCTCAGCAGTCGTCGGAACGATCACATCGGAAGGGATCTGGTCGGCCGCGAAGTCAATGCCGTCATCAACCGGCTGGGGCGCCGCCTGCTGAACAGGTTGAGGCTGTGGTTGTGCTTGCTGGACTGGCGGCGGCGATGGTGGTTGGGGCTGGGCCTGCTGCGGCGGTGGCTCAGGAGGCTGCTCCGTTTGAATGACCTCCACCGGCGGCAACTGTGTGTCGGCGCCAGGCTGATCGGTTCCCTGGGCGGGCGTGGCAGCACCGTCAGTTGCGGGCGCCTGTTGTGTTGCTGGCACATCGAAGTCAACTTGCGGCGTGCCTTCAGATGCCGGCTGTTGCGCGAATGCCGTCGTGGCTGTTGCAATCAACGCAGCAACCGAAACCGCTGCGACAAACTTTTGCTTCAACTGAGCACCCATGGTGCTGTCCCCCCAGGATTCAATACGTTTCCCACGCTCCACGTGAGCGTTTAATCGTGCTGCCAGGTTCTATGATTCGTACTTACTTTCGTACCGGGCCCGGCAGTCCACGCATCATTCGTTTCTCCAAAGCCACAGTCCGGTCAACGGTTTGTGCTCAAATTCGGGAACTCGATCTCGGCTTGCAGACGCTCGTGTTGCTTTGACGCCACGCTTGGATGACGTGTCAGGAGCTACCCACTGATATTTCGGGAAAAACTCCCGGGAAGTGCTGTCGTAAGTTGGCAACCGAGTTCGCAATAGTTGGTTGTTCGCGATGGGTGTTGGCGGTATCTCAACCAAAGTGGAATTGAGATCGGACAGATCAGTCCGGCCGGAATGGGAGTGGTTCGCGCAATGATGGGTCTTTTTCGACAGGTTCTCGCCTTAAGCGGTGCCTGTCTGCTTTTGATGTCGGCTTATGGCTCCAGCGTAGACGCTCAAGAGACAGCCAAGGCGGAGGATGTGGCAGCTGGTGCATCAGCAAAACCGCTTCGCATCGAAACGCCACTTGGCGTTGAGCTTAATAAACTTGAGACAATTGATGATGGATGCCGTGCCTACGTTGTCGTCGACAATAAAAACGCAATGGCCTTCGAGAACGTGCTGTTGGAGCTCTACATGTTCCGCACCGATGGGGTGATCGGCCGCCGCTTTGCTCTGGACCTTGGACCTTTGAGGGCGACGAAACGGACGGTTAAGCTGTTCGATCTCAACAAAGTCAGTTGTGACGACATCGGAAGCTTTCTGATCGATGACGTCGTCAAATGCCAAAGCGGGGACGCGAAAGTTGATGACTGCCTCTCTGGGCTGAATGTCACTTCGCTGACAAAAGTCTCTCTGACAAAATAACGTTTAAAGAATTGCTCCAGGGCTACTGGATGAAAAACAAAGGGAATGATGCTCGTGGTGTTTGCTTCAACAGGGGCGCAGCCGGACTACTCAGTCGTCGGTATGGTCATGAATGCCGATCCGGTGGTGCAGGCTGTCATGGCCGGACTGGTGCTGGCATCTATTGCTTGCTGGGCGATCATTCTTGAGAAAGTCATTCGGCTGGCTGGGTTGCGGAGCTCAGCGCGGGAAGTTGAAGCCATAGCAGAAGCTGGTGGTTTTTCGGGTCAGGAGCGTTCTTTGCTTGCGAAAAGCGTTCATCGGGCCGCGCAGGAAGAGGCTGCTGAAGGCGTCGCACCTGGAGATGATCAAAACGATACGCGCGCCAAGTTAGAACGTGCGATGCGCGGTTCCGTCAAACAAGAACTTCGAAGCGCTGAAACTGGATTGCCGTTTCTGGCCACCGT
>JBCBRD010000201.1:0-5548 GCA_039819885.1 Pseudomonadota bacterium
CTATACGGTTGGTCTCCGGTGGCGATGCATGGTTGGCGCGCGACCTTGTTGAAGCTGTTTGGCGCAAAAATCCAGGGCGACTATATGAACCTACGTTTCGAGCTACCGCGCACCCCAAGGCAGTCTCGCCGAACAACGAGTGCGCCGAAGTTGAAGTGGGCTGTCGCAACCTTGGACTCCAGACAAGTCGCAACCATCGACAAGCTCGTTGCGGAAGTCGAAGGGGTCAAATCCGGACAGATGATTCTTAAACTGAAAACGCGCAAAGGCAGACCTGTCCTCGGCACGGATGCCTACTTCTTCAAAGAGGGCACAGCCAAGAAGTTCCAAAACGCGCGATTTGGAGAATTCAGAGTCGACGCCAGCGGCGAAGCGATCCTCGTCGGTTTGGCGGATGAGGATCTCAAACCACTATAGGCCAAGCCCTACGAACCCACCATTTCCGCACCGCTATGGATCGAAAGATCGGTGATTGTTGGCGCTTCACCGCTGAGTGCGTTCTTTGGATTCCAAGCCACGTCCACCGATTGAAACCGGGTGGATAACGCGTCGTAAATCAACAACGTTCCAGCCAGACTATCGCCTGCTCCAGTGATTTCCTTCAACACCTCAACGGCTTGAAGGGTGCCAATTACGCCGACGATCGCCCCCAGTACACCCACCTCCGAACAGTTCGCCACTGTTCCAGCAGGCGGAGCCTCGGGAAAGATGCAGCGGTATGTAGGATAAGGCTTGCCGTCGTCACTTTTCAGATGCGGCTTGAACGTCGACACATAACCATCGAACGGTCCGACTGCCCCGAACACCAGCGTCGTCTTGGCAAAATAGCAAGCATCCGACACCAGATAGCGAGTATCGAAATTATCCGATCCATCACACACGATATCGTAGTCGGCCAACAGCGCCATTGCGTTATCGGCGGTAAACCGCTCTGCATATGTTTTGACTTCAACATGTGGGTTCAGCCTGGATATCGCAGCACCCCCACTTTCGACCTTCAATGTATCGACGCCGCCCGTATCGTGCAGAACCTGCCGTTGCAGATTAGACAGCGAGACAACGTCGTCATCAATAAGCCCGATCGTCCCCACACCGGCGGCCGCAAGGTACATGGCAATGGGCGAACCAAGTCCCCCTGCGCCAACCAGCAACACACGTGCTGCTTTCAGCTTCTGTTGGCCAGCCCCACCCACTTCCCGCAAAACCAGATGGCGCTTGTAGCGCTCGATTTCATCTGCTGAGAGCGACATGGGGCGGGTCTCCAACGATACGTGAGTTTGTTCAGGTCGGCGTCATACAGGGTCAGCGGGCCTCGCGGCAAGAGCTGCCGTTCACACACCCATCTCACAACCGTGAGGCAGCGTGGTCGGATCGTGTGATGCAATGGGCGCTATCCGCCGTTACACAGACGTCGGACGAGGCGTCGACCAAAGAACGCGCACGCTAGGAAAAGTGGAAAAACCGGTTTTCCGTGAAGGCGTGCGTCAAACCAAGAATGCCCCGCCAGATGATCACCAACGACAAACCATAAGAAAAAGAAAAGGATCAACCATGACCATGAGCAACACACTCGATACCCGCAACGTCTCAATCTCACCAGGGGCCGTCTCGGTCTTCACAACCGTCGTGCTGGCAGCCGTTGCTGCTCTCGCGACCTGGGAAATCTTCGCCCGCTTGATTGCACCGCTATGGATCGGTGGCCCGCTGGAGCCAGCAGGTCTCATTCAATCGGTGTTCAACAGCGCATTGGTGAAAGACCTTATCGGCAATATCGGCCTCACCAAGTCTGGCGCCGAAGCACTCCACATTTTCACCGGCCTCGTCGGCTATTCACTCGGCTACCTTCTCGTGGTTCGGCCACTTGTGAAGAGCGCCGCACCAGCTCTCCCGTGGTGGGTCGTGTCCGCCGTTTATGGTGTCGCCCTATGGGTCTTCGCGCTCTACATCATGGCACACCTGATCGCAGGCTTCCCAGCCTTCATCGGTTTCGGCCAGCTCACCTGGGCATCACTCGTTGGACACGTTGCTTACGCAGTCGTTCTGGGCGCTGTCATCCGGGCACGCTTCGGCCGCTGATCAGCGACGAAAGACTTTCAGCCGATGAGGCGGTCCGAAACGACCGCCTCCCGGCATCTGAGATCAGGCACCAACCGGCTCGAACAGGTCGCTTGAATAGTAGCGCTCAGCAGAAGACGGTGCGAACGTGACAACTGTCTTGCCTTCAAAGGCATCGCGGGTCGCGACTGTCAAAGCTGCAGCCAGGTTGGCGCCGGTCGATATGCCACCAGGAATACCCTCAACCTTGGCCAACATTCGGCTGGCCTCGAAAGCCATATCGTTGGGCACGGTGATCACTTCATCGATCAGCGAGCGATCGAGAATGTCCGGCACGAAGCCTGCGCCGATACCCTGGATCTTGTGCGGACCCTTTTCACCCTTCGAAAGGATAGGGCTGTCGCTTGGTTCTACAGCAAACACTTTCAAATCCGGATTGCGTGCCTTCAAGACCCGGCCACAACCCGTCAAAGTTCCACCTGTCCCAACGCCGACCACCAATGCGTCGACCTTCCCGCCCGTATCAGACCAAATCTCCTCAGCCGTAGTCAGTTCGTGAACCTTCGGGTTCGCAGGGTTCTCGAACTGCGATGGTATGACAGCACCTTCGATGTCTGCCGCAAGCGCTTTGGCCTTGGCAATCGCCCCGCCCATGCCCTCGGGTGCAGGTGTCAGTTCCAACTCCGCGCCCAGGTGGATGAACAACTTGCGGCGTTCCATCGACATGGATTCAGGCATTGTCAGAATGATCCGGTAGCCCCGCGCAGCCGCAACGAACGCTAAACCCACTCCGGTGTTTCCAGATGTTGGCTCGATCAAGACGCTCTTGCCTGGCGTCAACCGCCCTTGCGCCTCCAAAGCATCGATCATCGAGACACCGATCCGGTCCTTGACGGATGACAGCGGATTGAAGAACTCCAACTTGATGAGCACGTCACCCTTGGTTTGGGCTGCGGCCATGACCCGTCCAAGCCGTACGAGTGGCGTATGCCCAATGGTCTCATCGACTGACTGATAGACCTTACCTCGACCCCAAGCCTTGGTCGCTTCGAGCGTTTTGATCTCTGGGACGCTGGCAGGCACTTCAGTCGGTTGGGAACTCTCCATGGGACATCACCTTTCTTGGTCGGGGTTTTTTGGTGAATAGTCTTAAGGCCCCAAGGCCAATCGGGAAAGGTGCAAGGAGAGCATGCAGCGATCAAGAACCTGTAGACCCAAAGCCACCAGCACCACGAGCGGTGTCCGGTAAGTGTTCGACCACTTCAAAGTCAGCGCGCCAGACAGGCGCGATCACGAGTTGTGCAATGCGATCTCCACGCGAAACCGTGAACGCCTGCTGACCATGGTTGATCAAGATCACGCCCACTTCGCCGCGGTAGTCGGCGTCAATCGTTCCAGGTGCGTTCAGTACCGAGACACCATGCTTCAGCGCCAAGCCGGAACGCGGGCGGACCTGCGCCTCGAAGAGCGGTGGCAGGGCAAGCGCAAACCCCGTTGGGATCAGCGCCCGTGCGCCGCATTCCAGAACAACTGGCGCATCAGCCATAACAGCAGCACGTAGGTCCATGCCAGCAGCATCGGCCGTCTCATAGGTCGGAATCGGCAGATCAGACCCGTGCGCCAGACGCTGCAGGCTCACCTTCACAACACGTTCAGCCGACATCGCGCTGTCCTGTTTGACCGTCTGACAGAGCAGCGGCAATGCGTTTCACGAGTTCGGTTGAGACGTCCGACTTCGCCATCTGCGGCCATGCCTCTACGCCATCGCGCGTCACCAGATGGATGGTGTTGCGATCGCCACCCATGACACCCGTGCGAGCTGAAACATCGTTGGCAACAATCCAGTCCGCATTTTTCGAAATCAGCTTGCGTTGAGCAAATCCAACCACATTTTCGGTCTCCGCAGCGAAACCAACAACTAAGGACGGTCGCAGCTTCGGATCATCCGCGATCGTTTTGAGAATATCCGGGTTTTCCACCAGTTTAAGTGACGGCGCAGAATGTCCTTTGGTCTTTTTGATTTTCTGCTCGACATGACCATCCGTGCGCCAATCAGCCACCGCAGCCGCGAACACACCAACATCTGGGGGATCACCAAGAGCGTGCAGCGCGTCCCGAACTGCCGCTAACATCTCCTCTGCTGTTTCGACCCGCTGGACGTCAACGCCGACAGGATCAGGCAGCCCGACCGGGCCGGACACCAACGTGACCCGGGCACCAGCTTCGGCTGCCGCGCGTGCAATTGCGAAACCCTGCTTGCCCGAAGATCGGTTGGCGATGTAGCGAACAGGATCAATCGGCTCATGCGTTGGCCCGGCCGTAATCACAACGTGCTTTCCCAAAAGCGCGCCCTCAGATGCCGTCACAGCCAGCCGCTCTTCAATCGCTGCAACCAGTGTCATTGTCTCGACCAGCCGCCCAACACCGGCTTCCCCACTCTCAGCCATTTCTCCTGCTTCAGGTCCGATAATCTGTGCCCCATCTGCCTGCAACTGCGCGACATTGCGTTGGGTTGCCGGATGCGACCACATTTTCGGGTTCATGGCAGGCGCGACCAGCAGCGGTTTGTCATTGGCGAGCAGTGTTGCGGTTGCCAGGTCATCGGCAAGTCCATTGGCCATGCGCGCGATGAGGTTCGCCGTGGCCGGTGCCACCACAATGATATCGGATTGCCGAGACAGCTTGATGTGGCCGATCTCGCGCTCGTCATCGACGTCGAAAAGCTCGGTGAACACCCGCTCATTTGTGAGCGCGGAAACCGCCAAAGGTGTAATGAAAGCCTGCGCCGACTGTGTCATGATCGTTCGCACCGAGTGACCGCGCTCCTTGAGCCGTCGGACAAGGTCAAGACACTTGTAACAAGCGATGCCGCCACCAATTGTCAAAAGGATACGGTTGCCGGTCAAATTTCGGCCCTTTCTCGTGCGACCTTGAGCGGGAATAAGCCACGGCCGGGACACAACTATTCGGCCCGAACCAATGTAATGGTGGACCATAACATGTTTCAAAGCCGCTGGGTTTGTCATGCCGCGATACCGTCAATGGAGCGACCTGAACAGGTAAAACAGAGCAGAAATCACCCGGCTCCACGACTGAACCAATCGGCAAACCCGGTGCGATTAGCGCCATTGTGCCTTGGGGCAACACTGCTGGTCAGCCTAGTGCTGGCACCGACGTCAAATATCGCGGCCAACACGCAAGACAACGCCATGGAGCAATGCTTCGGTAAAGATACCGGCCAGCGAATTGATGCCTGTACGATGCTCCTAGATCAGCCGATTAGTCGTTCGGAAAGAGCGCTCGCCTATGCCATGCGCGCCCTCGCTTACTCTGTTAAGGGCAGCTATCAGAAAGCTCTGCCGGATTACGACCGCGCCATTGACCTGCGCCCTGACTTTGCGATCGCGTTAAACAACCGGGCTTGGGCGCACTACAAATCTGGAAATACCAAACAAGGATTTGATGACGTAGAGCGATCGTTGCAGCTCTCGCC
>JBCBRD010000202.1:0-5336 GCA_039819885.1 Pseudomonadota bacterium
ATCATCATCGCTGCTGTTGTTGCTGCTGTTGCTCTCGGCGCTTGCCGTCGTGAAGTTCCACACACACCAATGAAGCTTGGTGCTGCTGTTCCAGCTGCTGAACTGGCACGCTAAACTGATTTGCCTCGCGTTTAAGCGAGACACAGTTTCAAAGAGACCGGATCTGCGAGATGCAGTCCGGTCTTTTTTTGTTTTGAACGTGCGGGTTTTGCAGTGCACAGATCGGTGTTCAGTTGGACACCTGCTCGCAAGATGGGGTGTTCTGGTGTGTCTCTGAATTGTCACGGAAAGTCCGTGCTGAGCTAAGATCTGGCCAATACCCTGTGCGCAACGGTTGCAATGCAAACGTCAAACATGAAATGGCCGTCACAATTTCGTACGAGTACAGGCGTAGCTCGTAATGAAATCGTCTTTGGACGAAGCTGCCGTGGGTGACGGGAAGGATCCGTTCATCGCACGACCGAAAGGGGCATAGCATGGCGGTAGGATTTTTCGCGAACCTGTTTACGAAGCAGGTGCTCGCGCGGGGATTAGTGTTGATTGCGGCTGCGGGGCTGCTGCAGGCCTGTGCGGCCAATCAAGCCGGTCCCGATACGGCCCAACTCGGCCCAGGTGGCGCCAATGGTGGTGGGTATGCGCGCCCCGGTTCGCAGCGTGACTTCAGTGTCAACGTTGGGGACATCGTCTATTTCTCGACCGATAGCTCAGATATCACGCCCGAAGCGCGCCAGACGCTTCAGAAACAGGCGCAGTGGTTGAAGCAGTATCCACAATTCACCATCACAATCGAGGGCCATGCCGACGAGCGCGGCACGCGCGAATACAATATTGCGTTGGGTGCGCGGCGCGCGACGTCTGTGCGGAACTTCCTGGCTCAAAGCGGGATCAATTCGTCGCGGGTGCGGACCATTTCGTACGGTAAAGAACGCCCAGTTGCGGTCTGCGATGACATATCTTGCTGGTCGCAGAACAGACGTGCGCAGACAGTGCTCAATAGCAGGGTTGCGGGCTAGGGAACTGGCGGGCGAGGGCAAGTGCTTTTGCAGCTCACCGTGGTCGGAAGCAACTAGTGGCACCCACCAGCCTGTTGGCTGGAAGTTAGGCCAATGCGCAACGGCATGCGATTCTAGCTGTGTGCGAAGCGGAACCCTCAGCATGAGCTGTTTCATTCTAGAGACAATTCTACTGCCGGGCGCGCGATAGCGCATTTAGCCCTCTTGCAATGATGTGATTCCGTCTGCACCTTGCTGACGCATTCCGTGTTTGTCGTGTTTCACCCGGCCAGAGGGCAGCATGTATCTGTTTAATTCCAGACGTAGTTTTTCCGGTGGACGCGTACTTGCGCGTTTCTGGACGATCCTAGTCTTGTTGGCCGGTGTGGTATCGCCTGTCTATGCGCAGGACACCGCTGAGCTTCAAAAACGCGTCCAGCAGCTTGAGCAGCAGTTGGTTGATATGCAGGTGGTGATTGGGACACTCGAGTCGTTGGCTGGTGCCTCAGCGGGCTCAGGAGCGGCAGCTACGCCTCCTACATCCGGTGGGGTGTATGGTGGCGGCGGGAACGCCTATGGGGGCGGTGGTGTTGATTCCGGTCGGCTGGACAGCATGGAGACGCAGATCCGTGCATTGAGCGCACAGATGGAGCAACTGTCGCGGGACATCCGTGGCGGCGGCGTTGGGCGCCGCGGGGATGCTGGTGGGGCATCGGCCTATGGTGGTGCTTCAAACTATGCCTCAACTGAACCGCAGTTTAATGGACGTACGAGCCGCCAGGCTCCAGTGGCCCAAGGTGGCTTTGGGTCAACGACCGTGACACCTGCTGATGGTGGTGGTCGGGGGGCGGCGACTGGCGATCCGATCGGTGGCTATCTTTCTGGTGGATTGGAGGCGGCAGGATCTGGTGCAGGTGCTGGTGGCTGGAATTCCGCAGGATCTCAGCAAGTTGCCCGCGCGCCTATCGGAAACGATGATGCCAAGTCGATTTACGAGACGGCTTACGGCTATCTTTTGCAGCAAGACTACACATCGGCTGAGTCTGCCTTCGGCGATTTTGTCAGCCGTTTTCCAAAGGACAAGTTGGCGTCGAATGCCCAGTACTGGCTCGGTGAGACCTACTTTGTCCGCGGGCAGTACAAGTCGGCTGCGGGTGCTTTCCTGAAAGGGTACGAGACCTATCGCAGTGGCTCGAAAGCGCCTGACAGTCTTTTGAAGTTGGCGATGTCTCTTGAGAAGCTCGGCCAAAAAGACGCTGCGTGTTCGTCGTTAAGCGAGTTGACCGTGCGATTTCCGCAGGCACCACCGCACGTTAAGCGAAAGGCTCAGTCCGAGCGCGGCCGTTTCGGCTGCTAGACGACGGCGCGTCATCGATATGCCCTATGCGTGAAGCTGCCAAACCGATCGGTCATGACGAGCGCGACCGTGTGTTTGAGGCACTTGCCGGGCGGCATCTCGCATTGTGCGTGTCTGGTGGCATAGATTCCATGGCGCTGATGCATTTGGCTTGTGATTGGATGCTTAGCCATTGGCCTGAACGTATCGCAAGTGGCTGGCTGACCGTTCTCACTGTGGATCACGGACTGCGGGAGGCCGCCACCGCCGAGGCCAAGTTTGTCTGCCGCGAGGCTGGTGTGCTTGGATTGCCTCACCACACTTTGGTCTGGGAAGGTCGAAAACCCAACACCCGCGTGCAGGAAGCAGCGCGTGATGCGCGTCGGCGGCTCTTGGCAGAGTTCGTCGGGCGGACTGCTTCCAATGAAACGCAGCCGACACTGGTCATGGCACATCACGCCGACGACCAAGCTGAAACGTTTCTGATGCGGCTGGCGCGCGGAAGCGGAATTGATGGGTTGGTGGGCATGCAGCCGATCGACCAGATCTCGCTTGCTGTGACTGCCGATGGACGGCTGCTTTCGCCAGTGTCTCTGGCGCGTCCACTGCTATCGGTTTCGCGGGAGCGGTTACAGGCGACGCTTAGTGCCTATGGCGGACGGCATATCGATGATCCGAGCAATTCTGATGATCGCTTTGAGCGCGTGCGCACCCGCAAAGCACTTGGAGAGTTGGGCAAGCTTGGCGTTGATGTTGATGCAATTGCTCTCAGCATGCGGCGTCTGGCGGATGCGCGGGGGTTTGTTAGTGGTGAACGCGTGAAGGCGTTGGCGTTTACAAACTGCAGCGCTGACGAACGGCTCAATTTTCGTAACGGCTTGTTTGGGACCTGTGGGTTTCGCAGGTTTGCTACGCCGGAGAACCGATTTGCAGGCGTTCGTATTCTAAGGGCACTGCTTGAGGCCTTTGGAGGCAGCGCGCGTGAACCTTCGTTGGCCGATGTTGAGGCACTGTTTGATTGGGTTCTTGTCAGTCCGCCGTCCGCGCGGACGCTTGGTGGATGCAAGATCGAAGTTCTTGGTGGAGATGCGCAGCAAATCCGGGTCTTTCGGGAGGGAAAGGGGGAGGGACTACCGTCCACCCGTTTGGTTCATGGTGAATACACATTATGGGATGGTCTTAGATTCAAGGTCGACGTTAGCGAGCCCGCGGTATCGGGGTGTGTGGTGGAGCCACTCGGCGCAGTTGGTTGGGCTGAATTGAGACGACAAGTGCCTGAACTTGAGACCTTAAAGATGCCTGCGGCGGCCATGGGAACCATGCCGGTTGTTCGGCGGAAGCAGGCCTTATGGGCTTGTCCCGTTTTACACCACTATTTGATGAACCTACAGGCCACCAATCGGCAGATTGTGGGGGCTTGGCGGCGACAGTCTTTTTCGGGATTGAAAGGCTTCAAAATCCACCATTTTCAGCCGTTTGAGTGAACACTCTTTCAGGGCCGGGTGTGATCCACGCCTACTGGAGGTTTCGTTGAATCCCACATGCAACTGGCATCTATGATGCAATACCCGCCATTGCGGCAACGCGATGTGAAGGTTTTGATGACCAAATCCGCCGCATAGACATGGGATTTGATCCTTTCGGAGGTTGAGTGGTGACGCACGCTGCTTGGCAACTGGGTTGGGCGCTCCTATGTTAACTGGCGACACGAAGACCGGCGATTGTTCGCTCCGTTCAGGGACACGCCGAACTGTACGCTAAGTGCTTGGCCGACTTGGCGATAAGGGAAACCATATGAACTCGAATTTCCAGAAGCTTGCCATCTGGGTTGCGATCCTCGTTTTGCTCGCGGCGCTTTTTAACCTGTTCAATAATCCTGCCGAAAGTCGGCGGACGAACGAAATTTCGTATTCGGAGTTTTTGAATCAGGTGGAAGCCGGGAACGTCAAGGAAGCCACACTCTCTGGCAGCCGGATCTCGGGCACTCTGAGTGAAAATGGGACAACATTTCAGACATTGGCTCCGGATGACCCCGGGATTGTCCAACGACTTCGCGACAAGAACGTTCAGTTCAAAGCTGCGCCGAACGATGAAGACGTCCCGTCAATTCTGAATGTGCTGTTGAATTGGTTCCCGATGCTGCTTTTGATTGCAGTGTGGATTTTCTTCATGCGGCAGATGCAGTCGGGCTCCGGCCGGGCAATGGGCTTTGGGAAATCGCGTGCCAAGCTTTTGACAGAACGGCAGGGCCGGGTGACGTTTGAAGATGTTGCCGGTGTAGATGAGGCCAAATCGGATCTGCAAGAGATTGTGGAGTTTCTTAGAGATCCTCAGAAGTTCCAACGTCTCGGTGGGCGTATTCCGCGCGGCTGTCTTCTGGTCGGTCCGCCAGGCACAGGTAAGACACTGATCGCCCGTGCAGTGGCCGGCGAAGCAAATGTGCCATTCTTCACGATTTCCGGCTCGGACTTTGTCGAGATGTTCGTCGGTGTCGGTGCCAGCCGCGTTCGCGACATGTTCGAACAAGCGAAGAAGAACGCGCCTTGCATCATCTTCATCGACGAAATCGATGCTGTGGGTCGTCACCGCGGAGCTGGTCTTGGCAACGGCAACGACGAGCGCGAGCAGACGCTCAACCAGTTGCTCGTTGAGATGGATGGTTTTGAGGCGAACGAAGGCGTGATCATCATCGCCGCGACGAACCGGCCTGACGTGCTCGACCCTGCTCTGTTGCGACCTGGCCGATTTGACCGTCAGATCATGGTTCCGAACCCAGATGTTGCTGGCCGCGAAAAGATCCTCAGCGTGCACATGCGGAAGATACCGATCGCACCGGATGTGATTGCGCGCGTTGTTGCTCGTGGTACGCCTGGCTTCTCAGGTGCTGACTTGGCCAACCTGGTCAACGAAGCAGCTCTTCTGGCTGCACGACGGAACAAGCGACTTGTCACGCAGTCTGAGTTCGAAGATGCAAAAGACAAAGTCCTAATGGGGGCTGAACGGCGCTC
>JBCBRD010000203.1:0-5228 GCA_039819885.1 Pseudomonadota bacterium
GCAGGATTGGGTCAGCCATTTCGCTTCCATCGGAGGCGGGCCGTGCATCTTCAAATGCGATTGTCTGTCCGTCGGATTCGAATGTCTTCACCGTGAGTTCCGTTCACTTGAATGTGGCACTGGGTGTGGTCATCGGTAGCGCCTTTTTGGCAGGCATTGGCTGCTCGATCGACAAATGGGGTGTAGGCTTGCGGGCCATGAGTTTGTATTGTGTTGGAAACGGGTTGCAAACAACAAGGTATTGATCGATGGCCGCAGGTGTTGTGCCTCATTTCGCGAATGATGAAGGTGTTGAGAAGATTTACATTGGCGTGAAGGAATTCCAATGCATGGGCGCCCGCGCCCCGTTTGACCATCCACATGTTTACTTGGACATGGGGGCGGATACACAGGTGATATGCCCTTATTGTTCAACGCTCTATGTGTACGACGCGCGGTTGAAAGCGACTGAGTCTGATCCTCCGGGTGCCAGCGTCAAATTGGAATCAGAGGACGCCTAACGGTATCTGGGAACTGATCAGGTTGCGGCTTGTTGGATGGTCCAAGGACAGTGGGTTTCCGGTATGCTCGTGTAGCCGTGATAACGGTCAGTCGATCTTCTACGCTGTTGAGGCAAAATCATCCAATTTTCATAAGCGGTTCGCCGCTATTTTAATGATTTTGGTCGGTAGTAACGTCACGGGATCAATGGATCTCGAAGTTCTCTGGACAGCGGGCCGGTGCCACAGACAGCTGACATGACTGGAACAACTGAAGCAGCGGCGTCATCTGGGCGTGTCCGGCGGCTGGTGATTGTGGGCGGCGGCATTGGCGGTATGGCCGCGGCTCTTGCGTTTCGGCAGCGCGGGTTTCAGGTCGATATCCTTGAGCGCCGGAGTGCGTTGTCAGAAGATGGCGCGGGCATCCAAATCGGCCCGAACGGGATGCGTATTCTGACATCCTTGAACGTGGACCAACGGCTTGCCCCTTACGTCGGCAAGCCAGAGCGTATTGCGGTTTTTGAAGGAGATACCGGCCAGCGTCTGGCTGAGCTGCCGCTTGGGTCATGGATTGAGAACCGCCATGGTGCGCCGTACTGGGTCGCCCACCGCAGCGATCTACAACTCGCGCTTTATCAGACCATTCAAGACGTTGATGGCATTGCAGTTCATCTCAATCAGGACGTGACCGATGTGGATGATCGTCCTGGTGAGGCTGTTACGGTTCACACCGCTGAGGGGGATGTCTATCGCGGAGAGGCTGTGATCGTGGCCGATGGGCTCTGGTCACCACTTCGTCAAAGGTTTTTCGGCGAGGCCTTACCGACGTTTTCAGGCAAATGCGCGTTGCGTGCCGTAGTACCGGTCGAGCTTGTGCCCAAAGCCATTCGTGCCGATGAAACCGGTGTTTGGCTCAGCCCGCACGGGCACATCGTCCACTACCCTGTGCAGGGTGGTCTCGCGATTGCTCTGGTGGTTGTGCTGCAAGACGATGCTGTCAATCAAGACTGGAGCACGCGGGTCCATCCCTCCTGGGTACAACATGGTGTGCGCGCTTTTGCGCAGGATGCGCAGGACTTGATTGGAGCCGTGACGGAGTGGCGGAAGTGGGCGCTGCATGAGTTGGCGGTTCCATCGACATTCACGCGCGGACGTATCGCCTTGTTGGGTGA
Organism: Pseudomonadota bacterium; assembly: GCA_039819885.1. Classification (GTDB taxonomy): domain Bacteria; phylum Pseudomonadota; class Alphaproteobacteria; order Rhizobiales; family Hyphomicrobiaceae; genus JBCBRD01. Next base: position 1,652 of record JBCBRD010000203.1, read on the forward strand.
TGCAGCTCATCCTGTTTTGCCATTTCTCGCACAAGGCGGTGTGCTCGCGTTGGAAGATGCCGTTGTTGCCGCGCGATGTGCTGCCGAAAGCACAGATATGGAAACCGCAATCCGGGCGTATGAAGCTGAGCGAAGACCGCGAATTGCGAGCGTCCAAACCGCTTCAAAACGGAATGGAGAAATCTATCATCTCGACGGAGCGATGGCGGCTGCGAGAAATCTCACATTGAAGTATGCACCGTCATCATTTCTGATGGCGCAGTATGACTGGCTCTATGGATGGCGGCTTGATGGTCGCGGCCGGTCGCGTGCATGGTCTGCGCGTCTTAGTGGCGGTTAGACAGGTATCGCGTTCCTCTCTGAGCGCCGGTGTGTGCGTTTACCCGCGCCAGAACTCGATGCGGAACAGTACGAGTACCGTGAATAGCTCCAGGCGCCCTAGCATCATGGCGAAGGCCAGCGCCCATTTGGCGGCTGCTGGCAAGGCTGAATAGTTGCCTGCAGGTCCGATGGTGTCGCCGAGCCCGGGGCCGACATTTCCGATGGCCTGGGTTGCAGCCGAGAGTGCCGTGACCAGATCAAGGCCCATTGCTGCGAGAATAACGGTGAAGATGCCGACGGTTGCCATGTAGATGGCGAGGAATGCGACCACGGAAAACGGTACGTCGGCTGGCAGGCGCTTGCCGTTGTAGACCAGTGTCACAACACGGTTTGGGCTCATGAGATGGACGAAGTGCGACCGCGTGAGCAAACCCATGATCTGAAGGCGATAGATCTTGATACCGCCGCATGTCGACCCGGAGCACCCACCGACGAACATCAACATGAAGAACAGGCCGACGGAAAATGCGCCCCAGGTGGTGTAGTCGGCGTTGGCATAGCCGGTGGTGGTGACAATCGATGTGACGTTAAAGGTCGCAATGCGAAGGGCATCGGTTGGCACCATGCCGCGGATCGCGATTAGCCACATGGTCATGATCAGGCAAATCGCGACTAGGAAGAGTAGGAAACCACGGACCTGATTGTCTTCAAGTAGGGCGCGATTGTTGCCTCGAAATGCCTTGATGAAGACGACGAATGGCAATGCCCCGAGGATCATGAAGACGATGCAGATCCAATCCAGTGTTGGATTGCGGAAAAAGCCAAAGCTCTGATCGTGTGTTGAAAAGCCGGCTGTGGAGACGGTGGTCAGTCCATGGCAGATGGCGTCGAACAACGTCATGCCGAAACTTGCATAGAGCACAATGCAGGCGATGGTGAAACTGGTGTAGATAGTCAAGATCAAGATAACGAGTTCGACGGCGCGCGGGACGACTTTCTCGGAACGGTCTGAGTGTTCCATCTGGAAGAGTTGCATCCCACCAACGCGCAAGAACGGTAGCATGATCAGCGCCATAACGATGATGCCGAGACCGCCCAACCCTTGGAGTAAGGCACGCCAAAGCAGAATGCCACGCGGAAGCTGGTCTAATTTGGTGAGGACGGTTGAACCGGTTGTCGTGAGGCCGGACATCGCTTCGAAAAATGCGTCGGTGTAGCTCAAGCCCAAACCGGCAAATGGGACGGCTGCTGCTGTCGTGAGAACGACCCACATCATCGTGGTGAGCAAAAAGCCTTCCTTGATCCCGAGCTTGACCGGCTCGTCCTCGTTGGCAACGAGGATCAACAAGCCGCCGACAAAGAACGTGGCGATTGCCGATGTGAAGAACACACGCCAGTCGTCAGTGCCATCGGCCAGGTCGACAATCGCTGGCAGCAGCATGGCCGCTGCGATTGTGCACAGCATAAGCCCGAGGGAAAAGAATATGGGTCGAAGCTGGATCAAGCCGGTTTCACCGTGATGGCCGCTCTATCTTTAGCGGAGCTGTCCGTTCTTGCTGGGGATGCGTGGCAGTTGCAACCGCAGTGTTGGTGGGCTTTTGGCCGAGAGCGCGATTCCAGCAGAGTCTGTCTGGTATTGGTAAACGTTGTGTCAAGGATCTGGGATGGGACGAACGGCCTGAAATTATTGGCTTTTTGGGCCGAAGCCGCCGCCTGTCGGTGTTATAATGCAGATAGCATCACCAGGCTGAAGGTTGGTGTCGTCGCAGCCGCTTAGTGTTTCTATTGCACCGCTTGCCCTGACAATCGTGTTTTGGCCAAGACGTCCGGGCGCAGCGCCGTCCATTCCAAATGGCGCGATGCGGCGGCTTGACGACAGGATGGCGCAGGACATGGGCTCGCGAAAACAGATCGTGCGGCTTATGCCATCGCCTGCGCAGTGTTTTCCTTTGCCACCAGAGCCTCGGTCGATTGCAAACTGTTCCAAAACGACTGGATAGCGAAGTTCGAGGATTTCAGGATCGGTGAGGCGCGTGTTTGTCATGTGCACCTGAACAGCACTGGCGCCGTCGAAATCTGGGCCAGCGGGCGCGCCGGAACAGATGGTTTCGTAGTATTGCCGCGTGTCATCGCCGAACGTGAAATTGTTCATCGTGCCTTGTGACGACGAGAGGCCACGCAAAGCACCGAAGAGGGCGTTCGTAACAGCTTGGCTGGTTTCGACGTTTCCAGCTACGACGGCTGCGGGGTAGGTCGGTTTGAGGAAAGAGCCTTTGGGGATTTGGATGTCGAGTGGTTTCAAGCAGCCGGCGTTGAGTGGGATGTCTGCTTCAGCCATGACGCGGAAGACGTAGAGGACGGCTGCGCGGGTGACCGGTTCTGGCGCGTTGAAATTGTCTTTGCGCATTGCGCTCGTGCCGCTGAAGTCGATCTTTGCGGATCGGGTTTCGCGGTTCACCGTGATTTGAACCTCTATCTTTGCGCCCGTGTCTGTTTCGACGATGTGATGGCCATCCGAGAGGCGTTGTATCAATCGTCGGACACTTTCTTCGGCGTTGTCCTGGACGTGGCGCATGTATCCACGAACGGTTGCGAGACCGAATTGTGCAATGATTTTCTTGAGTGCCTCTGCGCCGCGCGTGTTGGCTGCAATCTGTGCTTTTAGGTCTGCGATATTTTTGTCTGGTTGGCGGGCCGGGTAGCGGGCGCTCGTTAAAATATCGCGTAGAGCATCGTCCAGAAATTGACCCTCTTGAACAATCTGGACGTTGTCGATCAAGACACCTTCTTCTTCGAGTGTGGTGGCACTGGGGGTCATCGAGCCGGGCGTTAGACCTCCGACATCTTCGTGGTGCCCACGGCTGGCGAGCCAGAATAGTATCTCTTCTCCGCTGTCATTGAAGACCGGCGAGATAACGGTAATATCCGGGAGGTGGGTGCCTCCGTTGTATGGGGCATTGAGGGCGAAGACGTCGCCGGGTCGAATGTCGCAAAGGTTCCGTCCGTTGATGATCGCCGAGACCGAGCGGTCCATGGACCCAAGATGGACAGGGACATGGGGCGCGTTGGCGACAAGGGCGCCATCGGCTTCGAACACGGCGCAAGAGAAATCCATGCGCTCTTTGATGTTCACTGACCGTGACGTTAGGCGGAGCGTTTCGCCCATTTGTTCTGCTACGCCCATAAACAGATTGTTGAAGACCTCTAGCAGGACGGGGTCTGGTTTTTGGCTTAGGGCTCGTGTGTCAGTCGTCGC
>JBCBRD010000204.1:0-5218 GCA_039819885.1 Pseudomonadota bacterium
TTGGAGGGCGCCTCTGCCGCGCTTTTGGCGGAAAAGCAACTCGACTGGTTACGGCGTGCATGGCGCCGACTGGTCGATGACGAGCTGCCACGCGCATCAAAAACAAGACGCTGGCCAGTGAGCCAGGACCATTGCTTTGCGAGGATCTTGCTTGATCACGCTTGCGGACGACCATGGCGCGAGGCAATCGAACCACCAGCTTGGCGCAACGCGCGGGAAGAGACCATGATCGCCGCCTTGCGCGCCGGTGAGAGCGTGCTGGCCGGGGAGGCGGACCTCCATGAACTCAATCATCAGTCCCTTAGAATGCGGGGGAAACTTAACTGATAATGGCTGGTCCAAAAAAGGAAACGAACAACGCGATGAACGACCTGACCATATACGATACCTACGCCGGAGCGTGGTGGGACGATTCTGTAAAATGGCTTCGGACCCTGAAAGCGATGGTGCCCGCACGGATGGAATACTTCGAGCGTCACGTGAAGGATTGGCGCGGAAAGCAGGTCCTTGATTTGGGCTGCGCTGGTGGCTTCATGGCAGAGGCGTTAGCGCACGAAGGGGCCGATGTCACCGGGATCGATCCAGCTCAAGACGCCATCTCGGCCGCAAGGGAGCACGCGATGTCTGAGGGCCTTGCTATCACTTACAAGACCGGCAGAGGAGAGCAGATCCCTCTCGGTGAAGATAGCGTTGACGTCGTGGTCTGCGTCGATGTGCTAGAGCATGTGGACGACCTCAAAGCCACGCTCGACGAAACAGCGCGCGTCCTTAAGCCGGGCGGTCTGCTGCTCTTCGACACGCTGAATCGGAATGCAATGTCCTCCTTACTCGCGGTGACTGTGGCGGAACGTATTGTCGGCCTTCTGCCTCGGGGCACGCACGATGCGTCGATGTTCATCCGACCGCAGGAATTGAAGGTTTTGCTCAGCGATCGAAATTTTATCGACATCGAATTTCAGGGGTTCGGGCCTGTCGGCGTGAACCGCAAGCTGGACTTCGTTTTCGGGCGGGTCCCGTTCACAACCATCCAGTATCTGGGTGCTGCCAGACTTGCGGTGCGTTCGTAACGCTGCCGAATGAGGTTGGATCTCGCCACATCAATATCGAAGGCTGGGAAATAAAACACAGGATGCCGCCGTCCATTTCGCGGCCAGCATCCTTATGGGCGGATACTTATTCCGATGCTCTACCAATCGATTCGGTTTGACCATTCGATCTTATCTTATGCTGTTTAGTGCGTGGTCCGTCATTATCGGTGCCACGGTCAATAATCTAATCAAGCTTATCAGCTAGATTGAATCGTACTTTCCGATAAAAGAGCGAATGTGCGGCGCTTTGCTCAGAAACTACTGCCGCCCCGGTGCCGTTCCTAACATAGCAAGTTTTGCTTTTGGGTTTTGCAGGATTTAATGCAAACGGAGATCGTAATATGCCTGAAATTACCGTAGGCCAATACGAGTTGGTCTATAACGCTTTTTCCTTCACTATCGCTACCATGGGAGCGGCCACGCTATTCTTCTGGCTGGGCCGTTCGCAGGTTAGCGATAGATACAAACCGGCTCTTGTAATTACCGGTCTTGTCACAGCCATCGCGCTCTATCACTACGTTAGGATCCTTCAAAGTTGGGATGCCAGCTACGACGTTGTTAACGGTCAAATCACGGCTACAGGAGTGGCTTTCAACCAAGCATACCGGTACGTTGATTGGCTTTTGACCGTCCCGCTCCTGCTTATCGAACTTATTCTTGTGATGGGTCTGTCCCGCGCAGAAACTTGGTCCAAGGGTGTTCGACTTGGCCTCTTGGCAGCAATCATGGTTGTGCTCGGCTACCCCGGGGAGATCTCCGCGGACCCGACCATGCGTTGGATTTGGTGGGCGTTCGCAATGATTCCATTCGCATGGATCGTGTATGAGTTATTCGTTGGGTTGGGCGATGCGATTGCCAAGCAGCCAGACGACGTGCGGGGTCTGGTGAATACCGCGCGTTGGCTGACGGTCATCTCATGGTCGTTCTATCCCGTCGTCTTCGTGTTCCCGATGATCGGTCTAACGGGTGGCACGGCAGCTACAGCAGTTGAAGTCGGATACACCGTAGCCGACATCGTCGCGAAAGCTGTGTTCGGCGTGGTGATTTACATGATCGCTGTCCGGAAGTCGGAGGCGGAACTCGCGACGCAGGGCTCCGGTGGGCGCACACCCTCAATGTCCGCAGCGTAAGCCAGAACGAAAAGCCGACCGGGGGCTTCCGAAAAGCCACCGGTCAATATCTTCGCGCACTCATATCCTTTTTTTGTTTCGCATCTTATTAGAGCCAAGGATAAGCATGCCTATCGGTCGGATGTTTGAACAGTATTGGGACGTGGCGCAGCCGGCAGAATGGTGCAAGGGAATCGTCACAAGTTTTACGCATCGCGTGGCATTTATTGTTTGCGCACTCGTCCTTCTCGCGCTCATCGCAACCGGGGCACGCGTCAACCCGCTTGACGCTCCAATCATTGCGGGCCTCCTCATTTTGTTTCTCGGAGTGCCACATGGCGCATTCGACGTCGCGATATGGAAGGCCCGAAGAAATAGTCCGACGTCAGGAAACGTTGCCGCAATGTTAGTCCGCTATGTTGCGTTTGCCATTTCTTTTTTTATTATTTGGCTGCTCGCTCCTGCTCTCGCTTTGCCCGTTTTTCTCATAATTTCGATTTATCATTTTTCGGGCGATTGGGTGCACGATCTCGAACAAATCCCGCGTTGGATCGTGGCTGCTGCGATGCTGACCGCGCCAGCCGGTCTGCACCGCGATGAAGTCGTCCAGATATTTTCCTGGCTCTCTCCCGTCGAGACTGCCGAAACAGTCGGGTTGGTCATGGCAGCAGTAGCGATCCCACTGCTGCAGGCAAGCACAGTGGCGGTTGCCCTGATCTGTATGCACCGTCCGTGGGCGGCAATCGAAATCGTCGTTGTTCTTGGACTCGCGTGGGTGACGCCGCCGATGCTATTCTTCCTCGTATATTTCTGCGGTCTTCACTCCGTTCGCCACATGATCGAAACACAGCGCCTGATAGGAGCCCGGTCGGTACGTAGATTTCTGCTGGCGGCATGTCCTTACGCCCCACTCGCGATCGGTGGCACGCTGGTTGGGGCATTATCATTGTCAACACTGCCACCCGGCCCCGCAATTTTGGGTGCGATATTCATGGCACTCGGTGCGCTTACCGTCCCACACATCATCGTTATTGACGGTGAAGATGCACCCTGAACCGCCAAAACCGGGGGCAAGCTGAACGTAGCCGACGTTTGGGCCAGACAACCAACTCATACACATGCCCGTTGAGACAGGGCACCATCGCAAGATTTCCGAAGGCCGGACTAAAATGTGAGGCTGTGTGTCGTGACCGTCTAATTGACCACGTCACATTACCGATCCGCGCTTGGGCGTGATTCGACGCCTAGGGCGGCCGGTATGGCGCAAGACGCATGTGATCAGACTTATTTGAAGCCAGGTAGCATGGTGCATAGAGAAGTTTCGATATGCGCCCAATGATGCTCATTCTGACCGGTGGCCCACCTTGTCATTGGGGGCGTAGCCAGCGACCGTCCGGAAATGATGCCGTGGACGGCTCCTCCAGCGGCATCTAGGTGCCACTATGGTTGCTGTTGAAGTGACCATACAAAGAGGAGCCGACCATGAACGAGATTACTACGATTGGCTTGGATATCGCCAAGTCCATTTTCCAGGTTCACGCTGTTAATTCTGAGGGGGATGCGGTTGTCCGTCGTCAACTCAGACGTAGCGGGGTTCTGGCGTTTTTTTCCAAGCTGCCGCCCTGTCTTGTTGGCATAGAAGCGTGTGCAACATCGCATTACTGGTCACGGGAGCTTCAAGCACTTGGCCACACTGTACGCTTGATCCCTCCTGCCTATGTAAAGCCTTACGTGAAGCGTCAGAAGAACGACGCCGCAGATGCCGAAGCGATTTGCGAGGCTGTGCAGCGTCCCAACATGCGCTTCGTTCCAACCAAGACACCGGATCAACAAGCCTGCTTGATGCTTCACCGCACGCGGCATCTGCTTGTTCGCCAACGCACGGCCATCAGCAATACGATCCGCGCACATATGGCGGAGTTAGGCATCGTGGCACCGGTCGGCCGCAAAGGCGTTGATCGCCTTCTGGAAATAGCTACCGACACGACAGATGATCGTATTCCAGAAATTGCGCGAGATTGTTTGAAAGCACTTGGTGAACAACTTCAGATGCTCAAAGCCCAGATCCTGGAGTTTGATCGACGCATCACGGCCTGGCATCGTTCGAATGAACTCAGTCGCCGACTGGATGATTTACCTGGTGTCGGGCCTGCACTGGCAACGGCACTCGTCGCAAGTGTTGCCGACCCAACGGCGTTCAAATCGGGACGAGACTTCTCTGCTTGGATTGGGTTGGTTCCGAAACAGTACTCGAGCGGCGGCAAAGAGAAGCTTGGCAACATCACCAAAGCAGGAGATCGCTACCTACGCAGTCTGTTTACGGCGGGCGCATTGGCCGTGATCCGATACGCCAAGATCCACGGCACTGCACACAGGCCATGGCTCAGCAGCCTATTGGAACGCAAGCCTACGAAGGTTGCCGCGATCGCACTTGCCAACAAACTTGCACGCATGGCCTGGGCGATGATGGCAAAAGGTGAAAGTTACAGGGAACCGGTTGCGCTCGCACGGTAAAACGACGCAACCAGAACGAGATCGCGTCGCAAGGCGAGATGGTTGGAAAGGGCGAACAGCACGTAATGCAGACCGGTCGATCCGGTGATCAGGACAACCCACCTGGGCCACTGCATCATTGAATGCGGGAAATTGACCGGGACCTGATCCGCGAAGGGCATTATGGCCAGCGGTCATGTGAACCGCAGAAAAAAGGCCGAACGCATGGCTGCTCCGACCACGGCTGCAACGCGCTAATGTCCCTTGACAACCTGGAGCCGTCCACGCATGGCCCTGAGTGAAAACCAGAACCAAACAGGACTAGAAGGTCAACCGGACATTTCTGGCAAACGGCCATTCCGCAAGAAGTATTGTGGTGCACCACGCATCGATCCAAGCGTTCGCTCTCGATGCAACACATCTGTTGAGCGCATGCACTTCGGCGGCTTTGGGTCATGCAGGTGAGTGGCCTTCCCAGTGCGTTGCGTCAGCTTGACCTTCAACAACAGCCAGTCTGAGCTCGAAGCA
>JBCBRD010000205.1:0-5192 GCA_039819885.1 Pseudomonadota bacterium
CGTTTGCGGAAATCGAGATCGGTTCTGACCTCGGCAACATCCCACCGGAATCTCGCCGCCGGGTGCTCGTCAAAGCTTGAGGTCTCGGCGAGTTTCTGCTTTTGCGCAGCATCTGCAAAAAGCTGGTTTTCGATGAGGTATTCAACGAGCACCCGGCGGCGAGATTCCGGTGGGATGTTGCCGAGGTCAGAACCGATCTCGATTTCCGCAAACGAGATGTCTTTCTCAGTGATCTTAGCCCCATTGACCGTTGCAACAACGGTGTTGGGCGTTGCCTTCGCGGCGGCATCCTGGGCGATTGCCAGTGGTGGTGTGATGGCGACTGCTAGCGCACCGAGTGCAATGGTAGCCCAAAAGGACCGATAAGCGCGATGTTTCACTTGCCCCGGCGCCAAGGCGCATGTCGATGACGGGCTCTTCTGTTGAGCTTTTTGCATCGCGATCATCTGTTAGCGTCCTTTTTTGAAGTTGACTGGTTTGAGCAAAAGTCTGCTGCCCTAGTCCATATCAACGCATAATTTGCGGGTTCGTCACACGTCGCGATATCGCGATGGTTCGGATGATGGCCCATAAGAATTCGGCGGGCGTTCGATAAACCAGAGGCCACGCCGGGCCAAGTTAATTCTTTGAAACGCGCCTTATTGTCTTGATCGATCTGCGGCTTCGATGGTGCATCATTTAGAGCGAAACCCGGGGATGATTATGACCTGCGGGACGGTTTGCCGGTGCTGGCCACATCTGGGCACATTGACAAAGAGGGAGGTGGGTTCCTAAGTGACGCAATCACACCCGTGTGCGTGCAGGTTGTGGCCTATTGTCGACTGCTGGTGCTCCGCAGCCTCATTTTGGCGGGGATCGGTGGTCCATTCTCCATTTGAGGTTTGGATACCAATCAAAGGGGAGTGTCGGCGACCGTTGGGTCGCTGGGCTGACCAAGCCATAGATGTCTATGCGTATCACGGTTGGCCCGGGTAAACGGATCGCAGCCAGCGCCTTGGGTTCCGGGCACAGACGAATGACAGAAAGGCTTCTCATGCTCTCGTTGGGCAAATTCGGTGGTTTGGCTTCTAAGATCTTTGGGTCTTCGAACGAGCGACGCGTGCGCGGCTTCAGGCCGCGGGTTGACCAAATCAACGCTCTCGAAGACGAGATCGCAAAACTCTCTGACGACGAGCTGAGAGCCAAGACCGCCGAATTCAAGCAGCAGTTTCAAGACGGCACGAGCATCGACGATCTGCTGGTTCCAGCTTTCGCAGTGGTGCGAGAGGCTGGAAAGCGCACCCTCGGTCAACGGCACTTCGATGTGCAGTTGATTGGAGGCATGGTTCTGAATGACGGCAACATTGCCGAGATGAAAACGGGCGAGGGTAAGACCCTTGTCGCGACACTTGCTGTCTACCTCAACGCGCTGACCGGACGTGGGGTCCACGTTGTGACGGTCAATGACTATCTGGCCAGCCGCGATGCCGAGTGGATGGGGCAAGTCTATCGTTTCCTCGGCCTGACCGTCGGTGTGATCCTGCATGGGCTCGACGATGAAGAGCGCAAGGCCGCGTACGATTGTGACGTGACCTATGCAACCAACAACGAACTTGGATTCGACTATCTCCGCGACAATATGAAAATGTCGAAAGAGGAGATGGTTCAGCGCGATCATGCGTTCGCTATCGTCGACGAGGTGGACTCTATTCTCGTTGATGAAGCGCGTACGCCGCTGATTATCTCCGGACCCGTAGAAGATCGCACTGACCTATATGTGGCCGTCGACAGAATCGTGAAAGATCTCGTCGCCGAGGCTAGCGACGTCGAGAAAGCACTTCGCAAGGAACATGGTGCTGGTGATCTCAAAGAGATCATTAAAGAGCAGGGTTTGATCGAGCTTGATGAAAAGCAGCGACAGGTCGCGCTGACGGATTTGGGCAACGAGCGCGTTGAGGTCATGCTCGCTGAAGCTGAACTGCTTAAGAGCGGCTCGTTGTTTGACATCGAAAACGTCACAGTCGTGCACCACGTCAATCAGGCATTGCGCGCGCACAGGCTGTTTAATCGGGACAAAGACTACATCGTCAAGGGTGGCGAAGTGGTGATCATTGACGAGTTTACCGGGCGGATGATGCCAGGCCGGCGCTACTCGGAAGGACAGCATCAGGCGCTTGAAGCCAAAGAGCACGTCGAGATCCAGCCCGAAAACCAGACGCTGGCTTCGATCACGTTCCAAAACTATTTCCGGCTTTATGACAAGCTGTCGGGCATGACCGGTACAGCGGCAACCGAAGCCTCCGAGTTTATGGACATCTATGGTCTTGATGTTATTGAAATCCCAACAAATATCGGAATTGCGCGCGTTGATGATGATGACGAAATCTACCGGACGCAACGCGAGAAATTTGCAGCCATTGTGATGACGATTGCCGATGCGCGTCGGCGCGGGCAACCCTGCCTCGTCGGAACTGCATCGATTGAAAAGTCTGAACAGCTTTCGGAACTTTTGAAGGACAAAGACTACTTCAAGGAACTTGGCGAGAAGACACTTAAACAAGCCGAGCCATTGAAGTCGCCTAAAGAAGAAGAGCTCAAAGACTATCTGACCGACATTGCAGAACTGCTCCTTCAGTTGTCGCGCGATGCCAAGCCAGGCCAAGACGTCATTCCGCACTATGTTTTGAATGCGCGCTATCACGAACAAGAAGCGAGCATCATCTCGCAGGCCGGCGTTCCTGGTGCTGTGACCATTGCTACCAATATGGCTGGGCGTGGAACGGACATCCAATTGGGTGGCAACGTCGAATTCCAAATTCGCGACTGGATCACCGAACGCGAGGCAGGCGGTGTTCCGCCATCTGAAGCTGAAGTCGCAAAGCAGCGGGCGGTTATTGAGAGCGAAGTTGAAAAGAACAAAGCGAAGGTTCTTGAGGCTGGTGGGCTCTACGTGATTGCGACCGAGCGTCACGAAAGCCGGCGGATTGACAATCAGCTGCGCGGTCGATCTGGACGGCAGGGCGATCCTGGACGCTCGAAGTTCTATCTCGCGCTTGATGACGATCTCATGCGGATCTTTGGGTCAGATCGTATGGAGAGCGTTCTTAAAACGCTTGGTTTACAAGACGGCGAGGCGATCACGCACCGCTGGATGAACAAGTCCCTTGAGATGGCGCAGAAGAAGGTCGAAGCGCGCAACTTCGATATTCGTAAGCAGATCCTCAAGTACGATGACGTGATGAATGATCAGCGTAAGGTGATCTTCGATCAGCGTATCGACATCATGGCCGAGGAAGATGTTTCTGAAACGGTCCAAGATCTTCGACATCAGGTCGTTCAGGACCTTGTTGCAAAGCATATTCCTGAAAAAGCGTATGCAGAACAGTGGGATACCAAGGGTCTCGAAGAAGCTGCGGAGGGTCAGTTTGGGCTGACGTTACCCATCTCAGATTGGGCTGAGGAAGAAGGTATCGCGGACGAAGAGATTGAAGAACGTTTCACGCGCGCGGTTGACGAACGGGCGGCAGCCAAGGCTGTAGAATTTGGGTCAGACATGTTCCGTCAGGTCGAGAAAATGGTGCTCTTGCAGCAACTCGATCATTTGTGGCGTGAGCACATTGTGACGCTGGAGCATTTGCGTCAGGTGGTTGGCTTCCGTGCGTACGGACAGCGCGACCCGCTCAACGAGTACAAGACCGAAGCTTTTGTTCTGTTTGAAAGCCTCCTGACGCGGTTGCGTGAGGCGGTGACCGGTATTTTGATGCACATCGAAATTGCACCGGATGAAGATCCCAGTGATCTGTTCGAACCCAACGAATTACCGCCGATGGAAGCCCATCATGTTGATGCGACGACAGGGCTCGATGAGTTCGACGAGGGTGAACTGTCGTACGACGATGGTTCGCGCGGGGGCTATGACGACGGTGATGGAGAGCTGAAGCAGGCGCCACTCAAGACACGCAAGGGTGTTGGAGCCGTTGACCCTAATGATCCAGCGACCTGGGGGCGTGTTTCCCGGAACCAGTTGTGTCCCTGCGGTTCCGGTAAAAAATACAAGCATTGCCACGGACGCTATAGCTGATCGGGATATGTGCTTGGCTGAAAGATGACGAGCTAGCTAGAGCAACTGTGCTGACGCAGCCGTTCTATCATTGGCTCCGCGCGGTGCACCGATTTGGGGTCCTGCGGGCGCAACCCAATCTGAGCGATGCCCTAAGAGGAATCAGGCGAGCCAGGCGTCATGCGTGACAATAGCCCGTTCTTCAGGATGAGCTGATGGCGTAGCACCACACCGAGATGTGCTACCAGCGCGATCAAAATCACATAGCTCGACAAAATGTGCGTCCACTTCGCTGCAAACGCGAGGTTTGGTGTTTTGCCGATTGGATTGGTGAGGTGGACGACTTCGAAGAAGTGCACACCGTAACCACCAGCCATAACGTAGATGTAACCGCTGATGGGCATCACAAACATCGCCAGATAGAGCACGTTCTCGTAGTGATGCATCATCCGTTTCTCAACCGGTGTGAGCGATGATGCAAAGTCTGGAAGGGTGTTGAAGGTTCGGTTGAGGAGCCGAAGCGTTGCGAACACCAGTACCACCAAACCGATTGATTTGTGCCAGTTGTAGTAGTTGGCCTGGGTCAGGCCGAGTGCCGTTTGTTTGCTGGAAAGCGACACCATCGTGTAGCCGGCTGCGTACTGCAAAGCGAAGAGGGCTACGATGATCCAATGAAAGAACTTGGTGAGTGCGCCGTAGCGCTGACTGTCATTGAGCAGTGCCATGAAGATCTTGGCCGCCTGTGTGATTGATTCGGAGGTGCTTGTTGAATTGTATCGCACAGGCTTGAGGTTGATCGCCAAGCAAATGAACGGCGGTGCCTAGTGGATTTGCGAGCTGTGCTTTAGCGGGTTCTGGATCGGTTCAGATTGGCGGCACGCGCCCGACTTCTGGTCGCCCCTTTGCGTCGTTTCATTGCCAGGAAACGTTTGCAGCTTGGTTTGCGCGTGTCGCAGGCGACGCGTTTCTTGTTTCGCCGATCAATGCCTCGACGCACATAACGATTATAGCGGGACGTGGACTGGCCCCTGCGCGCGGCTGCGACTCTCTTCGGTCCGGCGGCCTTGCGAAGAAAAGTCTTCTCCTTCTGGGGCAGTTTGCGCCACAGGGAGGGGCGGCGGGCAATACGATCTAAGAGGTTGAAAGCGCGCAG
>JBCBRD010000206.1:0-5134 GCA_039819885.1 Pseudomonadota bacterium
CAACGATTCAGTCAGCCAACGGAAGCCTTTACGGAAGCGGTCCAGCCATTGAAACTGGCAGTACCCCCACCCCTTCATTTGGTGCACCTCGCTTCCAACCTCAGGCCTCGCGATTGACACCAGTCAATGACGACAAACGCCCACAAGCGTTCGCACCCCAATAAGGGAACAGGTCCGTCGGCACAATCTGCACGAGCCCATCAGAGAGCAATACTGCCTTCAGTCCGCTGCAGTAGTCAGCATTCGGCCGCGACACCACGAGCTTAGCTTTCAGTCGCAAAAGCTCATATTCAGCACACCAGTCGCGAGGGAGCTGACAAGCTACAACCTTGATCGCCCCGGATGTCGCGCGTCCAAGTTCAGCGCTATGATGCGCCAATCCAACTTCAATGCTTGGCATCTCCAATCGCGCGCGCTATCGACGCCGGGAGCTATGCGAAAGCAAGCTGAACGCCGCTCTTTAATTGGCTATCCAACATGCTTCTCAGCCTCACGATCATCGCCCCAATTTTCGGACTGATCCTGATCGGCTACGCGTCGGGCCGATTTGGCATCCTGTCAGAGGCAACCGGTCAAGGCGTTGCTGACTTCACATTCATCCTGGCTATCCCCGCACTCCTATTCAGGACAATTGTCAAAGCTGATTTCTCGCAATCAGATTTCCTCGGCGTATGGGGATCATTCTTCCTTGCAGCAGGGGCCACCTGGGTGTTGGCCTCTCTACTCACAACCACACTGCTCGCCCGTCCCACGCGTGACGCTCCCGCCATTTCCATGTCGTCCGCTTTTGGGAACACCGTCATGTTGGGATTGCCTCTAGCCGTCGCGACATTCGGAGACATCGCAACGCCGACCATCGCGCTCGTCTTGGCCATCCACGCACCAACATTCTGGCTCACCGCGACGATCCAGCAAACCTTCAGCGAAGACACCCCATCGGCCGAGCGTGAGCCGGTCGCACAAGCACTCTTTCGAGAACTCGGCCACAACCCAATTGTTCTAGGGATCTCAGCAGGCCTCATCTGGCGACTAACTGGCGTGCCACTCGAAGGACCGATCGATGAAATCGTCAGGCTTCTCGCGCAAGCAGGCATCCCTGCCGCTCTGATAGCGCTTGGGCTGTCTTTGACGAAGTTTCAGATTGCAGGCCAGCTGCCAACGCTTATGACAATAAATGCACTGAAGTTGGCTGCCATGCCGTTGATTGCCTGGTCACTGGCGACATACGTGTTTCAGCTGCCCCCATTAACGACCGGCGTTGTCACCATCCTGGCAGCAATGCCAACAGGGGCGAATGCCTATCTATTTGCAGTTAGACATAACGCAGCGCCAGCCTCGTCCAGCGGCGCCGTCGCGCTCGGAACGGTTCTCACCGTTCTCACAGCATCAGCAATCATTACACTGCTCGGCTCAGCCAGCTAGGCTTATGCCGCAGCAACGCGAGAACGACGACGCGCTGCCCCACTTTGCAGCCCTTGTCCCGCAATTCGGGATCGAGCTGGCCCACGATCGCCCGCAAGTCTCCTGTGCTGACCCGCTGGCCGCAAAGGTTCACCGCGTGCCGTCGAAATAAGCGCAGCTTCCGCAATTTTACTCTGAGTGATCACATCAGCCAATTCGTCGCGAAGATTGATCAAGGCATAATCAACGGCATCGAGTTGGCGACCAGCCAAATCGTGCAAACGCTCAGCATTATAGGCTGATGCAATGTTCCCTCGCAGAACAGCCGTCAGTTTCTCGAATTGCTGTTGAATTGAAAAACGCTCAATGGGGCGCGTCATAACCGGAGCAGACCGTTGCACCTCCAGCGATGCCCGCGTCGGCATCTGGCCCTTGTTTGCCAAATTCCATCGGCGCCCCTTGAGCCGAGGACCGCTCTCCTGATCTAAGCTCTGGGCGACCCTTGAAGTCTCAACAATAGTCTGCGACTGGACCAATCCAGAAAGCTGCATTCCAAAACGCGCTGGCTTTGCAACTGCCCGACCTACTGAAATCGGTTTTACCTTCGATGCAGAGCGCTTCTTTCCCGCCACTAAAATGGCAGCCGTTGCCATTGATATTATCAGTACAATTGCAAAGTCAGATGACAGTGCGTTGATCCAGCTGGCGGTATTCAAGAATTCCATATCCTCGTCTCCGGGAGGTGCAGCACCTACTGCAAGCGCCTCTTCCGAAAGACTCGGTGCAACTCCGTGAAAAATCGAGGAAAAAAATTAACAAACCCTACAAACTGCTCCAAATCGGGAAATAAGCTTCCAATAGCTCTATATGTAATGCGGAAAAACAACAGTTCTGTCAGGTCAACGGATGGCCGGCGCCAATAAATTCGCCAAATGACCGAATCACTTTTGAGAAAATCCTTTGATATTCGGTCGACCTTTATAGCGGAAATGACCCGTTATCTTTGCCGCAAATAACCAATCCTCTTCCTGAACCCCAAAACCGCGATTATGAATCACCATCGGCGTTCCCGACCACGTCTTACGATCCGAAACAATTGCGATATGCGTCTTTGAAAACGTTCCATCTGGCACATGATATGTCACGAGATCACCGGGCAGATAGTCTTCCGGCTTTTTCGAGACTGGGAGAGAAATTCCTTTGCGCTTGAAAAACTTCTTCAAAACCAAGACGCGTCGGTGATCGATGTTCTTATCTCCAGACCCGACCCGGGCCTTATGGACCAGCGGCTGCAGGTCGATACCAAGCGTCCGGTAGGCGCGCACAACAACATCAGTACACACACCCACATACCAAGGGACATCACCCATCGGATAATCGAGCTGCCTGTAGGACGGATCATAAATAACCAGAGCGGTTGACTGGAGGCGCGCGGCGTCAACAAGTCGACGCGCGAACGTGCCCTGGCCAGCCTTTTCCAGTTGATCTGAAGAGGTCTTGTCCTTCGACGCAGGCTCCGTCATCGCAGAGACGGACATGGGCCAAAACAATGCCATGACAAACAGGATGGTCTTGAATTTCATAATCTGAATTCCCCGCAATCATCTAGTCGAGCGCGCGCCGACGGCCCGGATCCACCGACACACTGTGGACGCCCCTTACGGCCTAGACATGGAGATTGAAAACTTGATTTTCAACGTTTTAGGGAAGGTTCTGATCCTAGCGTAGACCTGCAGGAGATGAGGAAAACTCCTCAACCTTCAGATCAGCCACGACATTATGCACTTTTGCATAACGACGAACCGGCAGCGGAACCGAATTCCGTCCCGGATGACTTCCCTTGTTCGTCCCAGAGCCCGATTTACCAGTCCCACGCAGCGGAGAGAAACGGCGCGACGTGGATGCAACGAGCGCGGGTGCCGGACCCCGATATCGATAATGACCAGTGATCCGATCCATGAAGAGGGCATCTTCCTGTTGAACCCCCCAACCCCGATTATGGATGATCATCGGATCGCCGGACGGACCAGTCTCATCACTAACAATCGCAATGTGGTTCCTCGACCCCGAATTTTGGGGCCGGTCGTAAGTCACGATATCTCCCGGCAAGTAATCCTCACCGAACTCGGTAATCGCAACGCGCAGCCCATGTCTGGCGAAAAACCGTCGCAATACGGACGTGCGCCGATGCGCAATCGACCGGCCACCTTTTGCCATCCCAGCTTCAAAAACCAGTCGCTGTAAATCTAGACCCAAGCCGCGATAGGCCCGAATAACGACGTCCGTACAAACACCGTAGAGGGTAGGAACATCACCGCCGGGATAAGCGAGCGGAAAGTAAGCATCATTGTAGACAGTCATCCGCGACATCTGTGCTTTGGCAGCTTCAACAAATGCTGAGCCAAACTCGGCGTCCAATAGAGTTGAAGCAACACGCAACTTTCGAGAACCAGAACTGATCGACGACACATCCTCCGAACGAGCCAAGTCGATCGAGCGATTGCCCGAACCGGAATAGCACGCCTGTGTCTCATGGCCCGGCCGCACTCCGGCATCAACATCGCGCACAACCAGAAGAGCGCGTTCATAGCCTGGCAACGGCGCACGCACTGCGACCGGCTCGCGCGCGCGCTGATACGCATGCGGCACTGTCGAGAGTGGCTCTCCCTTAACGGCAACCACGTTATCCAACAGTTCGGTAGTCTGAGCAGCATTCTTAAAAACCGAAACGGGAAAGACCGATGCCGTATCAACAAGTGACGGGTCTGCAGCCGCAGTCGCCACCTGTACAATCGGCATCCGATCAGAAACCTCCGGCAAAAGAGAATGAACGATCGGCGGGTGAGACGGAGACACCAAGCTGGGTGTGTCTTTGACAGACAATGCGATTGCTACGGGTGGTGTGATCCGTGCTTGGACAGGTTCCACCCCCATCCTGGCGAGCTGCAAACCCCGCTCAACTTGAAACACACCACCAACGATAAAACCAATCGCCAGCACACACGACATCAACAGTGAAAAGATGCGCATATGAGACGTGTCTGAGCGAACCAGCCCAGGACAATCAGGTTGATAAGCATCGGCAGAGACTAGAGCGCCAAGCGCTCGATCAGTACGCGTAAGCTCCGCACCTAAAAGTGAGCGAAAGGACGTCGGAGGTGCAACAGGCGCTCCACAGCGCGACGCACACTTTTTGCTACGCAGGCGCTGCGAACCGCGCCGCCGCCCACTTGCGGACGGCCCTTTATTACGCGGCCTCTTCACGCCAACTTAACTCCCGACACTCACGCACGCGTGCAACACACACTCGAATGATACGAGTGTTAGGTTGCGTTGCAACATGGCAATTTGCACTCGGTCACGATCGAAAGTCGTAACGCCCACTGACAACTGCGCTCACAACGGCTTCAGCCGCTTAGAACCCAAGCCGTTGGCAGATCTCATCCGCCGTCACGCCATCCTCCCGCAACTTACGAAGCGCCGTCGACCCAGCACTTTTCGAAAGCTTGCGGCCCAACGGGTCCTTCAAAACCCGATGATGATGGTAAACGGGCGGACCAAATCCAAGCAGCCATTGCAACAGGCGTTGCAAGTCGGTTGCCGCGAGAAGGTCCTTGCCACGCACAACATGCGTCA
This sequence comes from Pseudomonadota bacterium, assembly GCA_039819885.1. GTDB lineage: Bacteria > Pseudomonadota > Alphaproteobacteria > Rhizobiales > Hyphomicrobiaceae > JBCBRD01. Next base: position 5,038 of record JBCBRD010000206.1, read on the forward strand.
CGCCCTGGAAAGCATCGTCCACCACAACGCTCACATGATAGCTGGTCGGAACGTCCTTGCGCTGGATAACAGCATCTCCCCAGCGGCTGGGATCGGC
>JBCBRD010000207.1:0-5124 GCA_039819885.1 Pseudomonadota bacterium
ATGGCCGCCGTTAGCGCTGGTTCCCAACCAAACCCAAGAGCGACCCAGCCTAGAAACGTCGCAAGCCCCAGGAGGTGGACAGCAGGTGCGTAAATCTTCGCTGCACGATCTGCGAGCCGAACATACCGAGAGCGGTTCTGCTCGGCGGTGGCCATCAGCCGCGCGATTTCCGACAGGACGGTGTTGTCCTCGACTGCGCGTGCGGTCACGGTGATGCGAGCGCCCAAGTTAACGGCTCCGGCGAACACCTCATCGCCGGCACTGACACTTTGCGGTGTGCTTTCACCGGTGATGATGCTGTTGTCGAGGTCACTGGTCCCTGCCGTGATGGTTCCATCGACTGCGATCCGATTGCCAGGCGCGACCTGGATTTTCATGCCGGGTTCGAGAGCTGCAGCGGGCAACCGCTGAAGTGTCCCATCCGGGGAAATCACATCGGCCGAAAGTGCGCGAAACGCGAGAAGATCGGATGCGGCTCCAGATGCTCGGCGTCGAATGCGCGTATCGAGGAAACGACCGATTAGAAGAAAGAAGAGCAGCATTACGGCAGCGTCGAAGTAGACATACCCGTCGCCGAAAAAGGTCTGATAAACACTCATGCCGGTCGCGAGTAGGACACCGAGCGAGATCGGCACATCCATGTTCAAGCGACCAACTTTCAGTGCCGAGAATGCTGATTTAAAGAACGGCATCCCGGCGTAGACAACTGTCGGCAGGGCGATCATCGCGGACAGCAAATGAAAAAGCGATGTCTGAGACCCCGTCATATCGCCGCCAGCCTGACCGGACCACACCGATATGGACAGCAACATTACATTGGCTGCGGCAAAGCCTGCAACCGCCATCCGAACCAGCAAGTCGTGTTCTGACCGTGCGATTGCAACATCATCATTGCCGATGATCACGGCGGATCTGAAACCTGCCTTGTCGAGCACCTCGATCAAGTCATGCGGCTCGATTGCAGCGTCGGAGATCGTTGCGGTCACGCGCTTTGCCGCCAGATTGACCCGTGCAGAGGCGACACCAGAAACGGCGCCCAAGGCATCTTCGACTTTCCGCATACAGCCACCGCAGTTCATGTTCGCGACTGTGAGCACAATGGATTTGTCGGCGGCTGACTTCTGGGAAGGCGAGATTATGGGCCCACCCGTGGCATCAAGGGTCAGGGTTTCAGCCATATCCGTTCCTTTGCGCGATATGTGGTGACCATCTGCCCGTCGCGTGCCAAACGTTTGACTTCTATTGCGGACACGAGATTGCCTAGCGGAAGCTGCCCAGCTGCACCCTCATAAAGGCCAGGTTCTTTTGACTTCAAGGTCAGATTGACTTCCCCACGCGCGGTTGATGGGCGACTGATGGCAACATTCACTTCGAGTTCCGACACCGGTGTGCCGTCACGATCAGCCAGGGCAATTTGCACCAAACCATCCTTGCTAACCGTCAGCTTATGTTTCCAGCCGAGGGTGTGCTGAACGGCGGCTTCGAGTATCCGATCGTTGTAGTTGAGCCCCTTGCGATATGGCTCATCTGCGACCAAACCGGTGTACGAGCCAATGGCTTGGTACAGAAAGACCCCATTGACCGCGAAGATCACGCCAAAGAAGCCGAGCATCGCAAACAGCACATGCCTGCCAGTTAACTGGAAGCCGTCTTTTCGCTCAACTGCACTCATTTTCAGCCTCCTGGCTGTCTACTTGACTGGGCTTTGGAAAACGGTTCGTCGCACCATCTGAGACTCGCCCTCGACATCTCGCACCGTAATTGTCAGCGGTGTCGATGGTGGTGTCAGCTCCGAGAGCGACGCTTTCGGTACGGTTACAAAAAGTTTCAGCTCTCGGACGGCATCGGTTGGAACTTCAATGACCGGGTTGACTTCATCTATTCCGAGTAATCGGAACTGCGCACCTTCAATGCTTTTGCCGTCGCTCCCACCGAGACTGAGCTGCACCCGTCGCGTGTTATGTTGTTTGTTCAAGATTTTGACGGTGTAGGTGTTACGAACACCACCATCGCTCAGCATCACATAAAGTGGTGCCCGGTCGCCGACGACGTTCACCTGGAGTGATGTTCGCCCCAGGAATGCAACCGCCATAATCGCGGTCACTAAAACGATCAGACCAGCGTAAAGCCCGGTGCGGGCGCGAACGAATTTCCAGGGTTCGTGGACACCACGCTCGCTTGCTTCTCTCTTCGCGATGGTGTCGTAGGCAATCAGTCCTTGAGGTCGATCGACCTTGGCCATGATGTCATTGCACGCATCAATACACAGAGCGCATTGGATGCATTCCAATTGCGAGCCATCGCGGATGTCGATCCCGGTCGGACAAACGGCGACACACGCATTGCAGTCAATGCAATCACCACGGCTGGACCAATCGATCTTGTGGTCGGGCCCCTTCCGCGCGGGGCCACGCGGTTCTCCACGTTCCGGGCGATAGCTGACCAGGACCGTGTGGTGGTCAATCATCGCACCCTGGATGCGTGGCCACGGGCACATGTAAATGCAGACCTGCTCTCGCGCGATCGCCCCTAGAAGGTAGGTCGTAAACGCAAAAATACCTAAGAACAAATATGCGATCATCGGCGCCGTGCCGGTGAGAAACTCACCAGCAAGCGTTGGCGCATCACGGAAGTAGAAGACGAAAGCTCCGCCGGTCAGGATCGAGACAAGGATCCAGGACACGTGCGTCATACTCTTCTTGTAGATCTTGGTGGCCGACCACGGCTCCTTGTCCAGCCGAATGCGTGTGTTGCGATCCCCCTGCCAGAAGCGTTCGATCGCAATCATCAGGTCGGTCCACACAGTTTGTGGACACGTGTAACCACACCAGACACGCCCAAGAGCCGACGTAATCAGGAATAGAACGAGTGCACTTAAAACGAGAATACCGGTGATGTAGTAGAATTCCTGCGGCCAGATATCGATGGGGCCGATGAAGATGCGGCCGTTCTCAACATCTGCCAGTATTGCCTGGTTCGGGAGTTCGCTGCCGCGCTCCCACCGGAACCATGGCAGCGCGTAGTAGATGCCGAGTGTCACCGCCATGACAATCCACTTCAGCCTGCGAAACGTCCCATGCGCGAGTTTTGAGTAGATCTTCTTGCGACCTGCGTAGAGTTCGCGCGTTTCTTTGCTGTTGACAGCCGTCACATCAAGCGTCGCCACCCCGGGGGCAGCCTCGCCAGTGATGAAGTCAGCGGCCGACATCTTGGTCATACGGTTTTCGCCTGGATGAATTGAAAAATCGAGCTGATGGGGATCGTGCTAGCTGACTGGTTTTTGCAGGTTGCACATGTTCCTGCGCACGGTTTTCTCTCACTGATTTCAGTATGTGCGTCCGTGCGATCGTTGCACTGATCCACGTCAAGGATCTCATCTGTGACGACGGTTTTTGCTGAATGGTGATCATGTGCGGGCTGTTCGGTTTCCGCCCGATCCAGCTCCTTGGTCTCAAGGCGTGCTGCTGCCATTGCCAATTCAATTCCACATCCGCACATATTGCTCTCCAGGAGGTTTGTTTGCTCGACTGATCGTCTGTGACTCACATGCGGTGAGAGGCGCGCGCCTCGGCCGGGTGGTCCCTAGCCCCGCTGACACCCGGCCAAGGATGGCGCGGCTGTTGCCGCGCCGACCCTACGTTCCGCCTCCGAGCGAATGCACGTAGACGGCAAGCGATTTGATCGTCACCAGATCCAACCGTTCGGTCCACCCCGGCATCATGCCACCTCGACCTGTATGGATGGACGTTTTGATGTCGTCTTTGTCTCCACCATAGAGCCAGATGGAATCCGCCAGATTAGGTGCGCCGAGCTCAATGTTGCCTTCGCCGTTATCGCCATGGCAGGCCGCACACTGCTCGAGGTAAATCTCTTTGCCGCGCGCAGCAGCCTCGGCATCGTCGACAGTGCTAGACAGTGACATCACGTACACTGCTGTGTCGTCGATCTGTTTTGGTTCCAGGATTTCATCGATCCCGAATTGCGGCATGGCACTGTCACGCGTGTCGTCATTGTTGGCGCGGATACCATGCAGGATTGTCTGGTGGATGGCGTCAAGGGAACCGCCCCAAATCCAGTCGTCATCGTTGAGGTTTGGGTAGCCTTCAAAACCTTGTGCACCCCGACCGTGACAGCCTGCACAGTTTTCTCCGAACATGGCCTTACCGCCAGCGACTGCAAAGCGAAGGAGTTCAGGGTCTTTGCTGATCGCAGTCAGTTCAGCCTTAGCGATAGCTTCACGAAACTTCGACTGACCTTCTCGGTTCGCCGCAACGGCTTCCGTGACGGCCTGTCGTTGTGAAAAGCCCAAGATGCCTTGCGTGTAGCCATTCAGAGTGGGCCAGGCTGGGTAGAAGACCCAATACGCAAATGCCCAGATGATCGAGACGTAGAAAACGTAAAGCCACCAAGCAGGAAGCGGTTTGTTTAACTCTTTAATACCGTCCCATTCGTGACCAGTGGTCTCGACGCCGGTGACGTCGTCGATCTCGGGGGCATGGTCTTGGTTTTCCGTTTTGTAACTCATCAATCCCGTGCCCCTTTGCGTGTTGTTTGATTGGTGCCGCCATTTTCCAAACCAAGGGCTCGTTTTTGGATGGCATCAAACCGTTGACGGTTTCCTGGCCAAAAAACGTAGACCAAAACCGCTATAAAAAGAGCGATGAACATCAGCATAGACGTGACCTGCGAGATTGTTGCAACCGTATCGTAAGACATCTTTTTTCCTCACCGCAGGTTGGGGCCGGATGCATCGAAGCTGGCGAAATCCACCAATGTTCCGAGCATCTGGAGGTAAGCGATCATGGCGTCGAGCTCAGTTGGCTCTTCACCTTGCTGACCATCGAATTTCGCAACCACGGCCTTTGGGTATCGCTCCATCAACGCGTCAGCTTCGTCGCTATCGGGTTTGATCTGAGCAACCAGATCCGCCTTTGCGTTTTCGACCATTTCGGGTGTGTAGGGTACGCCGACAGCAACCTGTGTCTTCAACTTGGCCGTAATCTCGTCGAGATCGAGTTTGCGTTCGGCGAGCCATGGGTATCCCGGCATGATACTCTCCGGCACAACCGCGCGCGGGTTGATCATGTGCTCGACGTGCCATTGGTTGGAGTACTTGCCTCCGAC
>JBCBRD010000208.1:0-5119 GCA_039819885.1 Pseudomonadota bacterium
CGGTGCTACTCCGGGACGCGACCCCAATTCCACCCCAGTATTCAGCCATCAAGGTTTCAGGCGAGCGCGCATATGATCTGGCCCGCGACGGCGAGACAGTGGAGCTCAAGCCGCGTCTGATTGTGATCGACGACCTGCGCATTGTTGAACAGCCTGATGACGACCATATCGTCTTGGAAGCCGAGTGCGGAAAAGGAACCTACGTCCGCGCCATAGCACGCGATCTCGGTCGGCAACTAGGATGCTTCGGTCATGTGACCGACCTAAGACGCCTTCGCGTCGGGCCATTCCTCGAAGAGAGCGCCCTCACATTCGTCGATCTCGATGCCGAATTGGAAGCAGGTGCGCCAAGGGAAGACGCATCAAAAGGTGACGGTGCGGCAGAAGAGGTGGTGTTGCGTCAACCAGCAGCAACCAACCCGCTGGACGAATTCCTTCAGCCCTGCGAGTTCGCCCTAACCGACCTGACAGAGGTCCCGCTTCAATCCGGCGACGCAGCCAGTCTAGCCCGTGGCCAGGCCGTATTAATGCGAGGCCGCGATGCCCCGATCTTCACCGGCTCCTTCTTCGCCACCTGCCGCGGCCGCCTCATCGCCATCGGTGAAGCCGAAAAAGGCACCCTCCGCCCTACGCGGGTGTTTAATCTGGCGTGAAATTGGGGTCGCGTCCCGGAGTAGCACCGGAAAAAGGGCTCGATAAGCCCAATAGCGCTTTGCGACCGGAAGCGGTAGTTCACATCTCTGTTGCCTTGCTTAACAAAGAAGTCTCCCTGCGACTTTCACGAGACAACGCCATCGAGTTTGACCATCATCTCTGACGCGTCAGAGCCTATTCTAAGCAGGTCAACGTCTGGCGCAGTGCCATGTTCGTAATCAAGCTGGCAAAGATTTGGCAAGAAACTCGATTCAAAGGTTATCAGCTTTAACAGGCACTCCGAGCCATCAGCCAACGGCTCTCACGATGAATCAGGTGCGAAAGCATCGTTTAATGATCTCTTGTTAAACTTGCTGCATATGTAAGCGAACGAACTGAGTCATCAATGATTTGCACACAAGGTCAGTAGGTCTAGAGAAAAATCGCTACCAAAAAATTCTAATTTGTATACAATTGAGAAATAGATGAACTTTCGGTTCAGTCTTTTGATTCTTGGGTTGTTGGTTTTCGTCAGCACTTTGCTGATCGCCATCCCGTTTCTCGGTATCTTGTTAATCCAGGCCCCGTTCCTCCACCCACTTTTTCTTGTCAGTCTTCTGTTTTTGGTTTTCGGTGTTGAGGCGCTTTCCAGTCACCAATATCGTTTTCTAGCCATTGTGCCGATCATTTGGTTTGGTGGTCACACTGTGCTTCTGGCTTCGAGCTGGATGGCCCACAGGCAATTGGGCGACGAAATCGAAAACTTCAATAAGGGAAAAACAATCGGGTACACCCTAGGAAACGTTGATGTAGTAGTCGTACCTAGTGGTGGGATAAATGCGACCGGTAAGCTGTTGTCTAGCAATACCGCAAGAATGTTTGTAAGTGATTATGGACTGAACGTTTCCTTTGTGAAGAACAAGAATGCTGGAACGACAAGTCATTTGTCTTATCGCGTAGCGGATATAAAAAATTGTCGGTCGGCGAGAAAGCGGCTTCGAGGTTTGACATGGACACACAAGGTGCGAACAAATCAAAGCGGCAGAAGACCCTTCTCATACCGGGACGACATTTGCATAGTCCGACTGTCAGAAAATCCGAAGCGGAGCCGTTTGGTGATCAGCGCCCAAACCACAACAAAGCAGAATCTACTTCTCCCGCACGATATCCACATTATATCGATTGCGCGAACGGGCTTTCCGACTATCGTCATCAAAACGGCGTCCACTCAACCTATTTCATGGGTTCCGGGTTTAAGCATAATCCGATGCTTCTTCAAGTCTAGGACTTGCGGTCGAAGCCATCATGGTCCCAAGCGATACCATTTGATAGCCGACACCTCAGGACATTGGTACCTGTCACGCGCTCTGAAGCTCAAAAAGAACACTGTTTCGCCAATTCAGAAAACCATCAGCGGAAACTCACAATTGGTGACAAAGTTGGAGACTGATCGCGAGCGTTTTGCTTTGGCAAACCTGAAAGCGCTAATCGACGATCCCTTTCTGAAGTACGACGCAAAACGGTTTGATCTCCAGGGCCTGAATGAAAAGCGTGAGCTTTGGCGCAGCGAAGTACGAGCAATGCTGAGGGCGGTTAATAGGGTGTTGTCCGGTAGCGGCGATGGTCGTGACGCTTCCCGCAGCTTGACAGGACTACTGGCCACGCTAGATCCTAGAACATGGAGACAGAATAAGCTTGATTTTCTCCGCCTGATCGAACGAAACCATCATATCGCTAATCACAAGTATCACCGTGCGGTAACTTTTTTTGATGCCAAATTTGTTACTAGGCTTGGTGAGTTTGGACCAGAAGCTCTGCCCGCTATACGGATCTTAGGGAATTGGGAAACCATTGGACCGCCGATACCGGTAATCTTGGCGGCGTGTAAGATGGGGGCGGCTGCTAAAACGTTTGCGTCAAAGCTGCTGACTATATTGCAGACGGGAGACCGAGACAGAGCCTTTGCCTCATTTGTTGCTCTGGTCCGGATGTCGAGGAAAGATTTGGCGAACCAAGCCATGGCAAACGGACCCTTCCGCCACGCCTATCCGTTTTCTGACGCAGCGGCCCTTTTAACCGTCAATGCCCCCGCCGATGCGTGCGTGCCTCGATACCGGTGGCGACAGTTCTCTAGAAAATGAGTTGAGCTAGAAGGGAACGTTACGCCGATCTCTCATGACTGTAGAGACGGTAATACTAGGCGGTGCGTTGAGCAACACGCGCTCGCTGTCATCGCGGGCAGGAAAGGTGAGGTGGCTCAAGAAGCGGCCACAAAACCGGTCGACGAAGTTGGTTGTCATGGTTGTGAATGGAGATGCAAGCGATCAGGTCTGCATGCAAATCAATGCGCCCTTCTGGCCTATCGCAATTGGGTAGCCCTAGTGATGATGTATCTCGTCCGGGACGGCCCTAACGCGCTTGCCCCCTCCAAGGCCCGCCGACGCGCGCCTGCACACTTCCATCCCCGCATAAAACGTGTATAAAGCCCGCTTCCCCGCGCCATTGGCGCCTGGGCGAAGCCAAATACCGACCCAGCTGGACGACATCCCGGCTGTGGCCGTTTTCTCCATAACCCTTTGATAGAAAGGATGTTTCGATGTCGATTACGCCTGAGCGCAAGACCGAACTCATTAAGGAGTTCGCGACGAAAGAGAACGACACCGGTTCTCCAGAGGTCCAGATCGCGATCCTCACCGAACGCATCAACCACCTCACAGGTCATTTCAAGACCCACAAAAAAGACAACCACTCGCGCCGAGGCCTCCTGAAAATGGTCTCGCAGCGCCGTCAGTTGCTGGACTATGTGAAGGGCAAGAACGTGCCCCGCTATCAGACCATCATCGAAAAGCTGGGCATCCGCCGCTAACGGCAGGCTCCAGCCAACCCTGCGCACCCGTCCTTGGCTGCGCAGGTTCCGCCGCTCCGATTGCTAGGAATTGTCGGAGCTTCCGACGCATCTCAACCAAAACGCCAGATCCACATGCGGTCTTGGCGATATTTGCGCAGATGCAAGAACTCCGCTCGTTCAACGGAACGAGAGAGCTTTAAGAAACGAAAGACGAAATCATGTTCGACATCCATCGCGTGGAAATCGACTGGGGCGGCCGCAAGCTGAAACTGGAAACGGGCCACATCGCCCGCCAGGCCGACGCTGCCGTCTATGCGCAATACGGCGAAACAAGCGTCCTCGCCACCGTCGTTGCAGCACGCTCAGCCAAACCGGGCCAGGACTTCTTCCCGCTGACCGTCAACTATCAAGAAAAGACCTATGCCGCCGGTAAAATCCCAGGCGGCTTTTTCAAACGCGAAGGCCGTCCATCCGAAAAAGAAACGCTGACCTCGCGATTGATCGACCGCCCAATCCGCCCACTCTTCATCGATGGCTTCAAAAATGAAGTCCAGGTCGTGATCACCGTCCTGTCGCATGACATGGAAAACGACCCAGACATCGTCGGCATGGTGGCAGCATCAGCAGCACTCACACTCTCCGGCGTTCCATTCCTCGGTCCAATTGGCGCGGCACGCGTCGGCATCATCAACGATGAGATGGTTCTGAACCCGCTCCTCGATGAAATGGAAAACTCCGTCCTGGATCTCATCATTGCTGGCACGGATGATGCTGTCATGATGGTGGAATCCGAGGCTCAGGAGCTTGGCGAAAAGCAGATGCTTGATGCCGTCATGTTCGGCCACAAGCACTTCCAGCCCGTCATCGATGCTATCATCAAATTGGCCGAGACAGCCGCCAAAGAGCCTTGGGACATCCAACTGCCCGACAAGAAAAAATACGTCGAGCAAGTCCGCGCAGTCGCTGCCGATGCCCTAACAGAAGCATTCAAAACGCCTGAGAAAATGAAGCGCAACGAAATGGTTGCTGCAGTGAAGGCCAAGGTCTTCGAAGAGGTGAAACTCCCTGAAGGCGAAGAAGACACCGAAAAGGTTCTGCTCGCGGATAGTTTCAAAGCCGTCGAAATGGAAATCATGCGCGGCTCGGTTGTCAAAACAGGCTCCCGGATCGATGGCCGCGACTTGAGCACCGTCCGTTCCATCATGTCGGAGGTTGATGTTCTACCACGCACACACGGCTCAGCGTTATTCACGCGCGGTGAAACGCAGGCCCTCGTCGTGGCAACACTCGGTACTGGCGACGATGAGCAATTCATCGACAGCTTGGAAGGCACCAAGAAGCAGCGCTTCATGCTCCACTACAACTTCCCGCCCTACTCGGTTGGCGAAACTGTCCGTATGGGTTCACCTGGCCGTCGCGAAATCGGTCATGGCAAGCTGGCTTGGCGCGCCCTCCACCCACTGATGCCGGATGCTGAGGCGTTCCCATACACCGTTCGCGTCGTCGCCGAGATCACGGAGTCAAACGGCTCCTCGTCGATGGCAACGGTATGCGGCACATCCCTCGCTCTCATGGACGCAGGTGTGCCGATGAAAGCCCCGGTGGCAGGAATCGCCATGGGCTTGATCAAGGAAGGTG
>JBCBRD010000209.1:0-5047 GCA_039819885.1 Pseudomonadota bacterium
ACGGCGATTGGCACGCCGATCATCAAAAACGCAATGACCATCCCAAACAGAATTGCAATTTCCATGACCTTGCTGACGTTCCGTTTTCTTGAGGTGGCCTGGCGCGTCATCCGTGGCGAGCAGGAACTGCTGATTGCAAGCCACGAAGCAGAAGAGATGATCGAGGCGATTGAGGCCGATACCCAAAAGCCGACGAAACAAGGCAGCTAAGTCATGGAAATTGCAATTCTGTTTGGGATGGTCATTGCGTTTTTGATGATCGGCGTGCCAATCGCCGTTGCCCTCGGTCTCTCATCTATCGCTTTCCTTTACATCCATTCGGATGGATCGCTCGTCGTCATCGCACAGACCTTGTTCGATGCGTTTGCGGGCCATTATACGCTGCTTGCCATTCCCTTCTTCATTCTCGCCTCCACGTTTATGTCAACAGGTGGGGTCGCGCGCCGCATCATCCGGTTCGCAATCAGCAGTGTGGCCCATCATCCTGGTGGTCTGGCAATCGCCGGTGTGTTCGCCTGCATGTTGTTTGCAGCGCTATCTGGTTCCTCCCCTGCAACGGTCGTCGCGATCGGCACCATCGTCATCGCCGCAATGCGCCAAGTCGGGTACACGAAAGAGTTCGCTGCCGGTGTAATCTGCAATGCCGGGACACTCGGCATTCTCATTCCGCCGTCCATCGTGATGGTGGTCTACGCAGCCGCCGTTGATGTATCCGTCGGCAGAATGTTTCTGGCCGGTGTCTTCCCTGGCCTCATCGCCGGTTTGATGTTGATCATCGGCATCGTCATCGCAGCGAAGATCTACGACCTGCCCTCACAACCAAAGGAATCCTGGAGCGAGTGGTTCCAGGCGGCCAGCGACGCCGGTTGGGGGCTGTTCCTGATCGTGATCATCCTAGGCGGGATTTACGGAGGGATCTTCACACCGACCGAGGCGGCAGCCGTTGCTGCTGTCTATGCGTTCTTGATTGCAAACTTTGTCTACCGCGACATGGGTCCGCTGAAAGCAACGGGTGATGCCCCTTCAGTATCACTCTTCCAAAAGCCGCAGGCGTTGATCACAGCCTGGTTCCACAAAGACACCAAGCACGCCCTTTTCGAAGCGGGCAAGCTGACCATCATCCTGCTGTTCATCATTGCAAACGCGCTCATCTTGAAGCACGTCCTGACCGAAGAACGCATTCCCCAAGCCATCACAGAAGCGATGCTGGCCGCAGGCTTTGGAGCCATCACGTTCCTGATCGTCGTCAACTTGCTCTTGCTCATCGGTGGGCAGTTCATGGAACCATCCGGGTTGATCGTGATCGTGGCACCGCTTGTATTCCCGATCGCCATCGAACTGGGTATCGATCCCATCCACCTTGGCATCATCATGGTGGTGAACATGGAGATCGGCATGATCACGCCACCCGTTGGGTTGAACTTGTTTGTCACCGCAGGGGTCGCAAAGATGTCGGTCATGAACGTGGTCAAGGCCGCGTTGCCCTGGTGCGGGATCATGTTCCTGTTCTTGATCCTCGTCACTTATGTCCCTGTGATCTCGACGTGGCTCCCGACCACGATGATGGGACCAGAAATCATCACGAAGTAGTCGCTGCAAAGACGCGGTTTACAACGGCGAGTGCCCAAACGGGGCCCGCCGATTTCGTTTCTGGTCGCGTCTATAGCAAGATGCAAGAACAGAAATTCGGCCACCTAGGCAGCAACCGTGGGCGCGCAGCACATCCACGACGCACCAACCTAACCATATGAAATTTCGAGCATAACAATTTGTCACCACACTTCCCATTGAGAAGTGCGTGCATCGGATGGGGGAGCTTCACTGAGACCTGACACAGAGTCAGTTAGAGTCAGTTGAAGTCATGCGATGGACATTTTGGCCTTGCACAACCTTGACCAGGTCGCCGCGCGGCGTAGAGCGCGATGCGCACGAACCAACCCAATCCATGTCGACAGGCACGTGGCTTCGGTCGTTCTGATCGTATGTTTTAGCGCGGTGCTTTCGTCGAGCGTCTCAGCCATCACATTGCGTGAGGCATTTGCTGCCGCTTACGCGCACAATGCATCCCTCCAGGCAGAACGCTTTAAGACACGTGCGACCGATGACGGCGTCTCACGCGCCCTATCTGGCTACCGCCCACGCGTGAATGCAGACGCATTCTACGGTGGTGCATCACCAAGCCAGACTGCGAGAACGTCGACCTCGTCATTTAGCGAATCCTATGGCTACGGCGTCACGATCGAACAACCATTGTTCGATGGCTTCAAGACCCACTATAGCGTCCAGGAAGCTGAAGCCACAGTCCGGGCGTCACGCGAAGAGCTGAAAGCTGCGGAAAACGAAATCCTCTTTCAAACAGCGTCCGCTTATATGGACGTTCTGCGCGACGAAGGCATCAACCTGTACCGCCGTAAGACGCTCAGCTCTCTCAAACGATTTCTTCTCGGGATCGAAGAACAGTTTGAACGTGAGCAGGTAACACAGACGGATGTCGAACAGGCGCGCCTGCGTGTGGCGACTGCGAAATCCGATGTGGACGGTGCGAAAGCACAGCTTCGTATCTCTCAACTGCGCTTTGTGAAAGTAACCCAACGAGCCGCGGACGATTTGCGAATGCCAGCGTTGCCAGTGGCTCTACCCAACAGCCTGGAAAGCGCGAACGAACTGGCGCGCCACGAAAGCCCGATTATTGCGGCAGCTACTGAACAACACGAAGCAGCAACCCAAGCCGTTCAAAAAATCCGTGGCGAATTGCTGCCTCAGGCCGGTCTCGTTGCCGGTTACGATAAATCCTTCAACGATGCAGAAACGTCTGTCGACCGCGATGGTTTCTCTGTTTTCGGGCGTGTGCGGGTACCGCTTTACCAGGGTGGTGAAGTGTCAGCTCGCATTCGCCAAGCCAAGAACACGGCAGCGGGGCGCAACCGTGAAACCCACGCCGCTGTCCGCCGCATCGACGAAGCGGTGGGCGCGGCGTGGGCTGAATTTCGCGCGGCCAATGCCAAGGTGTCTTCCGACAAACTCGCGGTTGGCGCGAGCGAGCGTGCCCTAACGGGCGTGCGCGACGAACAGGAGTTTGGCAGACGGACGGTGCTTGATGTGCTGGATGCTGAGCGTGAGTTGATCAATGCGCGTATACGCCTTCTGGAAAGCACGCGAGATCAGCACGTTGCAGCATACTTACTTTTACGTTCGACGGGTCAGCTTACGATTGAGCGCATGGCACCGGGTACAGATCAGTACGACCCGCGAACATACTACGCCCAAGTGCGCGACACGTGGGGCGGAACGACAACGCCTGAGGCTAGCGCCGGTCACTTTCTCGGCGCCAACGAAACCGGCGAAGCGATTGCCATAGGGGGTCGCGGAAACGTTGATCGTCCTAACGGACACGCGGTCGGGTGGTCTGCCGAAGTTCATCGTGTGGGGGCGCAAGGTGAATAGCGAGATCAACCTTTTCCAGCGTCGAACAAGAGATGGACGACGCTCACAAGTTCGAGGGGCCGCTATCGCAAGAACAGCGTAGCGGAGTTGGAGAAAACCAGCATCAAAAGGATTTCAACGATGGAAGAGACGACCCTTTAAGAAGATCGGCTGAAAAAAACCGATCGCGCACGAACCGAACGGTTAGGTCTAGCAGCCCGATTTAAGCACAGAACAGTTCAACACGACGACACCTTGAAGAGTGCACGCTTTTCAGGAAACGGGAGAGGTTTGGCTGAAGCCCCCCGACCATACGCTCGTCAGGTACGGGCGCCAAAGCGACGAACAAAATTGGAGCAAACAAAATGGCAAACGGCGAAACACAAATCGGAACAGTCGAAAACGACAATCTAACCGGCGCCGAAGGGGCGGACGTCCTCAACGGCGGCTACGGTGATGACCGCCTCGTCGGTGGTGCAGGAAATGACCAACTGGACGGTGGGCGTGGCTCAGATCTTTTGATCGGCGGCGATGGTGACGACGCTTTGATCGCAGCCTCAGACGCAGGCGAGCCCGAGATCGGACAAGAGGTCAATGCCGGCAACGACCCCGATGGCGAAGTGAACCCAGACACCAACACGATCTACCCTGACCAACCGTTCGTGGCTGATGACATCCTCGTCGGTGGGGCAGGCGCCGATACCTTCATCATGACACCGCTGCTAAACGCCAAAGAAGACATCTTGCGGAGAAACGCGGATGCAGATGGCTTCATCGACTGGACTGGCAATGGTGTCGCTGGCGAAAACGACGAAGTTCACGACCATTGGCCAGACAGCATCGGCACCGACATCATCGCCGACTATGACAAGGCTGAAGGCGACCGCATCATCGCATATGGGCACACCGTCGAAGCCGACATCACTTATGAAGACGTTGACGGCGATGGCGTTGAAGAATCGATCATTCAGCTGCGCTCGAACCAGGCCAATGGCGGGGCACACGATGACGACCTCCTCGGCCGCGTCATTGTCCATGGAGACCGCGTCGAACAATCCGATGTCGAACTCGATGCCGGTGTGTTCTACGGCGTCATTGAGAATGTCTCTCAGATCGATGAGGCGATCGCACCAACCGGCGTGCGTGATGAGAACCCAAATGACAATGTCTCGGAGAACCCGTTCCAGGATGAGGTGGACTTTGACGCTTTGAACGCGAATCCGGGTCCGCAATTCGTAGAGCAGACCCGCCCCGTGGATATCGTCGACGCAGCTGACGACACGCTCACTGGAACCGAAGGCACAGATCAACTCAGTGGCGATCCATTGACGCCAAGCAGCTCGTCACTCGATTCACCGCTTTCATTCTGGCGTTTTGACACCTCGGAAAACGGCGTCTTCGAGGATGCAAGAGACATCTCGGATGCGGGATACTATAGCCTCGTTAGCAACGTCGCCGTTTTGCAATCAGATGTCCCAACAACAGACGGCCCCAACGGTGGCACAGCGACACTGTTCGATGGTGAAAACACATTCGCCTATGCCGCGAACGACAGTACATACCAAGTCCTCAACGGGACGGTCACAGCGTCTTTCCGAGCCGATGACCTAGGTGGCCTTCAAAC
>JBCBRD010000210.1:0-4948 GCA_039819885.1 Pseudomonadota bacterium
GGGCGACGTTTTGCGTCGGCCGACGGGAATAACCTAAACACGTTATCAGTGAGGAAGTGATGAACTGAAAGTAACGAGGTGGTGAGAGAAACCAGCCACCACCGAGCAAACATGAAAAAGCCGCCGATCACAAGATCAGCGGCTTTTTCAGGGCTTTATCGTCTCAGATTGATGCGTGCAGACCTGACATTTGCACCTTTTTGAGCAGCTCACGTCACCAGGTCGTGAATGCGTTAGGCAGCTTGTGCCAAATTGCGCAGGACATAGTGCAGAATGCCACCATTTCTCACATAATCGATCTCATCGAGTGTATCGATCCGGCAAATGAGCGGAACAGAGAACGTTGTCCCATCAGATGACGTAATCTCAGCAGTCATTTTCTTGCGCGGCGAGACATCGCTCAGTCCGGCAATCGAGACCGTTTCATCACCCTTCAAGCCCAACGACTGCCATGAATGATCTTCGTCGAACACGAATGGCACCACACCCATGCCAACGAGGTTGGAGCGGTGGATGCGCTCAAACGACTGCGCAATGACAGCACGGACACCCAAGAGGTTTGTGCCCTTTGCTGCCCAGTCGCGCGATGAGCCATTGCCGTATTCAATCCCGGCCATCACGACTAAAGGAACACCTTCGGCCTCGTATTTCATCGCAGCATCGTAGATCGGCATAACCGTGCCGTCAGGCCAATGCTTCGTCCAACCGCCCTCTTTCACCTTGCCGTTTTCATCACGCACCATCTCGTTTTTGATACGGATGTTGGCGAAAGTTCCTCGCATCATGACTTCGTGGTTGCCACGGCGCGTCCCGTACTGGTTGAAGTCTTCCGGCCGAATTTGGTTGCTCAGCAGGTAGTCTCCAGCAGGGCTCTCCTTTTTGATCGCGCCAGCCGGAGAGATGTGGTCGGTCGTGATTTTGTCGCCAAACAGACCAAGAATGCGTGCACCGGCAATATCTTCGACAGGCTTTGGCGTTGTTTCGAGCGTTTTGAAGTAAGGTGGGTTTTGCACATAGGTGCTGTCACCATCCCAGTCATAGGTCTGGCCATCACTCGTGGCGATACCCTGCCAGTTTTCATCACCCTTAAAGACGTCTGCGTAGCGCGCTGTGAACATTTCGCGCGTAACGTTCTCAATGATGAATTCCTGGATTTCCTTGGACGTCGGCCAGATGTCTTTCAAGAAGACATCATTGCCATCACGGTCCTGCCCCAGTGGTTCTGTCGTCAGGTCCTTTTGAACGCTACCAGCCAAAGCATACGCAACCACAAGCGGTGGTGACGCCAAGTAGTTCGCTTGGACATCAGGGCTAACGCGGCCCTCGAAGTTGCGGTTGCCGGAAAGGACGCTGGCCGCAACGATGCCATTGTCATTGACAGCTTTGGAAATCGCCGGCGGAAGCGGGCCGGAGTTCCCGATGCAGGTCGTGCATCCAAATCCGACAAGGTTGAAACCGATCTTGTCGAGGTAGGTCTGCAGCCCCGCCTTCTCCAGGTAGGCCGCAACGACTTGGCTGCCAGGTGCGAGCGATGTCTTTACCCACGGTTGGCTATCAAGCCCCTTCTCGACCGCGTTGCGCGCCAGAAGCCCAGCGGCAATCAAAACGCTCGGGTTGGATGTGTTCGTGCACGAGGTGATCGCAGCGATTGCAACATCGCCATGCCCGATGTCGAAGTTCTCGCCATCGACTTTGACGCGCTTGTCCAGTTCGCCTGGCTTGCTGAATTCTGTCTCCAACGACTTGGCAAAACCGGTTTTGATATCGGTCAGTGCTTGGCGACCTTCAGGGCGCTTCGGACCAGCCATCGATGGGACGACTGCGGCCAGGTCCAACTCCAGCGTATCGGTAAACACGGGGTCCGCGCTCTCCGAGGTGCGGAACATGCCTTGCGCCTTGGCATAAGCCTCAACCAGGTCAATTCGGTCTTCGCTACGGCCCGTCATGTTGAGATAATTGACCGTCTCTGAGTCAACGGGGAAGAACCCACAAGTCGCGCCATACTCAGGCGCCATGTTTGCGATCGTTGCACGGTCAGCCAGTGTCATGTTGTCGAGGCCAGGCCCGAAGAACTCGACGAACTTGCTAACAACGCCACGCTTCCGCAGCATCTGCGTCACCGTCAGCACAAGGTCGGTTGCTGTGATGCCCTCGTTCAACTTGCCGGTCAGCTTGAAGCCGATGACTTCTGGAATAAGCATGGAGAGCGGTTGGCCCAACATCGCAGCTTCCGCTTCAATACCGCCAACACCCCAGCCAAGAACCGAAAGTCCGTTGACCATGGTTGTGTGGCTGTCGGTGCCAACTAACGTGTCGGGGTAGGCAACAACGCCGTCGTCGGTTTCTTTGGTCCAGACCGTCTGTGCCAGATACTCTAGATTGACTTGGTGACAGATGCCGGTGCCCGGTGGAACGACGCGGAAATTATCAAACGCACCCTGACCCCACTTTAGGAACTTGTAGCGTTCACCGTTGCGTTCGTATTCCTTCTCTACGTTGTTGGCGAGCGCTTGTGGCGTCCCGAACTCATCGACGATTACCGAGTGGTCAATCACGAGATCAACAGGCACCAGTGGATTGATTTTCTCAGCGTCGCCTTCAAGCCGGTTCATCCCGTCACGCATAGCAGCGAGATCAACAACAGCGGGGACCCCGGTAAAGTCCTGCATCAACACACGTGCTGGGCGAAACCCGATTTCAGCACCAGCCGAACCTTTGTTGACCAACCAAGCTGCAACCGCTTCGATGTCTTCTTTCTTGACCGTTCGCCCGTCTTCAAAGCGCAGCAGGTTTTCGAGCAAGACCTTCATCGAGTAGGGCAGCTTCGAAATGCCGTCGAGACCGTTCTGCTCTGCCTCTACGAGAGAGTAGTAGGTATATGTTTTGCCACTGGCTTCGAGCGTGCGTCGGCAATTGAAACTGTCGAGAGATTTAGATGTCACGCCATAAGATCCTTCTGTGAGGGTGGTCCCAATTTTTGATCCACACGCGCATGGAAAAGGTGGCCCGAGCAACCGAACTTGCCTGTCCAGTCGGGTTGTCCGGCTGGGCAGCAGTCATGGTTTCAGGTCATGCCGCGCCGTCGGAGTGCCGACGGTCGGAGCCACGCTATCATGTCCGGTCATTCACGATATGAACCGGCTACATGCCGTGGCTGCGTTTTTGCGCTGGCGTCGCATGTCTCGAGCCCAGTATATAGGGTGCGCTTTGCGGTTTCGATAGTCGACTTCTGGAGCGCACAGTGCAGCAGGGGTGGACCGCCACGGTTGACCGCCAAAAACCGACTTGCGATCAAGGACCCCCTCTTTTTGCAGCTTATCGTTGAAAGTCTGGCGATAGACCGCGGCGAGCGTCGCGTCATTGAGAACCTATCGTTCAAGGTCGCTTCAGGTGAGGCCTTGCTGCTGCGAGGTCGGAATGGGGCCGGAAAGACCACGCTCATTCGTGCGATCGCGGGTTTTCTCAGCCCTGCATCTGGAAAGCTGACCCTTCAAGGCGGTGACGACGAGTTCACATTGGCTGAGCAATGCCACTACATCGGCCATCTGAACGGCGTGAAAGCCAACATGACGGTAGGTGAAAACCTGTCGTTTTGGGGCCGGTATCTGGATCCCGACGCCGACCGGGCGCAGCATTTGCAGCGCCTTGATGACGCGCTCGAAACCTTCGACCTGCTGCCATTGGAAGATATTCCAGCTGGTTACCTATCGGCCGGGCAGAAACGCCGCGTCGGGCTGGCCCGTCTCAAGTTGGCCCATCGGCAGGTATGGCTGCTCGATGAGCCAACCGTTTCACTCGATACAGCATCAGTTGAGATCTTGGCGAAGGCTGTAAAGAACCATATCGCAGGGGGCGGTTTGGCGATCGCGGCAACGCATATCCCGCTTGGGTTGGAGACGGCAGATACACTGGAATTGGTGCCTCATCGCGCTGCCTATGACGCCCAGGCGGAGGGGCTGTGATGGGTGCATTCTGGCAGCTTTTGGCCCGCGATATTCAGCTTGCTTTGCGGGAAGGCGGCGCGCTGGGAACAGCGCTGGGCTTCTATTTGCTCGTCGTCGCACTGCTTCCACTGGGACTAGGGCCTGACCTCAACCTTCTTTCGCGCATCGCCCCGGGACTGCTCTGGATCGCGCTTCTTCTCGCAGCGCTCCTTTCCCTCGGCCGGATTTTCGAGACTGACAACGACGACGGGTCTCTTGAAGTCATGGCGCTCGGTGGGCTACCGCTCGAATTGGTGACAGCAGCCAAGGCGCTAGCACATTGGATTACAACTGGTATTCCGCTCGCTTTGCTGGCGCCGCTCCTTGGCATCTTGCTTAACTTGGACTTGAGCGCATACGGGCCACTGGTCCTGACGATGCTGGCCGGAACACCCGCCATTAGCTTCCTGGGGGCAGTGGGCGCAGCATTGACCCTGCGCGCCCGTCGAGGCGGATTGCTGTTGGCGCTTTTGGTGCTGCCGCTATTTATCCCAACACTGATTTACGGGATCACAGCCATTTCGGCGGTAACCACCAACGTAGACGGCGGCTTCGGCGCGTCGCTGGCAATCCTGACCGCGGTTTCGATCGGTTCGATGGTCCTAGGCCCGGTCGCATCCGCCGCCGCTCTCCGCATCCAGATGCAGTAAGCCCCTGAAACCCTTTTGTGTTTCACACCAATGTTTCACGTGAATCTGCAACTCGGCCAAAAAAGCCCGGTCTCACGAATGAGCCGGGCCAAGAGTTTGGGGAGGAAGTCGGTGGTAATCTCGAGATTTCGGATCGCGACCAGCGATCCGGGGAACAAGGTGACCCGGGCGGTAGCCCGCCCTCGCGGAGGGCCAGGGCGCATCAGCGCCCGATACGGCTCGTGAGCGAAATCAGCGACCAGCGATCTGGCGGGCAGCTTTGGAGTTGGTCAGGCCAGCTTTGACGAGCGCCTTAACGCACGTGTGTGAGAGGCT
>JBCBRD010000211.1:0-4933 GCA_039819885.1 Pseudomonadota bacterium
CGCGATCGCAACGATTGTGACGTCGTGGAACATGCATCCCTCTTAACCAAAACATGCCCAGTTCACGTGAACGCGCCTGAACATCTCTAACTCTACGCGATGTTTCCACTGCTGTCGGCAGGCGCAGCACGAATGATTTGCGACTTTCGTTCAAATGGCTATTGTCCCGTCGGCGGATGATTTCAGAAGAAGTCGCATAAGAGTTGGCTCAAACGTCCGCAGAGCTGATGTCAAAGGAAACGACGGTCATGGGAATACTCACGGAATTTCGCGAATTCGCGGTCAAAGGCAACATGGTCGACATGGCTGTCGGCATTATCATCGGTGGCGCTTTTGGGACGATTGTGACGTCTCTTGTTAAGGACGTGATCATGCCGCCGATCGGGTTGGCAATGGGCGGGGTCGACTTTTCCGATATCAAGATCCCGTTGGCAGAAGCTGCCGCTGGTAAAGATCCAGTGTCGATGAATATCGGTCTTTTCATCAACAACGTGATCAGCTTCCTGGTTGTGGCATTCGCCGTCTTCATGCTCGTCAAGGCAATCAACGCGATGCGTGCGCAATTCGAAAAAGAGCAAGAAGAAGCACCAGCCGAGCCATCATCGACAGACAAACTCCTTATGGAAATCCGCGACGGCTTGAAGGCCAAAAGCTAATTCAATCTATTATCGAACTTTGAACGCCACACTGGAAAAGCCGTCGCCGCAAAGGTGGCGGCTTTTTCTTTGGCACCCCATTAGGTGACCAGTGCAATCATGGGTCCAACCGTTCTCGTTCCAACTCGTCATCCCAACGCAGGTGGGGATCCAAGCAAGCCGGTATTTCGTGGGTACTCACTGCTGATATTGAAGTGGTGGCAACAAGCTTAGGTTCCCGCCTGCGCGGGAATGACGGAGGGATGGGGAGACCAGCACCCAAATGGACCTGCGCCCGTGAGCGAACAACAGACCGTATCGCATGGACGGCCCGGCACGGGCTTGCCGAGCGACGGCAAGCGAAATGGGCCTGTTGACCAGCACGATGCGCCCGTGAGCGAAACTAACTACAACTCCCACCGCCCAGCACGCAGAATTTCGCGCAGTGGACATGGCAGAGCTTCACGGCGCCACCATCGAACACGCCACCCGTCGCGGCTTCAGCCTGACCCAAAGTCGGCCCCATGTCGAAGGCTTCATCATAGGGGATAAGTGTGCACGGCAGAACCGTTGCAGCGCTAGCACCCCGCCGCTTCACAACCATCCGCGAGCTAGCGCACATCTGGTCGACCGGCCGCTTGCCAAGGATGGACCAGCAAGCCGTGGTGATTTCGGGCACGTCGGCAGACGCATTCATCTCAGGTAACAACATCAGCTGATCATGGTCTGTAGGATCAATTGGCCAACCGTGCTCCGCAATCAACCGAGCATACCCCGCTCGCGATGAAGCATCGTCCTCGCCCCAACAGGTCCGACCCGCGATCGCCATGCGAAAACCGTTTGCCGACAGCCAGTTCATCCCTTCGAGCGCATTGTCCCACGTATTCAGACCGCGTTCCGTCTCGTGCAGCTCTTTCGAGTGATGATCGAGGCTGATACGGAGTGTCAGTTGAGACCCGTATCGCGCATTCAGATCGACTAGGCCTTGTCGCACACGAGGTCGCTGCATGGGACGCATCGCGTTGGTCAGCACCAAGACATCAAAGCCCGCAACCAGGCTGTCTTCGAGAATGCCAAGCATGTCGCTATTCAAAAACGGCTCGCCGCCTGTGAAACCGATTTCGCGAGTGCCGCGCGCTTTGGCTTCAACCAAAAACGGCGCGACGTCGCTGCGGCTCAGATAAACGAGCCGGTCGTTCGACGGACTGGATTCGATGTAACAACTTTTGCACTCGATGTTGCACAGCGTGCCGGTATTAAACCACAGCGTCTCCAGCCGCACGAAGGGAACGCGCGCGCGCGGTTCGCCCTTCGCGGTCCAATCCGGGTCTGAAAACTTCTCTGTCGGCAGCGCGCGTGGCGCCTCGGCAAGTGCGGCGGAAGAATGCGTCATATCACCTGATGAGTTGGTTCAGCCGGAAGGCATGATCTTAGCGAAAAGACATGATGTTCGAATGGCAAGGCATCAGTGTGAAGCGCTGCCAGAACAGGGCACTCGTTAGCATGCACCGCCGACGGAGAGAATTCACAAGCCTATCAGGCTGATGTGATCCCTTGCCCCACCAGCCCTCGGTGAGCTATCGTGCAGCTTCTTCAGAGCGGGCGTAGTTCAATGGTAGAACGGCAGCTTCCCAAGCTGCATACGAGGGTTCGATTCCCTTCGCCCGCTCCAATTTCACCGGTCCAAGACCGAAAGCTGCACCGTCTCGGGTTCCAGACAGATCTGATCGCTGCAGGTCTGCACCGTGAGCGACACCTCACGCAGCGGCGCACCGCCATCGCCAGGCGACACCGTGATCTCAACATCACCTTCGTAGACCGCGAGTGGATCTTTGTGGAAACCCAGTTTTTGAATTTCGGCTTTCGGGTAGGCAACGTTTCCTGATGCGCCCTTGGGAAGCGACAGCTTCGTGGGGATGAAGAACTTATCCAGCGGCTTTTCCGAATTGACGTGCCAGCCCGGCGCGATCTTCAGACCAACCGTGATGCCTTGACCATTGTCACTGGCGCGCCGCGCAACAACCCGAACACGCCCGTTAGCCACCATCCGAACGGGGCCGGTCTCACCGCGCAAAAACTGGTTGGCGACCCGCAGTCCGTAAGCATTCCCAGAACCATCCTGGATCAGGTTGCCGGAAATTGCAGCCAGGATCTTGTCAGCGGTTGTGCGGTGCTCAGGATCGGCATCGCGGCGAGCCAGCTTGGCAAACACTTCCAGCGCAGCCGCATTCCCCGATGGCAGATCTGTCTCGACCATGATCTTCGGTCGGTAAAACCCTTCCTCCACCGTCATGTAGTAGTCGCCCACCTCTGGATCGAAAAACTTGGCGTGCATTGCAGCCGCCAACGTTTTCGCTTTCTCCAGCCATGAAGTGTCCTGTGTCGCATCATAAAGCGCGATGTAAGAGAGTGCGGTGAGGGCGTGGTCGGGTTGCGTCGCGCCCAATTCCGCGCGCCCTTCGAACGAATAGCGTTTCAACGCACCTTCCGCTCCGCCGACTTGATCCCAGATGTAAGTCGCAGCCCGTTCAGCAGCAGTCCGGTACCGGTCTTCATTGAAGCTCACGGCGGCGTTGGCGAAAGCACGGATCATCAGTGCATTCCAAGACGTGAGGATCTTTTCATCCCGGTGCGGCAACGCGCGTTTCGAACGTTCGGTTCGCAAGGTGTCACGGATCCTGGCCATCCGCGTTTTCAACGCATCGACGCTGAGCTCTTCCGCCGCCGACAGGTCTTTGAGTGAGGCAGGCACGTGCAATGGCTTTCGCGCTCTGACTTTAAAGTCAGCCTCAAGCCCCAGCACGCGAGCAGCGAACGCGGCGTCATCACCAGGCAAAGCAGCATCAATCTCTTCGCGCGTCCAAGTATAATAGTAGCCTTCCTGTTTTTCACCGCTGGCCGTCAGGCTCTCCGCATCAAACGCCGAATAAAACCCGCCGTCAGGTGCCGTCATCTCGCGCATCACAAAATCCAGGATGTCGCGCGCGCCAGCTTCGAATGCATCAGTCCCGGTAATGCGGTAGGCCTGCAGCAAGGGGCGAACCATGTTGGCCTGATTGAACAGCATGATCTCGTAGTGCGGCGTCCGCCACTCGCGATCAACCGCATAGCGATGCACACCACCGCCGACTTGGTCGCGAATACCTCCGCGCAAAATCGCATCAAGCGTCTTTGTCACGGCTGCCAGCGTTTTGGTGTCACCCGTCAGTTGCGCTTGATCCAGCAAGTACATCAGCACGTGCTCGCGCGGGAATTTCGGTGCCGTTCCAATGCCCCCAAACTTGGGATCAAACCCCGACACGATTTGCCCCGTGACCGCCTTCAAAGCCTCCGGCGTAATCTCACGCGCTTCCAGCCGGTGCGTCATCACTTGATCGACGAGTGCTGCAACACGGTCAGCTTCCAACAAGATCACCTCGCGGCTCGTCGCCCAGCTGTCTTTTACTTCCTGCAACAGCTCGGTAAAGGCATCCTTGGGAAAGTAAACACCGCCATAAAATGGCTTGAGGTCGGGCGTCAGGAACACGTTGTTTGGCCAACCGCCGACCTGTGCGAAATACTGCGTGGCAAGCATGTACGTTTCATCGACTTCAGGGCGGCGCTCCCGGTCGACCTTGATGGCGACAAAACCATCATTCAGGATCTTCGCCACGCCGGCATCGGAGTAGCTCTCCCGCGCCATGACATGGCACCAGTGGCAGGTCGAATAACCAATCGAAAGCAAGATCGGTTTGTTTTCGCGCCGCGCTTTGTCGAACGCCTCATCAGACCAGGGGTACCAATCAACGGGGTTCTTGGCATGCTGCCTCAGATAAGGTGAACCTTCTTTGGCCAGTCGATTTAGCTTTTGACACGGTGCCTTCGTGGCCTCATGCGATGTGACCGGATCAGCAGCCCCGGGTTGCGGATCAGCCGCCAGTGCCGGTGAACCGGCCACGGCCGATAGGGCGACGACGCCAACAGCGGCAAACCTCAAGAACATGCAGGGGAGCAAGCAAGTCATGGCAACGGTCTCACGTAGCAAAGCATTGACCCGGCATCGATTGCGCGAGCAGTAGCCGCCGCGCAAGGCTAGCATCGACACAATGGCGTGATCCGGTGCTAGTACAGCAACCGAAATCAGCGGCCGCGTGGATCAAGCAGGTTAGGTTTTTTGGCGGCATCGAGCCCGATGTACGGTCTTCTCCCAGTGGTGGGGAAGCCGAAACAATTCAACGAGCGCACCATATGCTGCCCAAAAAACCTAACCTGCTTGATCCACGCGGCCGCTGATTTCGGTTGCTGTACTAGCACCGGAT
>JBCBRD010000212.1:0-4922 GCA_039819885.1 Pseudomonadota bacterium
GCCCACTTTGCCGATCCAGGACACACGCTTGGTGCGTTCCAGAATGTGAGGCCGCGGAGCGTCGTTTGCTTGGTCCATAGGGTTCTGCCGCAAAGCGTCTTACTACAATGGTCCTGGCATCGGTCGCATGTCTTACCATGCGACGAAGTCATCGGATGGGATCGGTGGAACTGTTGTTCCGTGGGCAGCCTAACACTGAAATTCTGTCGAGGATGCAGTTATAATCTACTTGACCTGGAGGTGGTGAGTTGGCGGGCGTGGTGTTCGATCGGGATGTATTGGCGCGGCGGCGCGCCCGCTTTGCCGGGGTTGCCAGCGGGCATGACTTCCTGCTTCGCCGAGTGGCTGAAGATCTGGCGGAACGACTTGCCATCATCAAGCGTGATTTTCCACTCGGTGTGAACTTGGGTGCTCATCATGGCGTCCTCACACCAGCACTAACGGCACTACCGAATGTTGACCAGTTGATCGACGTTGATAGCGTTTGGCCTTTGCTTGCCGAGGGTGGATCTGATCGTCTGCGGATCTTTGCTGACGAGGAGGCGCTACCGTTTGCGGAGGCTTCGCTTGATCTCGTGGTTAGCGGGCTCACCCTCCAGCATGTGAATGATTTGCCGGGAAGTTTGGTCCAGATCCGACGTGCATTGAAACCTGATGGTTTGTTCCTGGGGGCCGTGATCGGCGGGCGGACGCTGGAGGAGTTGCGTATCGCCTGGTTGGAGGCTGAGGCTGAACTAAGCGGTGGGTCGTCGCCACGGGTCGCGCCATTTGGAGATGTTCGAGATTTTGGCGGTTTGCTTCAGCGTGCTGGATTTGCCTTGCCGGTCGTTGACGGCGATGTCGTCAATGTAACCTATGAGAGCCCGCTTGCGTTGATGGCTGAGGTAAAAGCGATGGGGGCAAGCAATCCGCTTGCAGAGCGGCGGCGTGTGCCTGTGACGCGTAGACTGTTGATGCGTGCGGCAGAGATTTACGCGGATCGCTTCTCTGATGGAGATGGTCGCGTGAGGGCGACGTTCGAGATCCTGACGCTGACGGCTTGGTGTCCTCACGAAAGCCAACAAAAGCCATTGAAGCCGGGGTCGGCGGCCGCGCGCCTTGCGGATGTCCTTGGGTCTGTTGAGCAATCCGCTGGAGAAAAGGCTGGGGAGTGAAGGGGTTCCCTTTGCTTAGATTCGCCGAGCATCGTCAGGCCATCACACCTCATCACATGCCCGCCAGGATGCATTGCATTTGGCTGTGATCTGACCGATTTGTCTGAGTGCGACGGAGGGAAACAACTCCGCGCATGAGCATCTTCACAAGCGTCCGAAAGAGGCGAAAACAGACAAGAGGGTTGATCATGGCATATCTCGATGCAGACGTTGTAGGCGGTGCAGTTTCGCCATCCCGTGCGAGCGAAACGACGGCACAAGCGATTAAGATTACGATCTATCGTTGGGGTGGTTCCTGGGGTCCGTTCAAGGTGAACATTCCATGCGGTGAATGCACCCTGACTGCTGACATTGTTCGCGACACGATCGAAAACGAACTCGCCGGCATTCCAGTTGAAGTTGAGACGCAGGATTGGTTGTCGAACTGGTGGAAGCCGGTTTTGAAGGGCGGGTGGCATGCCCCGATTGTTTTGGTTGAAGGTAAGATCATAAGCCAGGGCGCTGCGTTGAACCGTGGCGTTCTCGCCGAGGCGGTGGTCAAGCAGTGGGTGGATCGCGCTGAACTGAGCGGCAACCATGTTTTCGGGAAAGACCGATGTGGTCACTGCACGCGGGCAAAGGATGCGCTTGACGCCGGTGGCGTCGCCTACACCTACCATGATGTCGTGAAGAACCCGCGGGCAGTTTACGAAGTCGTGCCGCGGGCTAAGCGCGAGATCGGAAATCATACGCCGGTGACAACGCCGCAAATCTGGCTTGATGGTCAGTATGTGGGTGGTGCGGATGCCTTAGAGAAGCATTTGTCTGAAGCGGTTATTTCAAGCTGACTTTTTACACAAAAGGTGTTTTACGCCAGCAAATCGCGCAGGAAGGGCAAGAGCGGCAAGTCTGCCGGGGGCATCTCATAGTCCTGCAGCCGGTTCGCACGCGCCCATGCGATTTGCTGGCCCTCCAGCGAGGTCACTTCTCCATCCCATGAACGGCACAAGTACAGCGGCATAAGAAGATGGAAGTCGTCGTATGCGTGGCTTGCAAACGTAAACGGCGCAATGCACGTCAAGCAAACGTCGATGCCGAGCTCCTCGTAGAGTTCGCGCACCAACGCTTTTTCCGGGCTTTCACCAGGGTCAATTTTCCCACCAGGGAATTCCCATAGACCGGCCATGGATTTGCCTGGGGGGCGCTGGGTCAGCAGCACACGGTTGTCAGCATCAACAAGGGCTGCGGCTACGACCGTCAAGATTGGTTTTGTGTTTGTGGCGGCTTCAGATTTCATCAGGTCTTGGTCTTCTGGTCGACGGGCTGATCGATCACCGTTTTCTTGGGAGATGGTTTGTTGGTATCAGGCGCGTCTTTTGGTGGGCCGGTTCGCGGTTGGCTAGCCGTATCCGCCCCAGAGGTTTTGTTGCCGTCCTTTGAGTTTGGGGGTGGAGCCGCTATGCTGGACAAAGCAAAGCTGATCACCAGTGAGTTGAGTACCGCGACTAAGATCGCGATCCCAAACAATGAGGTAAAGACAGCTAGCTCCGTCATTTCACCGGCCACAGGCGCTATGTGTTCAGCGACAACGGCGGGCCCGTGATCCAACACCGCTGATGGGAGCGAGTCGGCCAACAAAACAGTGGCAGCCATTGCTACAATGTAGGGTCGGCCCGGACGGTTGGTTCGCCTGGATAAGAGACTACCGAGAGGCCAAAACAAAAGAAGGTTTCCGATGGCTGCGGCCAACCAGAAGATGAGTTGAAGGCGGATTTCTTCAGGGTCGAACAACGGTGCTTCAATTGCCTTGCGGATTGCGTTGATCGTTGTCTCGCCATTTGCATCCCACCATTCGGCAAATGGTGCGCCGGGCAATGTAAACAATATAAATCCTAGAAACGCGATCGTGAGAGCTGTCGCTGCGACGAGCACCAGGCCGAAGAGGAACGACAGCCACCACGTTGACCGTTTTAATCCGCCTGGGATCACCGGTGCAATAACGTGGCGTTGGCTGATCAGAGTCCCAATGAGCAGAAGGGTCGCGGCGATCGGGATGACGTCGAAACGGACGTCTACGGCCAATGTGCGCGCTACGACGACAGCAAGGGCTGTCACAGCGACGTACGTCAGCACATAGAGCCACATCAAGCGCAGCATGTCCGCGCGCGTGAACCGCATGTTTGGTCTATCCCCCAGGACCCAGTTCTAAAAAGGCCGCTTATGACAGTGTGCGTTGAGCGAGACTTGAGCCATCGCCGCCATGTTCTGACGTGCGGATTGTGCAATCAGGTCGTCGCTTTGCGCTGCAACACGTAGCAGGTTTCATTCAAAGCTGTGAGCCCTCGTTTCCGCAAGGGGCTATTTGCTTCCAGAGCGTGTTCACGAGATCGTTGCTCGATATCGAAGTGGGTTTCAAAGTTCCTTGCGACACTGTCCGGCGGTGTTGAGAATGGGGGCCCCTCCATTTCCCCAGGATCGTAGTCGAGGGAGACGATGAGCACTTTCGTGGTGGGTTGGAGTATGTCGGCCAAGTGTTGCGCGTATTTTGCCTGAAGACCGGGCGGCAATGCCACGAAGCCCGCGCGATCATAGACGGCGTCCACTGAGACCATATGCTGGGGTTTGGAGCTGAAGATGTCTCCGCAAAACAATCGGTAAGGCCCGCTCTCAAAGACCCTAAATTGTTGGATCTTGGTGATCGTTGGTTCGACCTGGAGGTGCTCGAAGAAGTCTTCTATGGCCTTTTGAGCCAACTCGACGCCAATAACAAAGTGGCCCTTTTCGGCCAGCCAGATCATGTCGTGGGATTTCCCGCATAGCGGCACAAACACCGTGGCATTGCGTTTCAGGTTCAGGCTTGACCATTGTGCACTTAAGCTGGGGTGTGGTGTGTCGCGGTGGAAACCGATGTCGCCTTTGGCCCACCGATCCACCCAAAATGCTTTGTCGACGGTTTCGGCGCACATAACGATTTCCTAGCTTCGGTAGTCTGCATTTATCGATATGTACTCATGGGTGAGGTCACACGTCCAGACCGTGGCCGATCCTGGGCCGATGCCGATGTCGACAATGAGCTCAATGCGATCGCCCTTCATGTAAGCTGCGGCGTCGTCCTCACTGTGGTCGGGTGCGCGTTCCCCAGACGTTGCCATTCTGTGTTGTCCGAACCAAATCGACAGTTTGTCCCGGTCAGCCGTCTCGCCGGATTTGCCCACAGCCATCACGATGCGCCCCCAATTGGGGTCTTCGCCGGCGATCGCTGTTTTTACTAGCGGCGAGTTGGCGATCGACATGCCAATGCGCTTTGCGGCGAAGTCGTCTTCGGCACCCTTAATGCGGATCGTGACATGTTTGGTGATGCCTTCGCCGTCACAAACGATTGCCTGAGCGAGGTCATGGGTTATGGCGTTTAGGGCAACCTGGAATGCCTGGAAGTTGCGGTCATTGCTATCGCGTAGTGAGCCGTCACCTGCTTGCTTTCGGCCTGTTGAGAATACAAGCAGCGTATCGCTGGTCG
The DNA here is from genome assembly GCA_039819885.1 of Pseudomonadota bacterium. Classification (GTDB taxonomy): domain Bacteria; phylum Pseudomonadota; class Alphaproteobacteria; order Rhizobiales; family Hyphomicrobiaceae; genus JBCBRD01. The sequence continues at coordinate 4,651 of JBCBRD010000212.1, forward strand.
ATGTGTCGCTATCCACGGTGATGGCGTTGAACGAAGCGTCTGCGGCTTTCTTGAGCACGTCTTGGAGCGCTGCTTGCCCAATGTTCAGGTCGGTCACCAGGAATGAGAGCATGGTGGCCATATCCGGTGCGATCATTCCTGCGCCCTTGGCAATTCCGTTGATGCATCCGGCTGTCCCGTCGCTCAAGCCGACAGCGGATGTTGCCATTTTTGGGAAGGTGTCTGTTGTCATGATGGCTTGAGCAGCATCCTGCCAGGTGTCAGGTGATGCC
>JBCBRD010000213.1:0-4880 GCA_039819885.1 Pseudomonadota bacterium
AGTTCTGGAAGACGCAGCACTTGAGGCACGGCTAGCCAATGAAACGGCGGACGTGACCTTGCCGGTTCGCGTAGGACCTGTTTCTGAAGGCCGCATTCACCCTGTCAGTCAGGTCATGGATGAGTTGTCCGAGATCTTCGCCGATCTCGGGTTTGCCGTGGCTGAAGGTCCAGATATCGAGACGGATGACTACAACTTCACCAAGCTGAATATTCCCGAAGAGCATCCGGCCCGCCAGGAACACGACACGTTCTATTTCCCGGCTGGCGAAGATGGTTCGCGGATGGTGTTGCGCACGCATACCTCACCCGTTCAGATCCGCACGATGTTGAACCAGAAGCCACCGTTGCGGATCATCGCTCCCGGACGGGTTTATCGGTGCGATTCAGACCAGACCCATACGCCGATGTTCCATCAGATCGAAGCGCTGGTGATCGATACGGAAACGCATTTCGGGCATCTCAAATGGACACTGGAAGAGATGTGCAAAGCATTCTTCGAGGTGGACGATGTTAAGATGCGGTATCGCGCGTCGTACTTCCCGTTCACTGAGCCATCGGCTGAAATCGACATTGATGCCGGTGCCATTGGCAAACCGGGGTCATGGCTGGAGATTGGCGGATGCGGCATGGTGCATCCAAAGGTGTTGCGCAACTGCGGGCTGGACCCGGAGGTCTACCAGGGTTTCGCGTTTGGCATGGGTATCGACCGCATGGCGATGCTCAAGTATGGCCTACCGGATCTTCGCGCGTTCTTCAGTGGCGATCTGCGTTGGTTAAAGCACTACGGCTTTTCAATGCTAGATATGCCGACGGTTGCTGGTGGCCTTAGCCGTGGCTGATGGTTGCCAAGGGCGTGGTTGGCGCTCGCGCTCAATCGGCTGGATAGGAAAGGTTTAAGACACTTCCCATGTCGCTTTCTGTTGGCATCGCGATTGGACTGTCTGTGGCGATGGTGGTCGTCGCGTTCCTGACCTGGTTCTACCATGACACCAAGCACCGCGATCTCGATGAGTGGGTGCAGTATGGCTTTTCCGGCGACACACTGAAGTATGTCATCCGGTATTACCAATCCATGGGCATCTCGATGCTCGTGTTCTACATCTTATTCGTGATCAGCTGCCTCGCGCTTCAGTCCGACGGCAACATCTTGTATGTCACGAGTGACGGTGAGCAGGTCGTGGCCGGGCCGATTGGAGCCGCGTTCTTTGGGTTGGACCTTGTGTTGCGCGGCGGGTTCTTCGATGTGATGGAACACTTCGAAATGCGCGCGACAACACTTCTCATGGATCGGTCGAATGGCTGGTTCGTGATGTATTGTTTTGTGTTTCGCATCTACTTCGCGCTGACACTCATCAGGATCGCGTTCTCATTCGCCTATATCTGGGTTCGTATCCGGCAGGCGCGACGCACTTTGCTAAGTGAAGCGATTGGAGCTGCGAGCGCATCTGGTAAGAAACGGCGACGCTTCCGCTTGCGTTCGAAAAAGAAATCCGGCACGCCGGCCTAACCGGTCACGGGCTAACTGCCAATTTGGAATCACAGTCTAGAAAGCAACTGAGATGAAGTTCACATTGGGCTGGCTGAGGGATCACCTCGAGACAGCGGCATCGATTGATGAGATCTCGACCGCGCTATCAGCGATCGGGCTGGAGGTCGACGGCATTGAAGACCCAGCTGAAACACTTGGCGCCTTCACGATCGCGCGCGTTGTTGAAGCCGCAAAGCATCCCGACGCGGATAAGTTGCAGGTCTTGCAGGTCGAGATTGCACCCGGCAAGCCAACGGTCGAAGTTGTGTGCGGTGCTCCTAATGCACGCGCCGGGATGTTGGCTGTGTTCGCGCCGATTGGCACCTATGTGCCGGGGTTGGATGTGACGTTGGTGAAGAAGCCGGTTCGCGGTGTCGAGTCCAATGGCATGATGTGTTCGGCGGCTGAACTGGAGCTATCCGACGAAAGTGACGGCATTCTCGATGTTGATGATGCACTGAGCGGCAAAGTCGGTGAACGCTATATCGATGCGATGGGTTTGAACGATCCCGTGTTTGATGTGGCGCTAACGCCGAACCGTCCGGACTGCACAGGCGTGCGCGGGATTGCGCGTGACCTTGCGGCTGCCGGGCTGGGCAAATTGAAGCCTCCACGCGACTTGGGCGATGACGTCGAAGGTGATGCGCCGTGTCCGATTGCTATTGATCTCAACTTCGATGCCGACACAGCGGATGCTTGTCCGGTGTTTGCCGGTCGCGTCATTGAGGGTGTTACGAACGGGCCATCGCCTGATTGGTTGCAGCATCGGCTGACCGCGATCGGCCTGCGTCCGATTAATGCAATGGTGGATGTGACGAACTACATCTCCTATGACCTCGGGCGACCTCTCCATGCCTATGACGCTGACAAGCTATCCGGGACGGTGCACGCGCGACTTGGCAAAGATGGCGAGAGCTTCGTTGGGCTGGATGAAAAGTCCTATGATGTCGACGATGCGATGTGCGTCATTGCCGATGACAGCGGCGTTCTCGGGCTTGGCGGCGTCATGGGTGGACTTGCCTCTGGCTCAACGGATGCAACAACACGTGTCCTGATTGAAAGCGCGTGGTTTGATCCCATCCGCACCGCTGCAACAGGTCGCAAGTCAGGCCTGACGACGGATGCCCGTTACCGCTTTGAGCGCGGCGTGGACCCACAGTCGGTCGTGCCCGGGCTGGATCTTGCTACGAGGATGATCCTCGATATTTGCGGTGGGACGCCGACACAGAAAACAATTGCAGGTGAGGTGCCCAAACCCAACCTGACAATCGACTTTGATCCGGGACGTGTTGAAAAGCTCACCGGGTTGAAGCTGCCAGATGCTGAGATCAAGCGCATCCTGACCGATCTCGAATTTGATGTGGCTGCAGGTGAGGCGGGCCGTCTCAACGTCGGTGTGCCGAGTTGGAGACCAGATGTCGAAGGACCGGCTGATCTCGTTGAAGAGGTCGTCCGGATCGCGCGGATCGACAATGTGCCAGCCACACCGTTGCCCGATCTCGACGGGGTCGCACGCCCGACGTTGACGCATGCGCAAAAGCAATCGCGGCGGGCCCGGCGCACACTTGCTGCGCGCGGCCTGGTGGAGGCGATTACGTGGTCGTTCGTTCCGCGGGGGGAAGCCGAAACGTTCGTGGGTTGTGGGACCATCGTGGAGTTGGACAACCCGATCTCGGTTGACCTCTCGACGATGCGACCTTCGCTGCTGCCAGGCTTGCTTGGTGCTGCCCAGCGCAATCGCAATCGCGGTTTTGACGATGCTGCACTCTTTGAGCTTGGGCAGGCCTATCGCGGTGCGGGTGCAAAAGACCAGATGATCGTGGCAGCCGGTGTTCGTTCGGGAACTGCAGAACTCAGTGGCGGTGGACGGCACTGGGATGGCGCGGCGGACCCGGTGACGGCGTTTGATGCGAAAGCCGACGTGATGGCCGTGCTGGCCAGCCTTGGGCTTGACCCCGAAAAGCCGCAGATCACGCGCGATGCGCCTCAATGGTATCATCCAGGTCAATCGGGCACGTTGCGGTTGGGGCCGAAAACAATCCTGGCACATTTCGGTGTTGTGAACCCGCGCACGCTCAAGGCACTCGATATAGACGATGAACCGACGGTTGCGTTCGAGATCTTCCTTGATGCGATCCCAGGCGGAAAGAAAAAAACCACTCGGGCCAAGCCTCAAATGAACGCTGGTGATCTGATGCCGGTTCGTCGTGATTTCGCTTTCGTCGTTAATGGCGATACGGCTGCTGGTGATGTCGTCAAAGCTGCGCGGAGTGCCGACAAAAACATGATCACAGGTGTCAATGTGTTTGACGTGTTCGCGGGCGGGCAACTCGCTGATCAGGGTCAGAAATCGCTTGCGCTAGAAGTGACCTTACAGCCCATAGACGAGACCCTGACGGATAAAGATATTGAAGCTGTCTCCGAGAAGGTGATCGCAGCAGTGAAAAAAGCCACCGGCGGCGAAATTAGAGGATAAGGACAAGGGCTATGGCAGACGCAGCATTGGCAGACGTCAGCTCAGGTGGCGTTGACGATTCGATCTTGGTTCCAGGACCTGACGATCAGCACAAGATTATTGTTGTAGGTGGCGGTGCAGGTGGACTGGAACTTGTGACGACGCTCGGAGACAAGCTCGGTCGCAAGAAGAAAGCGCATGTCACGCTGATTGATCGGTCGCGCACCCATATCTGGAAACCGCTTTTGCACCAAATTGCGGCCGGAAGCATGGATGTGTCACGACACGAACTTGACTATCTGGCCCAAGCGCACTGGCACGGGTTTTCCTATCGCTTCGGGGAAATGATCGGCGTCGATCGTGACAAGAAGCTCGTCCATTGCGCCGCGACATTCGATGAAGACGGTCGTGAGATTACACCTAGAAGATCCTTCCGGTACGATACGCTTGTCATCGCGATTGGGTCTGTATCCAACGACTTTGGAACGGCGGGTGTTCAAGAGCACGCCATTATGCTCGACACGCCGGAACAGGCAGAACGTTTCAACCGCCGCATGATCAATGCCTGCCTGCGCGCTCATGCTCAGGGCAAGCCTGTGGAGCCTGGTCAGTTGCATGTTGCGATTATCGGAGCAGGCGCAACTGGGACTGAACTCTCAGCCGAATTGCATCGCACGGCGCGAGGTGTTGTTGCGTTCGGACTTAACCAAGTTGATGCCGAGAACGATATCAAGATTACACTGATTGAAGCGGCTGACCGGATTGTGCCGGCGCTTCCAGAACGGTTGTCAGAAGCCACCTCTGACTCGCTGGAAAAGCTTGGTATCGTTCTCGGCATCAACTTGGTTAAGTCCGAACGCAACAACACCACGTGCTGTGCGATGCAATTCGGCTG
>JBCBRD010000214.1:0-4825 GCA_039819885.1 Pseudomonadota bacterium
CGCGCCGAATTCGTCGCTTTTGGTTTCTGATTCGATGACTGATGCGTTGGGTGTAAGTTTCGATACCAGCAACGTTGTACCAATCACCTCCACCATTGTAGTGCTTGCCACCTGGACCTGCGTTTGCGGCACCTGCCATTGGCAGTGCGAATGCGATGGCTGCGACTGGGGCGATAATGAAACCGAGGGCTTTCATGGGTGTCTCTCCTTGTCTCGTGATCGTGTCTGATCTGATAGAGACACAATGCCAAATCCGCTCTGAACCCAGTCTGAGGCTGGTTGTCAGGTGGCGTTCATCTTAGTTTTCGCGGTCCACTTGAGCGTTCAACATTCGTTTCTCGGACTTCGGTGGGCGCGAAACAAATTGGCCCGAGACGCTGGGTCCCGGGCCAATAAACTCAATGATGTGTAAGGCTTAGATCAGTCGTCGCACTTAAAGCGGAGCTTGATCCAGGGTGTGTTCAACTTGCAGTCGCCGTTGTCGGTTTTCTTGAAGTACTTGTCGAGGTCGAGACCTTCCAATGGGCTGCCGCCTTCATCAGCTTCAGCCACTTCTTCTTCATTTTCTTCGACTGGCTCTTCGTACTGCTTAACCGGCTTTCTAGTTTCGTTTGTCGGCGCGGTTTCTGTGACGGTCGTGTTCTCGTACTTCTCGGCGGCCGGCTCAGTGTTCGCAGCCAGTACGGTGCCATTATCAACGCCATCGCAGCGTTGAAGGTCTTCTGCCGCTTTGGTCCAGATCATCGTTTTGGAGAAGAATTTTGAACCTCTGTAACCTTTGACGCGGAGACGGTCGCCACTCAGCGGCTTAAGTTCAACCGAGTACTTGCGCTTTTTCTCTGGGCTGTAGATCCAGCCATTGTCCCATGTTTTGCTGGAAACTTTCTTCGCGTTTCCGATGATCTGCTTGCCACATCCGCGATCGGTGTCTTTTTTCGACTTGGCCCAAACCAAGTGGCCACAAAGCTTTGAACCACATTCAGTAATTTCAATGGCACCTCGGCCAGTGTCGTTCATCCAGACGCCGAGTGGGCTTTTTCCTGCCTGAGCTGCTGCTGGAAGGGCTGCGATGAAACCGAGTGATGTGAGTGCGGCAAGTGTTGTGAAACGGGTCATTGTGTCTGTCTCCTCAATGGGGCGCTGTTCGTTGACGCTGTTCTAGCAACCCGGTTGATGGTCGACTGTTCCGTGTGGAACGTCACAAGGCTTTTTCAGCCTAACCCTTTAAACGCCCGCGTCGACGGGCCAAATTGTTTCAGTTGCAAACACTTTCTATCAAGGGGTTAGACAGAGTCTTAGATAATACGTGTTAATCTTATTTATCCCAGGTCAACCCGCGCAGGCTTGGTCTAAAACGCGCCTTTTAACAGCAATGAAAGCCTCTATTGAATGTTTGGACAGCTCTCAGCGAATACACTCAGCCCGCCTCCGATCATCGATCGGGCGGGAGACCTCATGGAGAAGTATGATGCTATTTTCTGTGATGTCTGGGGTGTTGTTCATGATGGCGTTAACGCACATTTCGGGGCGCAAGACGCGTTGAGGCGCTTTAGGGAGCGGGGTGGAACGGTTGTACTCGTCTCCAATGCTCCCGTGCCCAAGGCTCAGGTCGCCCGCATGCTTGCCTTAAAGGGTTTCCCGGAAGATGCGTGGGATGACATTGTCTCGTCCGGCGATATAGCGCTGCGCCATATTTCTAAGGCCGGGTACCGCCGAGTCTACGCGATTGGTCCGCAGGATCGCGACAGTGCGTTGTTCAATGCTGTCTCAGCCGAATTCGGACCACTTGAAACGTCTGAGGCCATTGTCTGCACCGGGCTGAATGATGATCTTTCCGAAGTGGCAGAGGATTATGATCCACTTTTGACGGTTGCCCTCGAGCGCAAGCTGCCGTTTGTCTGTGCCAATCCAGACAAATACGTCGATGTGGGTGGGAAGCTCTATCTTTGCGCCGGGGCGATTGCCGACCGCTATGCCGAACTTGGTGGTTCGGTCTTTTGGGCTGGGAAGCCTCATGCGAGCGCCTATGGCACGGCATTGGATATCGCTGAAGACTTGCGGAAAGAGATGTTGCATCGCTCACGGATCTTGGCCATTGGCGATGCCGTTCGCACAGATCTCAAAGCGGCTGCGACGGCGGGTGTTGACGCGCTGTTCATCGGCGGTGGGATTCACCGCACTGATGTCATGGATGGCGATGAGATGTGCCCAAGGGGGTTGGCAACGCTTTTTGCTGCGCCGGATGCTTCGCCTGCCGTCGGTGCGATGCCTCAACTCATTTGGTAGGCGCGCTTGTTTGTGTTGATGCAGATGTCGTGTCGCTCGCTCCGCGAACCGTATCGTTTGTTTGGAAACCTGAAACAACGAAGTCTGGTGCTGATGTGTTGTGCCGTGATGGCACCAGCCGACCGAGCCAGACACTGGTTGCAGTCTTCGCACCTGTGAATGTCATGACAGGCTCTTCACGCCAAGCCTTTGCACCGTTCTCCAAAACGGCAACATCGGTGGCGTCGGCATTAAAGCGGGTGACGTACATTGATCTCAGCGCTGCGAATGCGCCCTCTTTAGTTGGCTCGGATAGCGCAACTTGGAGGCGCATGCGTTCGTCTGTTAGTTCAGACATTGATACCGTGGCCGTGCCACCTCTCTCAAATGTCATCTCAAAGGTTTTTGAAGCCGGATCGAAGTTGAGCGACTGTAAATTAACGACAGGGCGCACTTCTCTTGGGCCTTGTACGTCCTCGATTGGGCCAATCAAGAATGAAGAGCCATAGGCGCTCCAACCGAGATGTTTCGGTGGCAAAGGGCGTGCACGCCAGTAGCCGTCAACCGGGTAGACGACCAAGACTTCCTCGGCGCGTTCGTTGTGCCGGACCCACACCTGGATCAGATGGAATGTGTCGTTGGTCTTGCCTGAGACCGTGAATGGCACTTTGCGATCCCGCCAGAACTTCGGGAATGTGTGGCCGGTGATCCAGAGGTTGATATCCTCATAGATGGTCAGCTTCTTCGGCGTTGCCTTCTGGGTGATCACGCCTGTTGCGATGTCCTCGCAGGCGGTCCAGTCCGCCGCAAATGAATCCTTTTGCAGCGTATTGATGTACGCAGGGTGTGCCGCCTCAATCGTGAAACGTTTCACGCCTGAATGCTTGAAGGCAACCGTGACGTTGTCTTTTTCCGCACACAGGATCGGTTTTGAGAGGTTTTGGACTTCAACGCCGACTTTGCCCGATGGTTCAGTGGCGCTGCCTGTTGCAAACGGAAATGCCAACACACCTACCACCAAGCTGAGGGCTGGCAGGGCTTTTAGCAGATTAGGTCGATGATTGACGTACCGCATAGATATCACCGGAGTTGGCGTCGTGAGGAAGAGCGAGGATGATATCGGCCATCGTATCTGCACCCACTTCGTGCCCTTGCCCAAATCTGAGCTGTTGGCTTTCACCCAGAGCGACATCGTAACGATAGTTACCCAAGTCGGCGAGATGCTTGAGTGCACGCAGTGCAGTTGGTCGCTGAATGGTGGTGAACTCAAATGACAATGCGACCGGTTTTGAAGACAGCCCAGCCAGCACGGTGTGCTCGAACCCCTCAACGTCAATCTTGATGAAGTCTGGCTGACCGTGGGATGCGATCAATTCATCCAGCGTTGTGGCCTGGACTGAGATTTCAGCATCCCAGCGCTGATCGGCCCAACCATCTGCGCCATCGGCCTCGGTAATGAAGTCGGGCGATGCAGTCGAGACGGTGGGGTTGTCCGAATTGACGTGGAAGGTGAGTGTGCCAGGTGAGGCCGCACATGCCATCTCGACGAGCATGACATTGGGATCATCTGCAAAGATCTCGCGGAGCGCTGTCGCGCACAACGGCTGGGGTTCTAGAGCGACAACGCGAGCTCCCAGTCTGCGGAAGCTTTGCGTCCGGTCACCCACATGTGCGCCGATATCAAACGCGAGCCCACCGTTGGGAATGAAGCGCCGATAGAGCGCGTCCATTGCGGCGTCCCGATCGGGCGCGCCATAATAGGCCTGGAACGAAGGACGCAAGCTTGCGAACGCTTCTGTGTTCGCAAGCCGCTGGACTGTGTCTGCTAAAGCCGCTGTCATGTTGCGATCAGCGGTCTTCAGATGTGAAGGCGATGGGTGCAGTTGCCGGGCGAGAGCCAATCGCTGGATCGCTACCCGACAATGGCATCGGCAGACGTGCCGGCTCGAAGGTGGTTAGGTCACCTTCGCTCAGGCTGCGGATTTCCATGGGTGGTGCAAAGTCTTCTGGGATTGCGCACAGACCCATCCGCTGCATCCAACGCCCGAGTGCTGGTTCGGCGGTGAGAACCGCAAACGGAATGGCAATCAGGTAGCCAAGTGTCAGAGGGAGGGACCAGTAGAGCGTTTCGGGAGAAATAGCCCAAAGCGCTGAACAGACCACAACGCCGAAGAGCGTTTGTGGCCATAGGTCCTGCACGGCAGTGCGCCATGAGATACCATGTGCATCGCGATCCTGCCCGCCCCATTTGACGGATGTTCCAAAGGCGAGGCCGACCATGAACACGGTTGTGCGGATCGTGGAGATCGCGCCCTGCAAGAATGAAAATACGAGTTCGATGACAGCGCTCGCCGCGAACCGAACTGGGCCGCCAAAGCGTGCCACTTCACCGCGCGTAAGTACTGCATCGATCAGGCCGGCCAGTTTTGGCGCGAGATACATGGCAAAGAATGCGATGTAGAGACCGATCGCCAATCCGGTTGGATAGTCCGGAATGCCTTGTGCTTGATAGGCTGCAACGGGCAACAAAGCGATCATCAGAGTCCAAGCTGGGATGCCA
>JBCBRD010000215.1:0-4807 GCA_039819885.1 Pseudomonadota bacterium
TCATTCGTGAGCTGGGGCCGCGAGACAGCATCTCCAACATGCTCAAGGATCGCTACCTTGAAGAGCGTCACGGTCGCACTGTGCTCCGCTTGCGTGATTACATGGTTGCGCGTGAGGTGACGGTGAGCGGAGGCGGCAACCTTGTTTTTGTGGATGGCGGGCAACCCTCTGGCATTGAAAGCAAGATTAACGCGCTCAGATTGGCCGCACAGGCGGTTTCTGCGGGTGAGGGTCAGCTACCTAGCCTGGACTTCGTAAAGCCCGTCACGGGGCTTGTGTGCGGACATGTGACTCTGATGCAGGCCGCTCGTCAGATTGGCGGCAATTCCGACAAGGCGAAGAGTCGCGTCAAAGGCGCCTTGAAACAATATCTTGAGGCTGCGGAGCCATTTTTTAGCTAGGGGTTGCGTTGGGTCGCGAATAATGCGAAAAACATCACAATGCAGTTCTTGCCTTTGGCAATCGAACGCATCGCGGGGCTTTCCCAAGAATCTAATTCATCGTCGCATTCCGATGGGTCGCGAACAGTGTCGCGTGTAGCCGTAATGCGCATCCCTCCCGGGGGTTGATAATGCCGGGCCAATTTCACTTTGCGGCAAGCAACAGGGGGCTCGCGTCTCAGCGAATGTCCTTCAGCTGATACGTCGAACTCGCGAGCCGCTTTTTTCTCACCAGCCGGGCAGCGTCCCCAATGCTTTGCAGGGTCATCCCCACCTCCGACCTGCGAGTCCCGGCTGGTACCCTTTTGTAAAATCTGGAGAGTACCCATGTCAGTCTACACTGAAATGCGAAACGATGTGGCCAAAGTGACCGGTTGGTCTGCCGATACTGTTGGCGATCTAACCGGCACAGTCGGTGGCGCCGTTATCCTGTATTATGCTGCCAGCAACATGCCTTTGATCAGTTCTATTCCACTGTCAGGCACGATCGCAGCTTGTGTTTGGTCTGCGCTCTACTGGAAGCGCGCACGCCGGGACAATTCGTGACCGAAGCCGAAAAAGACGAGCTTCTATTCCATGTTTGCGCGGCTATTGCATTTTTTCTGGTACTGGGAGCTGTCCTAAATGGCTAATGTCACGCTTGGTGATCTGACGTCAGCGTCTGGCGTTACGGCAGATGACCTGATCCTGATCGAGAATGATCCGGCTGGCACGCCTGCGAGCCAAAAGGCGACCGCGGCTCAGCTTCTGACGTATATTGAAGCGAATATCACGGCAGGTTCGGGAGACATGCTCTCCACGAATAACCTGTCAGATGTTGTCAGTGCTGCGACGGCCCGCACAAATCTGGGTGTAGACGCTGCGGGCACGGATAACTCGACCAATGTGACGCTAGCGGGCTCGCTAGACTACCTGACCCTATCAGGCCAGCAGATCACGCTCGGTGCGATTGATCTTGCCACGGACACCACGGGCAGCCTTGCGATCAGCAATCTCAGCACGACCGGCACAGCAAGCAGCTCAACCTTTCTGCGGGGTGATGGCCAGTGGACGGCGATCGGCGGCGGCGGTGACATGCTTGCTGCAAACAACTTGTCAGATTTGGCTAATGCCAGCACTGCCCGGACTAATCTAGGTGTTGCAATTGGGTCGGATGTTCAGGCGTATAGCGCGGTCCTTGATGGAACCACGGCTTCATTCACCACGGCTGATGAGACTAAACTTGACGGTATCGAGACGGGCGCTGACGTAACGGACACGGCCAATGTGACCGCCGCTGGCGCTTTGATGGATAGTGAGGTGACAAATCTTGCGCAGGTCAAAGCGTTTGATTCAACGGACTATGAGGCTGCCAACGCAGACATCCTGAAGGCCGACGAGGGTGACAATCTCACCGCTGGATACACATCAGATGCTTATGCTCACGGAACGGTCAGCTCAGGCACGATAACTCCGGCACCTGCGACGGGTGAGGAGAATTTTCAGACGCTGACAAATGGCGGCGCTTTCACACTCGCGCCCCCTGCAAGCAATTGCACAGTGGTCATTCAGATTACGAATAACGGGTCAGCGGGCGCTATCACCACGAGTGGATTTACCAAGGTTGATGGATCATTCACGACCACGGACGGCGATGATTTCCTGGCTCAGATCATCAAGCTTGGCAGCTTTTCATACTTAAACATCGTGGCGCTTCAGTAATGTTCTTGATGCCAGTTTGTGCGGTGCCTGTTGTGAGTGGTGGTGGCGCTGCCTTCACCGATGACTTTAACCGCGCTGATGAAGACCTTACGGATAGTGCGGATTGGTCTGTCTTTGCCAATGGCACGGGTGTTGCGGGAGTTGTTTCAAACGAGCTTAATCTTGAGGCTACATCAGGCACTGACAGAGTTTATTATGTGGAGTCGATTCAAGAGGTTGATGCCTACGCAGAATGCACTGTAGGGCAAACGAATTGGAGTTCATTCCTCGTCGTTCGGGCGACATCCAGAACTGAATGGGTCGGCTGTCGCTCTGGTGGCGCTGAATACGATCTTTTCTACCAAGATGGCGGCTTCACCAGCGTGGCGACAGGCACAGCCGCGCCGGTAATTGGCGACACCATGCGCATAGAGATCTCAGGCAATAATGCGCGTGTCCTGGTTAATGGCGTTGAGGACATAGGCTGGACCGATATTTCAGCAGGTCCACCAAGCACGGGTGATCGCGTTGGCTTCTGTGGTCGAGCGAGCAATACAGCTGATGATTTCGAAGCAGGTGCATTATGATCCGGCATTACAAAACATACTGGGAAACAGTGGATGACGGCGACATGGAATATCGCTCGCCATTTGGAATGAACGACATCCGCGGGCGCAAACTTGTGTCGGACGATAAAAACGGTTTAATCTTTTGCGCGGACACCACTGATGAGCAGCACAAAGCTCTGATCTCTCTTGATGGTGTATCAGAGCACACGCCATGAACGCATCAGTTCGCTATCGAGAGAACCAACGCTACATTGTGCGAGGCTTAAGCTTCGACACCGAGCAGCGCACGTTCAAGCTAGACATGGAAGAGGACGAGACTCGCAAGGTCACGTTCAACTTCAATGACACGCTAGACACGGGACAGACAATCGATAGCGCCACCATTTCCGAAGCCTCTGGCATCACAGCAAGTGTTTCACTCAACAGCAATATTGCCACGCTAACACTGTCAGCCCTGTCATGCTTCGGTCGAATTGAAATGACTGTCACTCGTTCTGATGGTCAGATCTTCAAAGTGTACCTGGAAGCAGAAGCTGTTATCACGAAACGACGTGACCGGCATTACTATTGGAGGCATGCTTGAGCAAACTCTCCGAACAGCAGGAGCCCATAGACATCGCTCATCTCGTGCAAGTCGTCATCGATATAATGGACGAGTTCGAGAAAAAGAAAGAAGATAAAGCGTGGGATGAGTTTACGGAACGTTACGGGCGTAACTTGAAAGCTATCAAAAATTCATGAGTGGACACGGCGGCAAACGAAAAGGCGCAGGACGCCCAAAAGGCGCAAGGACGCGTCTGACTGAAGAGGCTATCAAGAAAGCTGGCGAAGGAATGACGCCGCTTGAGTTTATGCTTGAGGCGCTTCGCAATGACGCAAATGATTTCGACACGCGCATGGATGCAGCAAAAGCGGCTGCTCCGTATGTGCACGCCAAGCTATCCAGCGTTGATCAAACCGTAACGCACAAACAAGATGCAGCAGACTTTACGCTCGACGAGCTCGTCTCTATCGCCACAGCAGGCCGCGCAAGAGGTTCTGGACAGGATACAGGCGAAGACGAGTCTAATATCATTCACTGAATACACTTTCCCTCAATACGAGGCGGCTGTTCATCACCAGTTGATTGCAGAAGCGCTTGAGAAGGTAGAGCGCGGCGAGATACAGCGCTTGATGGTGTTTATGCCACCACGGCACGGTAAATCGGAGCTGGCCACTAAACGCTTCCCTGCCTGGTTCTTGGGGCGAAACCCTGAGCGGTCGATTATTCAGGCATCGTATAACTCGGACTTGGCAACAGACTTTGGCCGACAGGTTCGAAACATCGTAGCTGAGAGAAAATACAGCAATGTCTTTGAAACGCAGCTTGCTCCGGACTCCAAGGCCGCGAACCGCTGGAATACTTCGGGTGGCGGTGCTTATGTTGCTGCTGGTGTTGGCACTGCCGTTACTGGTCGCGGTGCTGATATTCTTATCATTGATGATCCTCTCAAGGACCGTGAAGAGGCTGATAGTGAAAACCGACGCGAACTGGTCTGGAACTGGTATACGTCTACTGCCTACACCCGATTGCAGGGACTACGCGCAGAAATACTGATTCAAACCCGCTGGCATGAGGATGATCTGGCGGGCCGCTTGCTGGAAGCAGAGGCAAACGGCGGCAAGAAGTGGGATAAGCTGATCCTCCCGGCGATTAGCAAGGAAGACAAGGCACTCTGGCCTGAGCGCTTCCCTGTAGACATCCTGAGAGAGATTGAAGGTACGATTGGCCCTAGAGACTGGTCGGCACTCTATCAGCAAGAGCCTAGCCCTGATGAGGGTACGTTCTTCAAGCGGGAATGGTTCAAGCGCCACAAGATGGTGCCAAAGAATGTGAGCCGCTATCTGTGCTCTGACTATGCGGTAACGGAAGACGCAGGCGATTATACGGAACACGGCCTGTTTGCGATCGACCCTAACGAGATGATCTATGTTGAGGATTGGTGGCACGGCCAGACAAGCTCAGATGTGTGGATTGAGAGTAAGCTGGACATGATCGATGCTCACAAGCCGCTCTGTGCGTTTGGTGAAGCTGGTGTGATCCAGAAGGCTGTTGAGCCGATGATCCGCAAGAGGATG
>JBCBRD010000216.1:0-4769 GCA_039819885.1 Pseudomonadota bacterium
CGCCCGCATCAAGCGAGAAACATGCGCCCGCCAGTAACAGAACCACTACAGCCCAACAGCTCATACCAACGTTTTAGAAAAATCGATTTTGCACATGGATGTCGTGACCTATGGTAAGCGCGATCCTGGTCGATAAAAAAAGCACATGACCATCGAGTTGCTGGAAAAGCGACCCGGGACATGCCGTCTAACTGGAACGCAGCTGGCGATTTATATCTTCAAGAGCTTGTTTCAGCTCTAACGTTTGATCGCTCGCAGGGGCGGTGCGTTCGGTTAGCTGATCAACGACCCGCTTCACATCGTCCTCAAGTGACTTACCCATCGACGTCAGACAAACAATGACTGTCCGTTCATCATTTCTGCTGCGTTGGCGAGATAGATACCCAATTTTTTCCAATCGTTTGAGTAGAGGTGAGAGAGTTCCGCTGTCGAGTAGCAAGCGCGACCCAATGATTTTTATTGGGACCAAGTCCTCTTTCCACCGCACGGTCATCACCAGAAACTGTGTGTGGGTCAAACCAAATGGTGCGAGCGCGTGGTTGTAGGATCGAATAAGCGACCTAGACGCCACATATATCGCAAACGCTAAATCTTTATCTAACAGAGAAACTTTGAAACTCCATTGCAAACGGCCCTCGTTGCGGTTGCACAGCAGGGTTTTATCAAACACGCCATCGGTTGGAGGAGCACAAAAATACCTGACTCTTGGTGGCTCAACGAAACCATAGGATCACGTCTGTCTTTGGTCTACTTATTTGCATAAGCGCCGAGTTAGACCACTGATTTTCAGCTTTTCCTTTCTTGGGAAATTTTTGAAATTTTGAAAAACGCATTCCATTGAATTTGTTTGTTGTTTTCGCTTTTTTCTGCCCCATCCTGTCAAGGCATCGCAACCCTTCTTCTGGAGACCCCGATGCCACCTGTATCCCCAAACATCACCCCCTACCTCACCTCAAATGAGGCCGCTGAGGTTTTGAAGATTTCAACGCGCACCCTTGAGCGCATGCGCGTTGAAGGAAGCGGACCCCGCTTTATGAAAGCGGGTCCTGGACGACGCTCCCGCGTCCTCTATCAACTCGCAGACATCACGTCGTGGTTGGAAGCCAAAGCCTACCACTCAACATCGGAGTTTTCCCGATGAACCACATGCGAGTAAGTGGCCTTGGGTTATGGCAGCTTCGCTGCCATAACCCATCCACATCATTTGTCCGTTTGGCTCAGTTGGGACCATACGGTCATGCTTTCGGTACGGACGTCGCAATGATGCGAGATGAGTTATCGGGCAGGGATGTTAATGTCCGTTTCAATGTCGTGTGCCCGTTTCAAGGCTCACCAAAAAGCAGACCTGCTTGTCATAGCCGCCCCCTTCGCTTTGTGAGGGGCGGCTCCGAAAAGCAGATGAGACCCGACACACACGTCTGCGACGTCACAAGGTTTGGGTTGAGTAGGCACGTCCACCATGCGCGCGCCAATCCATGGGATATCAACACAGCTTTTGAGACGCGGACACTTCGACAACAGACGTCGAGGTGGAGGTGTCTGCCATGATCTCTTGGATCGCAACGGGCCTCGGGCTAACCGCCTCGCTGGGTTTGCTCATGATCTCGGCGGCCATGAACTATCGGTTTGGTCTCACACTTGGCACGACCGACTTTGACGCCTCACTCTATGGCTTGCTGAGCGTATGCGCTGACATGCTCAAAGCGCTCCTTCCCTTCGTCATCATGTTGAGTTGGCAAACCGCACGCTGGGTGATGGCCGTTATGGCATTAAGTCTCTGGCTGATCTTCACAGCCTATTCATTTGCATCAGGCCTGGGGTTTGCTGCCCTCAACCGAACGACGCTGACAAGCGAACGAACCGTGACAGCCGGTCAATACGCCGAATTGAACGAGGCGATCGGTAACGCCAAGGCACAACACAAAGCACTCCCCGCCCATCGCTCCATCATCGTCGCGTCACAGGAGCTCTCCACACTCAAACGCCACAGGCGATGGATCAAAACATCTCAATGTTCCAACGCGACCGTCCCTCTCAGCCGCGCATTTTGTCGGCAAATCCATACACTCGAAGGTGAGATCAAAATTGCTCAAGAAGCCAGCCGTCTTCGAGGGCAGATCGAACGTCTCCAAAGGCAGCGGGCTGCGTTGCCGCCATCAGCTGCCATGCCATCCGTCGACCCACAGCTTGCCATTCTCAAACGCTT
This sequence comes from Pseudomonadota bacterium, assembly GCA_039819885.1. GTDB lineage: Bacteria > Pseudomonadota > Alphaproteobacteria > Rhizobiales > Hyphomicrobiaceae > JBCBRD01. The sequence goes on from JBCBRD010000216.1 coordinate 2,207, forward strand.
AACTGGCCTCGCTCCAGATCAGCTTGGTTTTGCCCTGTCTTTGCTTGTGGCCGTGCTCGTTGAATTTGGATCCGGGTTAGGACCTTATCTGGTCACAGCCTTCCGATGTGACGCGTCGCAGATCCGCTTACTACGTCAGTCCACCCAAGCCCGTCGGCAAGACGAGGTTGAAGACTTTCAGCCGTTGCCAAACCCAAAACGATTGAGCGTGACCGATACACCTGAACAAATCTGGAAGGCGCAGCGTCTCAGCGTCGATGCGAACACACGAACCGCTCTCACATCGCTTTACAGCAACTACCTCACTTGGTGTACCGCTGAACAGATCAAGCACCCCCTTACGCTCACCGCATTTACAAGCTGGATTGCAGACCACCCAAATGTCCGATTGGTCAAATCAAGCACCGGTACATATGCGCTTGGTGTCGAGGCGGCAGTGTACTCACGCAACGCTGACGGGCCCCGTCCGCACCAACACTATGCACGCAACGCCGTCGCCTCAAACAACACCTAAGCACTCCTTAACGACTTCTTAAGAGTGATGCGTCTACACTATTGAAGAGAAACCCAACTCAGGATCAACGTGTTAGACGACCACTCACGCACCATAGTTGAGCAAAAAATCAAAGAGACTTTGCGACACGCTAAGTACTTCCACCGGGTCGCCGATGCTGGGCTCAACACCCATGACAGTCTGTTTCAGGTCCACCGCCAGAACTTCATGGCCGCCGCAATAGGTGCTCTCGTTGGAACCGGTCAGCTCCGTCTCCAAAGCGATGCGCCAGTACCAAGCCAATCGGCAGATCTTATGAAAGAGCTGCGGACGCAGACACGATTGATTGCGACCCTCGCTGCCAAAGAGATCGGACTGACAAAAGACAGCAAGGCCTATCGTCGGTTCAGCGATCGATGCGTCGAAGCTGCCATTGCAACAGCGGTTGCGCATGGCGAACTTAAAGCACCGGACCGTGGATTTGTTGCAAGGTATTCGCTTGCAGAGAAGACGGACCGAGCCCCAACGCGATGAAGTTTCAGAAAGTCACGACGGTCCAGCGACGTCATTAGCATCATAGGTGAAAGGCATGATCGTTGGTGGGCCAGACACGACTACCGAAAACTGCAAAACCAACCGCCACGCTCTTCGCAGGCCCGAATATTAGCTTGCCGAACATCTTCCGCCCGTCGGCATTCATAAAGCACGAACCCGCAAACAAGCGCGACAATGCCAAGACGCACATATAACCCTGTTTCAGATTTGCCGCCTCGAAACAGCTGATCGCGAAGTGCGGTCATTTCGGACCCGTCAGCCGATAGTGCGCCAAGGCTGCTCGCCGTCTTGGTTTCTTCGATATGGGCAAGCTTTAACTCCACCTCGTTGAGGATCATCCCCGCAAACCAAGCATGCGATCGAAACAGGACATCAATGATATCGCCGATGCCGACAAAGATGCCAACAATGACATCCGCAATGACCATGGCGACGCCCATTGTAATCGTTCCAAACGAGCACTTCGCCTTAATAGCTTGTTGGAGCAGGTAAAAGCCGCCAAACGTTGAGTAAGCGCCTCCGACGGCTGGGATCAATGTAAGAAAAGCATCTAATCCTACGAGCCCAAAAAGCATTCCATCGGCATTGCGCTTGAAATCTCCAACGTCTTTTTGGGTTTCAACGAGCCGTGTTTTGAGCGCTTCAACATCAGGAGGCAGGCGCGGTTCAACCACAATGGCTGATACGTCAGTGGTCATGACGATCCCTTTTGCAATGACTTCAAATATCGAACTGATCCCGAATGATTGGGATCGCTGTAATATCAATCCGTAGGACAAAAAACGCCCCACGCTCTAACCATCGCCCATCAGCCCAGGCCCTTCCATCGTTTTCTCCGATTGGCAATGACCTGACAGACATGTGTGGCTTTGCTGCACGGTTTGGTGCGGTCAAACATCTCTTGTTTTGCAGGTCTCAGCGCGTCCTGACACGGCGTGTGATTGAGCCCTCTAGTGCAGGCATTGGCTATGCCGGCAACAGCTACGCTGTCCTCCTCTTCGTTTCGGTCCTTGAAGCGATGCTTCTGTCGGATGCAGGCGCCAACTTACCCGCACTGACCGAGTGGCATCACGCCGCGATGGTCGCGGGTGAGACACAAAACCTGAGGAGAAATCCATGACCACCAAATCACAAACCAATCGTCCCACACACCGGGCTTATTTCATCACCGGTGAAGGTGAAACCAAGCAATGGCATGAACTGGGCGCCATCTGGGCGCACCAAGACGGCAAGGGGTTCAATCTGGTTCCCCATGTTCTGCCAGCTCCCGGACAGACCATCGTTATCCGGGAAAACAAACCAGCCGATGACACCCAGAAGGGAGGTCAACAGTGAGCCTCTTGATCACAAAGGCTCAACGCGCGCGCCTGCTGGATAACGGCAGGCGCACCGCGTCAGGCCTTGAGATTGACCCCAAACCCGTGGTCAAACTCTTCACACCCGATGCGCAATGCACATGGTTTTTCAGTGAACTTAGTCTAGACCAGCCTGACATTGCTTTTGGGCTTTGCGATT
>JBCBRD010000217.1:0-4704 GCA_039819885.1 Pseudomonadota bacterium
CGATTTGGTGTTCGTTCTTCCTTGGCGATTGCCGTATCACATCGTGAATGGGATCTAGACGCTTATTGAAGACACCGTTTTGATTGCGATGCCTCCTCTACATTCGCTTCACTGAAATTCGGGACCACGACTTATGGCTTTGAACGTTGCCTGCCAGATGGACCATATCGTCAACATCGAGATTGAAGGCGACTCGACGTTTGCGCTTCTCTTGGAAGGGCAGAAACGCGGGCATCGGCTGTTTCACTATACGCCTGAGAAGTTAGCGCTGTTTGGTGACAAGCTTGTCGCCACAGGATGTGATTTGAAGGTCGCCGATGTTGAGGGCGCGCACTTTGAACTGAGTGAGGAGCGCGGCGAAGATCTGACCGACTGGGACGTCGTGTTGTTGCGCCAGGACCCGCCTTTCGACATGGCGTACATCACGACGACGCATCTGTTGGAACGCATTCACCCGCAAACACTTGTTGTGAACGATCCAGCGCACGTGCGGAATGCGCCTGAGAAGTTGTTTGTTTTAGATTTCCAAGACCTGATGCCGGCCACGCTCGTTACACGACAGTTGGACGATGTTCGCGCCTTTCAAAAGCAATACGGCGACATCATTGTAAAGCCGCTCTACGGCAACGGTGGAGCCTCGGTGTTTCGCGTCAAGCCCGATGACAGCAACCTCGCATCGCTCGTGGAACTCTTCCAACAGGTGTTCCGTGAACCGTTCATGGTGCAAGAATTTCGTGCTGAAGTGAGCGAGGGGGACAAGCGGATCATTCTCGTCGATGGCGAGGTCGGCGGTGTGGTCAACCGTGTTCCTGCGGCTGGTGAGACGAGATCTAACCTGCATGTGGGTGGGCGCGCGGCAGCAATTGAACTGACAGACCGAGATCACGAGATCTGCGCCCGGCTTAAGCCGCATTTGAAAGAGCGCGGATTGCTGTTCACCGGGATCGACGTGATCGGGTCTTATCTCACGGAAATCAATGTCACGTCGCCAACTGGTATCCGCCATATCGCAGATCTAGGCGGGCCGGATATTGCGGCGATGATCTGGGATGCGATCGAGGAGAAGGCTGCTGCGCGTTGATGGGCGCTGCGGGTTCGAGATGCATGGTCATTATTAAAATGCTTGATTTGTTCTTATTTCGTTCTATGCTCCGCCTCGGCATATTATACTTGCCAAACCCAATGCGCAAATGGTAGGGAGGGTATAGCATGCAACAGCTAGCGCCCAGCCCGTCGCAGCGAAAAGCGTATCCTTTCGGGCTCTTCTGCTTGCGGGATATTATGCATATCGAAGCTAATCTTTTTGTAGTCATTACTCAAGCGCTTCGGAATTTCCGATCAGACATTGAAGGAATCGAAGGGGATCGCCTCCTGGGCAAAGAGCCATCTTCGTCCATAGAGGAATTATGTCGCCAGCTTATTACAACTACCGAATTGCTAAACAAAGAATTCCAGATACCAGTCACACTAGCAGGCGTGAAGCGTTTAGCGGAGAAGCTTAGATCTGATATTCCTGCTAAAATAGAAAAGTCGACAATAATCAGTGCAATTGTAGAGGTTGAAAATCGACTTGATGATGAGTTGTCGACCAAGCATATGATGGTCATCAGTGACCATATAGATAAAACATCCGCATCAAAAACTCTCGGGAATGAGGCCGCCGGGGCGTTCCCGACGTCAATCTACGATATTGAAGAAGCTGGGTGGTGCCTTGCGTTAAGGAGACCCACAGCTTGCGTGCTGCATTGCATGAGGGGTCTTGAACGTCCACTGCTTACATTTGCGTCGGAGCTTCTAGTGGATACAGACAAGACAAACTGGAATGCGATTCTAAACGATGTTGAGACGCAAGTGCGAGGGCGAGACGCAAAACGCAAACCGGGCTTGGCTGTTCTGCCGGAGAGTTTTTGGGATGGTAGGGACAGAGATTTTTACACGGACGCGACAACCCATTTTTTTAGCATAAAAAATGCTTGGCGAAATTACTCAGTTCATGCCCACGAGAATTACACCATGGAAAGGGCGCTGACCGTTTTCAGTACAACCGTAGAATTTATTCGCCATCTAGCCGATCATTTTTCGGAGCCAAGCGCTTAAATGCATTGTCTAGATGGTCAGTTTCAGAAGATATCTCTAGCTTCTTCTCTGCCTCTTTAAACTGCTTCCACTGCTCCTCTGGTGTCAACTCGTTTTCTTTTTTCTTCTTTGGCATGGTCGCCTCCTTCTCATGGGAGGCGACTTTACACTGGTTCGCTTCTTAGAGCGAACGGGAAGGGTCAGGCGTTCGATAAGTCAGTCGACGGCACTTGACACCCTTCAGCATTTCAACGGCACGTTCTTCGTCACTGACCTTCAACGCACTGCGGTTGTTGTACCGGAAGTCAAACTCAGCAAGATAGCGGTGCAGGTGCTTTTCCTTACAATGCTGGTAAGTGCCCTTCATGCCGCGCTTGAAGACTGAGAAGTAGCCCTCAACGGTGTTGGTGGTCACAACCTTGCCGTCCTTGTCGTGCCGAGAATACTCACCGGATGAATGGTCGACGAGATCGTGGCTTGCGAACGCTTTGCCGTCGTTCAGTCGCTTATAGTGTGGGGCACTGTCGGTCATAACAGAGCTTTCCCGGTCCACATTCTTTTGAAGAATCGGCATGATCTGTCCAATGGTGCTGCCGCTTACGTGGAAGCTGCGCACGCCACCGCCGCGCTCGACAAGCGACAAGATAACGTTCTTATGCTCTGACCCCTTCAATGGCTTGGGAAGGTGCCGCTTGCGGCCTTTGGGGTGGGTGTCTGCTCGACCGAAAATGGTTTCGTCAGACTCCACAACCTTGCCTTTACCGCCCAATGGGGGAGCGAGGGTGCCGTGCCGCATTGCTTCGCGAATACGGTGACCCATGAACCAAGCGGTTTTGAGGGTCACGCCTAGAGTTCTGTGAAGCTGATTTGCTGAGATACCCTTCTTAGATCCTGCGATCAGATAGAACGCTTGGAGCCAAAGGTGCATTGGAACCTTTGACTTTTCGAAAATGGTATTCACGGTGACACGGAACTGCTTACGGCATGAATAGCACTTGTACAGGCCGCGCCGGGTAGCCTTCCCCTTCATCTTGGAGACGCGCTTTTTCTCAAAGCAGTGGGGGCACTGAGCGCCACGGGGCCATAGCTTGGCTTCAACCCATTCGTAGGCTGCGTCTTCGTCTTGAAGGTGTTTTTGGTTGAATAGCGACATAATCGGAATCTCCTATGATTCCAATGTACTACATCAAGGTGGGTTTGGCAAGTATAATATGCCGCTCCGCCTAGCGACTATTTAGGCGGGTTTTGCCCGCTGCGTGTTAGGTGCGGAGGGCGCAATGTACGCGCAAATTTCAACGGTTGCCTTTGTTGGTGTTGAGGCCCGTGCGGTTGAGGTGCAGGTGCGCATCACACCGGGAGCACAGACGTTTGCCATTGTCGGGTTGCCCGACAAGGCGGTGGCTGAGAGCCGTGAACGCGTTCGGAATGCCTTGCACGCGGTGGGCCTGGGCCTGCCGTATAAGCATCTCACGGTCAATCTTGCTCCTGCTGACCTTCCCAAAGAAGGTTCGCATTTTGATCTGCCTATTGCCTTGGCTTTGATGGCGGCGATGGGTGCGATTTCTCCAGAAGCCATTTCGGATTTTGCAGCCATCGGTGAATTGGCGCTTGATGGGTCGATACGGGACGTGCCCGGCGTTTTACCTGCTGCTATTGGTGCGAATGCTCTCGGCAAAGGTTTGATTTGTCCTGCTGGCGGGGGTGCGGAAGCCGCGTGGGCCTCTGATGATATGGATCTGCTCGCGCCGCAGCACTTGTTGTCGCTGGTCAACCACTTCAAAGGTTTGCAGGTGCTGTCGCGGCCGAAACCGGAAGTTCGCGATAGCCGTGAGACGTTGCTGGATTTGCGCGATGTGAAGGGACAGGAGAGTGCCAAACGCGCGTTGGAAGTCGCGGCTGCGGGCGGGCATAACCTGCTGATGGTTGGGCCGCCGGGGTCTGGTAAGTCCATGCTGGCTGCGCGTTTGCCGTCTATTTTGCCGCCGCTGACCCCGGAAGAAATGTTGGAAGTCTCTATGGTGCATTCGCTGGCGGGTGAATTGATGGGCGGAGCCGTCGTGACTGCACGGCCTTTCCGCGCGCCTCATCATTCCGCAAGCATGGCAGCGTTGGTGGGTGGTGGCTCACGCCCGAAGCCCGGGGAAGTCAGCATGGCGCATTTGGGCGTGTTGTTCCTGGACGAACTACCGGAATTCACGCCGCAAGTGTTGGACTCGTTGCGACAACCATTGGAGAGCGGTCAGACCGTCATTGCGCGGGCCAACCATCGCATCAGCTACCCATCGCGTATTCAATTGATAGCAGCAATGAACCCTTGCCGATGTGGTGGTGGTGCCAGGCCAGGCGAAACCTGTAAGCGTGGTGCGCGGTGTGCCGCCGACTATCAGGCTCGGATTTCAGGTCCTTTGTTAGACCGGATTGATTTGCAGATTGAAGTGGCAGCGGTTTCGGCCAATGACCTAACGTTGCCGCCCTCTGCAGAAGACAGTGCGACTGTGCGTGTCCGCGTGGAAGGTGCGCGAGATTTGCAGCGAGAGCGATACGCGGCGTTTGCAAAAGCGCACGGTGGTCCGCTTGCTCGGACCAATGCGGAAGCTGGTGGGCAGGCCCTTGAGCAAGCCGCACAAC
>JBCBRD010000218.1:0-4619 GCA_039819885.1 Pseudomonadota bacterium
CATCCTTATTGTTGTTCGGTGATGCACTGCTGACCTGGCCGGCACTGTCTTCAAGCTCGATTTGGCTGACAATCTTTGTGCGTTCTGCCGCTTCTGAATGCCGGGCCCGGCGAGCAGCCAAATACCTGCTGGCTGCTCGTGCAAATCGTGCCTAAGCTCTGGTCTCCTGCATATATTATGGGCTTACTCACTAGAAATCGCTGGAGTGGAACTTGAGATGGCTGTTGTTCGTTTCCACTCCTGATTAGATTCTAGACTCGGCCCAGCGAAGGAGCGAAAAAATTCTGTGCCCAAACCTTTTGACGAAATGTCAGGCGAGCACGACTATGACGGCAGAATTCGTGAGCCCTACGCGCAGGTTGCGTCTTGGCTGAAGGATCAACCCATTGAGGACTTGGCGCGTAAGCGCTCAGAAGCTGAAGCTGTCTTCCGGCGCAGCGGCATTACTTTTTCAGTTTATGGAGAGACGACCGCCAACGAGAGGCTGATCCCATTTGATCTCGTGCCGCGCGTATTGTCTGCGAAAGAATGGCGGTTTCTTTCTTCCGGCATCGAACAACGCGTACGGGCGCTGAATGCGTTTCTGCATGACATTTATCATGGGCAGGAAATCATTCGGGCGGGGCGGATTCCGAGTGATCTTGTCGTTCAAAACTCGGCGTTTTTACCCGAGATGATCGGGCTCGACCCACCGCTTGGGATTTACTCGCACATTGTTGGTACCGACATCGTCCGCACGAGCGAAGATGAGTTCTTTGTGCTTGAAGATAATGCCCGGACCCCTTCGGGCGTGTCTTACATGGTCGAGAACCGCGAAGCGATGATGCACATGTTCCCGGATCTGTTCGGGTCCAATCGTGTTGCGCCGGTTGACGATTATCCGACCAATCTCCGGCAGACGTTAGAGAGTGTTGCACCGGGTCAGTTGGATGACGACCCGGTCATTGCCGTGTTAACACCGGGCATTTTTAATTCTGCATATTTCGAGCATGCTTTCCTGGCCGACCAGATGGGTGTTGAATTGGTCGAGGGTCAGGATCTCGTTGTCAGAGATGGCTTCGTGCATATGAAGACGACCCGGGGACTGAGGCGTCTGGACGTGATCTACCGACGGATTGATGATGAGTTTATCGATCCGCTTGTCTTCAAGCCAGACTCTGTTCTGGGTGTGCCCGGACTGTTCGAAGCCTACCGGGCGGGCCGCGTCACGTTGGTGAATGCGCCAGGCGCCGGTATCGCGGACGACAAAGCTATCTACACGTACATTCCAGAGATCATCGAGTTTTATACCGGTCGTTCGCCTATTTTGAAAAACGTACCGACTTATACCTGTGCCAAGCCGAACGACCTGGCCTATGTGCTCGAAAACCTGGAAGAGCTTGTTGTGAAGGAAGTGCATGGATCTGGTGGCTATGGCATGCTTGTCGGACCTGCGGCTTCCAAGGATGAAATCGAAACGTTCCGCGCGAAGTTGAAAGCCAAGCCTGACAACTATATTGGGCAACCGACACTTTCTCTTTCGACGTGCCCCACGTTGGTGGAGGACGGCATTGCGCCGCGTCACTTGGATCTGAGACCGTTTGCGTTGATTGGCGATCAGGTTCGTTTAACGCCTGGCGGTTTGACACGCGTTGCACTGAAGGAAGGGTCTTTGGTGGTGAACTCTAGCCAGGGCGGTGGAACGAAAGACACCTGGGTCTTGATCGAGTAACATGCAGTTGGTCACTCAGAGGGTTTACAAGACACAACACGCGATGCAGCAAAGACAAAAAGCGCATGTGGTTCAGGTTCGGAACAAGGGGATGCTTGGCCGGGCAGCGAATGATCTATTCTGGCTTGCCCGCTATGTGGAGCGCGCTGAGAACATGGCGCGCATCATTGATGTCGGGTATCGGCTAGCTCTTTTGCCGCGAGATGGGACCGGTAATCATAACGAGTGGCGCTCGACGCTTGAGAGTGCAGGGTGCCTCGATGGCTTCCTAGAAAAACATGATGAGTTGAGCACGCGGGAGGTCGTTGATTACCTGCTGTTTGATCAAGAAAATCCGTCCAGCATCCGATCATGTCTCTATCAGGCCAGACAGAATGCGAGATCTCAGCGCACATCCATGACGCGGGAAATGTGGGAGGCGCTGAATCTTGCTTGGTTGGAGTTCGCCGCGCATGATCGGCGCCACGTCACGTCCGATCAATTGCTGCAAATTCTTGATAGTGTGAAGCAAGCCTCGGCAATGTGGCGCGGGACGATGCTCAATACTGTGTTACGCGATGACAGGTTTCACTTTTTGCAGTTGGGCGCGTTCTTGGAGCGGGCGGATAACACGGCACGCATTCTCGATGTGAAGTACTATGTCTTGTTGCCCAGCCTTGCGTCCATCGGGAGCGGCATCGATAACTTCCAGTGGGCGACAGTGTTGCGGTCCGTCGCTGGTCATCGCAGTTACAACCACGTCTATCGGGCTGGGTATCGACCACTGAATATTGCAGAGTTCTTGATCCTGAACGACCAGATGCCACGATCACTTGCGACCTGCTATGGCTACATCACACAATCGCTCAACGGACTTACCGACCTCTACGACGAAGAACCACCGTGTCTTCAAACGGCGCTCACGACCGAAAACCTTTTGCGCCATGGTGATATCGAGGCGATTTTTTCTACCGGACTGCATGAGTTTTTGGCCGATCTCATTGGGCGCAACCACCGATTAGGACAAGAAATCTCAGATGCTTACTACTTCCAGTAATATCGCGCGCGACGCGTGCCTCTGGCGTGACTGTAAGAGATCGTCGTTTGAGCAACCTGCCTAAGAGGCTTTGATGCAGATTACCCTTCGGCACACTTTGCGAATTGAACTCGATGAACCCATGTCTGATGTCGTCTTGGCCTTCCGTCCAACGGCTTCTCAATTCACCGGCCAAGATATCGAAGCGTGGGCCGTCGCTGCGCCGGGGCTTGAGACTGCGCCTCATGTTGTCGATGGCTTTGGTAACGTTGTTCGGTTGATTACACTTCCTCAAGTCGATGATGACGAAATCGTCCTGCAGATTACCGGTAAGGTCCAGCGAACCGACACGGTTGGCGTCGTCAAAGGCCTGAGCGAAGCGTGTCGTCCCGACGTTTACCGAAGACAGACAGAGTTCACGAAACTGGTCCCCGCGGTCGCGAAAAAGATTTCTGAGATTAAGCAGGACAGTCCACTCGCGTTAATGCATGCCTGGAACGAGGTGGTGCACGAGAGTTGGCTATTTGCTGCGTCTGGGGACGGCGATCGTGAGAAGGAGAAGACTGCGGCGACTAACGTTGATGATGCAGACGGTGAGGCTCCCAAAAAGGCCGCGCCAGCTGATGGCGACGTAAGTGAAACAGACAACCCTAAGGTTTTGTCTGGTACGGAATTGCGAACTGTAGGTGATGTCGTGCAATCCGGCGGTGGTGATGCAACCGAATTGGCGCAGCTCTTTATCGCGGGTGCTCGGCACATGTTTTTGCCAGCGCGCTTCGTGACGGGGTACGTGGCACGTCGCGAGAACGAAGACGATCCCGAGACGAATGGTGATGTCTTGGTGTCGGGCCGTCATGCATGGGCCGAGGTTTGGATTCAAGGTCTTGGTTGGGTCGGCTTTGACCCCGTTCTCAATCAATGCCCCACTGACACGTATGTTCGATTGACGTGTGGACTTGATGCGGCGGGCGCTGCGCTCCTGCGCTCTGTTCCAGCACTGGGAACTCTTGGCCCAGTTATTGAGACCGTGGAAGTGACTTTGGCCAACACGGATAGCGATGAAACCTCCGCAGATGAAACTGTCCGCGTTGGTCGATCAATTGCCGCCGCTGATGATGAGGTCGAGGTTGAGCTTGCGGTTGAGGCCAACAACTCCCAACGGCAATCCCAAGGTCAGCAATGATCGATTGAACAGCTTGTTGGTGACTGGCTTTCGGCTCAGCGCTCTCGGAATGCGCGCATGGCCTGATCAGTGAATGGCTTGAGCAGGTAAGACAGCGCTGTGCGATCCTCGGTTCTGATCTGGACATCAACCGGCATGCCAGGGATCAAGTCGACGCTCCCCAGTTTTGCAAGTTCCTCGTCTTCTATGAGAATGCGTGCCGAATAGTAGTGCTCACCGGTGACTTGATCGCGTGACAGGTCGGCTGAAATGCGTTTTACGACACCTTCGATCGTGGGCGTTGTCCGTTGGTTCAGCGCTGTGAAAAGCAGGAATGCGGTTGACCCGAACCGAACGCGGTCAATCTGAGCAGGCGCTACTCGCGCTGTCACTACGAGTTTGTCTTCTGCTGGAACCACCATCAGGATCGGATTGCCTGGCTGGATAACCGCGCCTTTCGCGTGCACCGTCATTTCATGAACGATGCCGCCTTGCGGTGCCACGATTTCCACGCGTTTCAACTGGTCCAGCGCTGCAACCTTGCGTTCGCCAAGCTCTGAAAGTTTGCTCTGAACCTCTCTCAACTCGCGGACAACTTCTGTTTTCCGGTCTTCGTCGCGTTGCAGAATGTTGATTTCGATTTCCGCGATCCGTCCGCGTGACTGGGGAGCGTCGACTTGATCCCTGGCATGCCGGTTGATGTCCAGATCAGAACCGAGGATCGCACAGCG
>JBCBRD010000219.1:0-4585 GCA_039819885.1 Pseudomonadota bacterium
AGATTTCAACGTCTTGTTGGCGAACCTGCGCGAACATGGATCGCTGCGATTTTTTTCAACGACTCTCGTCGGCGCGCAAGGGGCTCAGGCTGAAGTTGAAATCTCGGCCGTATCCGTTGACGCTTCCGATCCGGCGCTCCTGGGTTTTGTTATTCGGGATGTGACGGGGCGTATGTCTGCAGGAGTGGGGGCGGGTGAGCGTGAGTTGCCTAAGTCGATTGCGCAATTGACCGAGCTGGTTGGGCGCGTGCCGCTTAAAGACCTAGTGCGGGAAACGACTGACATCATTGAGCGGCTTTGTATCGAAGCTGCATTGCAACTCACTGGTGATAACCGTGCCTCTGCCGCTGAGCTGCTGGGGCTGTCGCGTCAGTCTTTATACGTTAAGCTGCGACGGTATGGGATCGCGGATCTTGGCGCGGAAAACTAACGCTCGCTGTGGTGGCTGGCGTGATGGTCGGTTGTGTCAGTTGTTGTGCAATTCCCTTTGACCGATGCTCGATTGGTTTTGTGTCGGTTGGACCGCTGCTTTGAACAGTTGCACGACCGCAGTGAACTTGATTTCCTGAAATTTCAGATTTCATGTGTCAATCTAGATTGACGGTTTTGAGTGTCAGCTATAGTGTTGACGGCATGACCACTCAGATCGTTTCAATCGCAAGTCGCACCTACGAGTCCTCATGCGCTCACCTTGGGTTTCGGGCTTCGAGGTCGGCTCACTGTCGTATTGAGTTTGACGGTTTGACTGGGGGATGTGTGTGATGACGGCTTCGGTCTCCACGCCTCATGTTTCAACGGCTGACCAGGGTCCACAAGGGCTGAGTTGGTTTTCGATTGTTCGGCTTGGGATGGCGCAAACCGCGCTGGGCTCGATTGTCGTTTTGACCACATCTACGTTGAACCGCGTCATGGTCGTGGAGTTGGCTTTGCCGGCCTTGCTTCCGGGATTGCTTGTTGGACTTCACTATGCGGTGCAGATGCTGCGGCCGAAGTGGGGACATGGGTCTGATACAGGCGGGCGCCGGACACCTTGGATTGTGGGTGGGATGGCGGTGTTGGCCATAGGCGGAGCACTTGCGGCAGTCGCGACCGCTTTGATGAGTGCCTCGACAACGTTGGGGATCTTGCTTGCCGTTGTTGCATTCCTGCTTATTGGCGTCGGCGTTGGTGCTTGCGGGACCTCGTTATTGGTGTTGCTTGCTACTCATGTGCGTCCACAGCGCCGTGCTGCCGCCGCGTCGATTGTTTGGATCATGATGATCGCTGGGTTTGTTATCACCGCGACGACGGCGGGTAGTCTGCTCGATCCATATTCCGCAACGCGTCTTGTCATGGTGACGTCGGGTGTGTCGCTTATCGCATTCCTTGTTTGCGTGGTTGCGACATGGGGTGTTGAGCGATCTACCGAACCTGTGGTGGCTAAGGACGCGTCCGCCGAGCGTAGGAAGACGCCATTTCTCGTCGCGCTCCGTGAGGTTTGGGATGAACCTCAAGCGCGGCGGTTTACGATTTTCGTCTTCGTCTCAATGCTCGCCTACTCGATGCAGGATCTTATCTTAGAGCCGTTTGCTGGGCTTGTGTTCAACATGACGCCGGGTGAGTCGACCAAGTTGGCCGGTGTCCAACATGGTGGTGTTCTGACGGGGATGATCCTCGTGGCTCTGCTTGGAAGTTTAGCTGGTGGTCATAAGGTCGGCACGCTGCGCTTCTGGACCATTGGAGGATGTATCGCCTCGGGTATCGCACTCGCCGGTCTCGCGTTTTCCGGTCACTACGGAGATGCTTATCCGCTAAAGCCGTCGGTATTCCTGCTTGGTTTGGCGAATGGTGCGTTCGCTGTTGCAGCCATTGGCTCGATGATGGGGCTCGCAGGATCTGGACGTAAATCCAGAGAAGGTGTGCGCATGGGGCTCTGGGGTGCTGCTCAAGCGATTGCATTTGGACTGGGTGGGATCCTCGGTGCGGCAGGCGTCGACATCATGCGGCAGTTCGTGACCTCACCCGTACATGCTTACGGAACCATCTTTGCAATAGAAGGTCTATTGTTTGTTTTGGCTGCGATCCTTGCGGTTCGCGTTGGTCAATCTGCAAACGATGGTGATCGGATTGCGACTTTCGCGCCCGGACAACAGTTGGCCGAGAATGGATAAGTCACCACCACTCACGATGGTCGATGTGAGCGGTTTTTCATGTTTTGCGGTCTCTGGGCCGTTGAGGTTTGAGTGAGAGACAGATCAATGGATTACAACAAGGTATTTGATGTTGCTGTGATCGGTGGTGGGCCTGCGGGTGCCACGGCAGCCGATGATCTGGCGCGAGCTGGTTATTCGGTTGCTTTGCTTGATCGTGCGGGACGGATCAAACCATGTGGCGGTGCTATACCGCCGAGGGCCATCCGTGATTTCGATATTCCAGACGAACTGATTTGTGCGAAGATCAATACGGCACGCATGCTTTCGCCAACTGATCGTTGCGTTGACATGGTCATCGAAGGTGGCTTTGTCGGGATGGTTGATCGCGATGTGTTTGATGAGTTTCTCCGCACGCGCGCTGTTGAAAATGGAGCTGCCCGCTTTACCGGAACGTTCAAGCGGTTGGTGCGCAATCAGGCCGGGCGTGTGCACATCGAATTTGCTGCCAAAACGGATGATGGTCAGGAGACGGTGCAGTCTGTGACAGCCCGGTTGGTTTTGGGAGCTGATGGTGCGCGCTCATCGGTTGCACGGCAGGAAATCAAGGATGGCGATAAGGTCCCCTGTGTTTTCGCCTATCATGAAATCGTCAAAGCGCCCGTGGCGGACGATGATGCGTTCGATGGAACGCGTTGCGATGTCTACTACAATGGGAAAATTTCACCCGACTTCTATGGTTGGGTCTTTCCGCATGGGCACACGGTTAGTGTAGGTACAGGGAGTGCGCAGAAAGGTTTCTCGCTGCGAGGATCGTGCGGCGACTTACGTAAAGTTGCCGGACTAGATGGAGCCGAAACGGTTCGCCGTGAAGGTGCGCCAATTCCGATGAAACCACTCAAGCGCTGGGACAATGGTCAAGATGTTCTGGTGTGTGGTGATGCTGCCGGTGTCGTTGCTCCATCTTCTGGTGAGGGCATTTACTATGCGATGGCTTGCGGTCGGATGGCAGCTGATGCGCTCATCGAGTGTCTTGAAACGGGTGAAGCGCGTGCTTTGCGTGGAGCGCGTAAGACTTTCATGAAGGCGCATGGTCGGGTTTTCTTCGTCCTCGGCCTGCTGCAATGGTTTTGGTACTGCAATGACAAGCGGCGCGAACGGTTTGTTACGATGTGCGAGGACAAAGATGTCCAGCATCTCACGTGGCAGGCTTACATGAACAAGGAAATGGTGCGCCGTAAGCCACGCGAACACATGCGCGTGTTTTTCAAAGACCTGGCCCACCTGTTTGGATTTGTTCCTGCGGATGGATCACGCTGAGAGCCGTGACGACTTTTGAGCAGCTTCGGTGTTTCTCGGAATGGGTCGTCTCGTCTTCGGGGATGCAAGCGGGGCTAGCTGAGGTCCTCAGGTGATATGGCTGATCTGTTTGCCGACGGTTTTCTCGTCAATTTCGTGCTGGTCTTCATCCTTGCTGAGTATGTCATCCTGATCGGTGTTCGTTTGGCTACTGGGCGTGGGGTGTCGGCTTTGTCCTATACGGCGAATGTCATTTCCGGTGGGTCTTTGATGCTTTGTTTGCGTGAAGCACTCTTGGATGGCCGCCCGAGTTTAATGGCGCTCTTCCTCATGCTGTCCGGCCTTGCACATGCGGTCGATATCTGGAGCCGTTGGAACCGATAGTTGGTTCGGTGGTCTTCTAGATCGGTTCCGCTTTAGACGGAATCGATCTTGCTTTTTTCGCTCACGGGCCCGACCGGCCTCATTTCATGTTTGCTTTCAGCAAAACCGGCCTGGCCTTACGCGGGTGCGGCGCTCGCGCCGGACCGCAGTCGCGGTCTTGGAGCATTTCGATCTACGTCTGACATACTCTTAGCGCGCGACATGCAGACTGGTGGAGAGCGGGCCACTTCGGCTGTGGCACATCGGCATCGTTCGGCGGAAAAGAGGGGTCGGTGGCCTGCGGTTGGTCGTGTCGACCGCGATAAGCCAATTTTTGTTGTGCTTACGTGCTGTTAAGGGTTTCGCCGGACAGCTGTTCTGCTTGAAAGGCCATTCCCTGCGTATATACTATTGGTAGGGAACCAGGCTCGTGGCTGTTGCGCTGTGATACTCAATCACCGTGCACATTTGCTGTGTGCTGGTATTGGCTTGGATCCGAAGGCGGGGGCGGTGCTGCTGGTGTGGTGCCGGGGTCGGGCGGTCGGAATGTGTGGGAGTGTAACCCAGTATGCGATGCAACCCTTGGCGTTGGTTGTGGGGCTTGCCGCTTTTGGCGATGTGGGTTTGGATTTCGGGTCTTCTCGAACAAGATCGTATCCAAAAGGACTTACGTGACCGTTCTCAAGACGCTTTATCTATCGCTGGCTATAGCTGGGCACAAACCGGCTATGGGTATCGTGATGGTCTGGTAAACGGCACAGCTCCCTCCAGCGATTCGGCCTCGGAAGCTCTCG
>JBCBRD010000220.1:0-4578 GCA_039819885.1 Pseudomonadota bacterium
ATCACGCCTTGCTTCGGAGGAACGCATGCGCCGCGTCTTTCATTTCGTCGTCGTGTTGGGTGCGCTTGCTGTATTGGCTGTTGGTTCCCACATCGTGTTGACCACCGTGGCGTCCGGCGATAGCGCATGGGTGGCACAAGCTCGGGCCACGTGCGCCATGTGTCATGGTGAATGATGATGGCAGGTGATCCTGGATGGTAGACGACATCGGCATTCGACCGAGCACGCCCAACGATTTTTCGGATCTGGTTCAGCTCTATCCGGCGGCGTTCCCTTGCGAAGACCTGCTCCCCCTCGTCATGGATCTGTTGCAGGGAGAGAACAGTGTTATTTCGCGTGTTGCATTGAACGGGTCAGACCTTGTGGGTCACATTGCTTTCACGCCGTGTCATGTTGGCGAAGACAGTGTGAAGACGGCGCTTTTGGCTCCGCTTGCAGTGGAACCGGCGTGGCAGCGAAAGGGTGTCGGCAGCGCCTTGATGCGGGCTGGTTTGCAGGAGCTTAAGGACGACGGCTTTGCAGGCGTGTTTGTCCTTGGCGACCCGACTTACTATGTGCGTTTCGGTTTCAGGCCCGAGTACGATGTGAAGCCGCCCTATGCGTTACCAGCGGAATGGCGAGAGGCATGGCAATGCCAGCGTCTGGGAGACGCTGGCGCGGCGCCTCGTGGCGAGCTCTCGTTACCCGATGTCTGGCTTCGGCCGGAGCTTTGGATGCCTTGATGGCAAGGGAGGGCTGGAAGCTCCAAATCACAATGGGTCCCTCTCCCCGCAAATTGGTTTGCTTACCTCCGGCAAGACACTTCAGTTTGCTCGCCTCCGGCAAGACCGAGAAAAATAAGCGGCAGTACGGCCGGAAGACACAAGGGTGTCATCCCGCGATTTATTCGCGGGATCCAGGTTTCCAAAAACGTACCGCTAGCCGATGGATGGATCCCGGCAACATGTGCCGGGATGACATTTAGGGGTGGGGCAAGGCTTCTAATTAACGCGCTCCTGCTCCCTGCGTGCGGGGAGACGAACAGTGTTGATCACAAGAGTCACGCTTTACTCCCTCTCCCCGCCAGCGGGGAGAGGTGAAGGTCGGTGGTTGGTTGAGGGAGAGGATCTCAGAGGACCCGTCTGTTGGACAACTGCCAGGTCAGCTCTGCCTGACAAGGGACACGGCGCTCGGCCCAAACCGCTTCCAGATGGCCAATGCTTATCAACTGTTTCATCTTTGCGTTGGCTGAATGCGGAGCGGTCCGCGTTAAACGAAGTGCGCCTGCAGTAGTGCCTTCAAATTGGATTATGAATCGCGCATGATCGAAACTTGATATGTCGGCAGCCGAAGCAATAATAGGCACCTGATGACCAAGCGAACTACTGACACGCAGAAGCTTTCGCCCGGTCCGCACGGGGCAAATTGCCAATGTGGCCCCCTTAACATTTCACAGACAATATTGGTCTTCCGACACTGGAAAGAATTTGACCCACGCGATCAGGAGAGAGCCGTCTGCTACGCGTGCGCCCGTATCTCCATCCTAATCGCTCCGATTGTATTCATCCTACACGCGTGGCTCGCTCACGAGCTAAATTGCGCGGCAACATTTCAAAGGGGCGGCGCATTTGTTACTGCTCTCGTTGCGTTCGGATTTGGACTAATCGAACTGGCCCGCGATCAGACCGCAAGGATAGGCCGTAATCCACCGATAGATGTCAGCGGAAGAAATCCCTTTATCGTTTTGCCATTGGTTGCCTTTTTCGCGACGATCGTCTGGGGTTATGGGGACTTGGTGTTTCCAGCGTCATTCGATTGCAATTGACTAAGTATTGTGTCCCACAAAATGCCAACACTGGAGAGATTGTAGAATCATCAAACATCCAAGTTCTCGATTGAGAGTGCGTTGTCTTGGATGAATTCGCGGCGGGGTTCGACGACGTCGCCCATGAGGCGTGAGAAGATGTCGTCGGCGTCGGAGACATCGTCAACTTTCACCTGCAAGAGTGTGCGGCTGTCCTTCTGCAATGTGGTCTCTGCCAGTTGGTCGGCGTTCATTTCACCGAGGCCTTTGTACCGCTGAAGGCTGATGCCTTTACGGCCTGCCTCATAGACGGCAGCGAGCACATCGCGCGGACCGTAGACTTCGCGAATTCCTGTTTTGAGCTTCAGCTTGCACGGTTTGTCGTAGACTTCCTTCAAGTGCGGGTAGCGCTCGTGCAGGCGCTTGGCGTCGAGCGATCCTAGAAGCGCCATGTCGAGTGCGTGGGCTTCGGTAACGCCACGCACTTCGCGCTGGTAAAGATAGCCATCGTTGCCGAAGCGGCCGGACCAGCCTTTCTCGGTTTCCTCGGCCACCTCGTCGAGACGTTTGGCCACGTCTTGCGCGATGGCTGTGGCGGCGGCTGCGGAGTTCAGAAGTGAGGTGTCAAACGCGCCGCCGATGGCCGATTGCTCGACAATGAAGCGTGCATAGCGCGAGTGCAAATCCTCGATCAGGAACGAGACGCGGCGGGCTTCATCGACGATGTCGCGAAGGTCCGCGCCGGCGCGTGAGACGCCTGTCCCCGTTTCCAGGTTAGCTTCTTCGAGGCCACTATCGATCAGGTAGTCTTCGAGCGCGCGCTGGTCCTTCAGGTAGGTTTCCGACTTGCCCTTGGAGACTTTGAACAGGGGCGGCTGGGCGATGTAGAGGTACCCACCTTCGATGAGTTGCGGCATCTGGCGGTAGAAGAAGGTGAGGAGGAGCGTACGGATGTGGGCGCCGTCGACGTCGGCGTCCGTCATGATGATGATCTTGTGGTAGCGCAGCTTCTCAATGTTGAATTCTTCGCGGCCAATGCCTGTGCCAAGCGCTGTAATGAGTGTGCCGATTTCCTGGCTGGAGAGCATGCGATCAAAGCGAGCGCGCTCAACGTTGAGGATTTTACCTCGGATCGGGAGGACGGCCTGGAACTCACGTTCGCGTGCCTGCTTGGCGGAGCCGCCAGCCGAGTCACCCTCGACGATAAACATCTCCGTGTTGGCCGGGTTGCGGTCTTGGCATTCGGCGAGTTTGCCAGGCAGGTTGGCCATGTCGAGTGCGCCTTTGCGCCGCGTGAGCTCGCGGGCTTTACGGGCGGCCTCGCGGGCTGCGGCGGCCTCGGCGATCTTGGTGACGATGAGCCGGGCTTCTTTCGGATGCTCCTCAAACCATTGGCCGAGTGAGTCATACACCGCGCTTTCGACAACTGGGCGGACTTCGGACGAGACGAGCTTGTCCTTGGTTTGGCTGGAGAATTTCGGGTCTGGTACTTTGACGGAGAGCACGCAGGTCATGCCTTCGCGGGCATCGTCGCCGGTCATTGAGACCTTTTCCTTTTTGGCGATGCCACTTTCTTCCGCGTACTTATTGATGACGCGCGTCAGAGCGCCACGGAAACCGGCCAAGTGTGTGCCACCATCCCGTTGAGGGATGTTGTTTGTGAAGCAGAGCATGTTCTCGTGGTAGCTGTCATTCCACCACACTGCGACTTCCACCGTGATGCCGTCGCGCTCAGCTGTGACCATGATGGGCTGGTCAAGAATGCCCTGCTTGTTGCGATCGAGATATTGCACGAAGGCCGCCGTGCCGCCGTCGTATATAAGCTCAACAATTTTTTCATCGGCGTGGCGCTTGTCCGTCAGCACGATTTTTGCGCCGGAGTTCAGGAAGGCCAACTCGCGCAGACGGTGTTCCAGGGTGGCGAAGTCGAACTCGACCTGGGTGAACGTTTCCGTTGAGGGCAGAAACGAGACTTCTGTACCTTTGCGGCTCGCGTCTTCGGCATCCTTGATGTGAAGCGGGCCGTCGGTGACGCCGTTGCTGAACGAGATCGTGTGCTCTTTTCCGTCGCGCCAGACTGTTGCGCGTAGCCACTTCGAGAGCGCGTTAACGACGGACACGCCGACGCCGTGTAAGCCGCCCGAGACTTTGTAAGCGTTCTGGTTGAATTTTCCCCCAGCGTGCAGTTCGGTGAAGACAATTTCGAGGGCGGACCGCTTCGGATCGTGGTCGTCATCTTGTTTGATGCCGGTTGGGATGCCGCGACCGTCGTCACTGACTGTGCAGGAGCCATCGGCGTTCAGAGTGACGCGGCATTCGGTCGCATAGTCAGCAAGAACCTCGTCAATGGCGTTGTCGACGGCTTCGTAGACCATGTGATGGAGGCCAGATCCGTCGTCGGTGTCACCGATGTACATGCCCGGCCGTTTACGTACGGCCTCTAACCCCTTGAGCATCTTGATGGAATCGGCGTCGTATTCCTGTGTCTCGGGTGGCTTTTCAGCGGGGCTGGCGGTCATGCGGTTTTCGTCCTCGCATTGTTTTGTTTTGATGTGATGAGTTTAGCAGATCAACGCCGAAATTGCGCGCTTTCGGGGGACATTTCTAAGGCATCTTCCACACTAGAAAATCGACGTCTTTTCTGAGGCTTATGCGGTGCTTCCAACCGTTACTCAGGGGGTGAGCAACGTGATCTGACCATCAGCGACCTGGAAGACGTTCGCGCGACCAGAGAGGGCGTCAAATGCGGTGAGATCTGTGCCGGTCATCCACGCCTGTGCGCCGAGTCTGAGGAT
>JBCBRD010000221.1:0-4577 GCA_039819885.1 Pseudomonadota bacterium
GTCAAGACCCAGAAGACGTAGTTATTCGGGGTGTGGGCGGCGAAGGCTGCTTCGATGATCGCATCCTTCGAATAGAAGCCCGCGAACCCAATCACATGGGGAATACCGACACCTGTCAGCGCCATGGTTCCGATCAGCATCATCAACCATGTCGTGCGGATTTTTGGTGCGAGCCCACCCATGTTGCGCATGTCTTGTTCGTGGTGCATCGCGTGGATGACCGAACCTGCGCCCAAGAACAGCAGGGCTTTGAAAAACGCGTGCGTGAACAGGTGGAAGATCGCAATCCCGTAAGCGCCAATACCGCAAGCCGCGAACATATAGCCGAGCTGCGAGCAGGTTGAGTAAGCGATCACGCGTTTGATGTCGTTTTGAACAAGCCCGACCGTTGCGGCAAACAGCGCTGTGATCGTTCCGACAAGTGTCACGAACTGCAAAGCGTATGGGGCCAGTTCATAGAGCGGTGACATGCGTGCGACGAGGAACACGCCTGCTGTGACCATTGTCGCTGCGTGAATGAGCGCGGAGACTGGCGTGGGGCCCTCCATGGCATCTGGCAACCATGTATGAAGCAGAAATTGCGCAGATTTGCCCATCGCGCCCATGAACAGCAAGAGGCATAGCGTGTTCATGATATCGACGTCATAGCCGAGGAAGTTGAATGTCTCACCCGCAACCGTCGGAGCCGTTTCAAAGATGACGTCGAGCGAGACAGAGTTGAAAGCCACAAAACATCCAAAGATGCCCAATGCGAAGCCAAAGTCACCGACACGGTTCACGATAAAGGCTTTCATGGCGGCTGCGTTTGCCTCGGGTTTCTTGTACCAGAACCCGATCAGCAGGTAGGACGCGAGGCCAACACCCTCCCAGCCAAAGAACATCTGCAGGAGGTTGTCTGACGTCACCAGCATAAGCATCGCGAAGGTGAACAGCGACAGATAGGCAAAAAAACGTGGGCGATGCGGGTCTTCGTGCATGTACCCGATCGAGTAGAGATGCACGAGAGATGAGACCGTGTTGACGACCACCAACATAACTGCGGTCAGCGTATCGATGCGGAGGGACCATGAAACATCGAAGTCGCCCGACGTGATCCAGCGCATCACGGGGACGCGAGCTGTTTCGTGGCTGAAGCCGACATTGATGAATGCGACCCATGACAGGACAGCGGCTGTTAGAAGCAAACCGGTCGTAATAATCTCCGCGGGCCGTGCGCCAATCACGCGACCGAAAAGCCCGGCAATGAGCGCGCCCAGGAGGGGTAGGAAGACGATGGCCTGGTAGATCATTGGGTCTGTCAGCCCTTCATCATGTTGATGTCTTCGACGGCGATGGAACCGCGGTTGCGGTAGTAGACGACAACAATCGCGAGGCCAATGGCGGCCTCTGCGGCGGCAACGGTGAGGTTGAATAGCGCGAAGATCTGGCCCGTAAGGTCACCCAGTTCAGCAGCGAACGCGACCAGGTTGATGTTGACGGCAAGCAGCATGATCTCGATCGACATCAGGATGACGATGACATTCTTCCGGTTGAGGAAGATGCCGAAGATCCCGATTGTAAAAAGGATCGCCGCGACGGTTAGATAGTGGCCAATGCCAATGTCCATGGAAGGTTATCCTTTTGCCACTACGCCGGTGTACGCATCAATCATCAGCGTCCCTCATCCGTTGAGGCAGAGGGGATGATGGCGCCGCCGGGGGCGACCTTGACAACGTCCATGGCAGTTGCCGGTGTGCGTGCATTCTGTGCCGCGATCGACTGGCGCTTGACGCCCTCTCGCTGACGCAGCGTCAAGACGATGGCTCCGACCATCGCGACCAAGAGGATCAAGCCTGCAGCCTGGAAGAAGTAAATGTAGTCGGTGTAGAGCACGCGGCCGATGGCTTCGGTATTCGAAATGCCCGAGCCCTGGGTCGGCATGGCCGTCAGCGCCGAGGTTGAGGTGCCGACAGCAATCTGCGAGCCCAAGAAAACAACGGCAAGTTCGGCGAGCACGATCCCGCCCACCAGCAGACCCACGGGTGCGTTCTTGATGTAGCCGGCTCGCAACTCCGCGAAATCGACGTCCAACATCATCACGACGAATAGGAACAGGACGGCAACCGCGCCGACGTAGACGATGACGAGCAGCATAGCCAGGAACTCTGCCCCTAACAGAATGAACAGCCCGGCTGCGTTGAAAAACGCCAGGATGAGAAAAAGAACGGCGTGGACAGGGTTACGTGCCGTAATCACCATGACCGCTGAGGCGATGCACAGCGTCGAGAACACATAGAAGAAAACGGCGGTGATGCTCATTTCTTGTGTTCGTCTCCGTGCGGGGGAACATCCGTAGTGCTTACGGTGTTCGAGGCGGGTGCCGGTGATTGGTCCGACGTACGTTTTTTCAGTTCGGCGCGAACGGCATTACAGTGGCCGCGCCAGAGCGACTTGATCTTCATACTGCGGTAGGGCCAATAGGCGAGAATTCCTGCCAAGCCAAGACCATAGAGATGATTGCCGGAGAACCCAGTGGTCATCACCTGTATTCCTACCCAAGCAAGGACGCCGAGCGATATGACCAGAAGGACTAAATAGAGAACCGTCCAGCGTTGCTCTTCTGTGATCTGATCCTTCGCGATTTCGGCATATTTTTGGAGCTCGTCAGTCGTGAGGGACTGGAGCAAGCCAGTCCAACCCTCAATTGTTCCAGGTGTGTAGCCGGCCTCAGCGGTATTTGGCGTCGAGCTCAATGTTCTTTGCGATTTCACGTTCCCAACGGTCTCCGTTCGCGAGTAGGCGGTCCTTGTCATAGAACAATTCTTCGCGGGTTTCCGTTGCGAATTCGAAGTTGGGACCTTCAACGATCGCATCAACCGGGCAGGCCTCTTGGCATAAGCCGCAATAGATGCACTTCGTCATGTCAATGTCATAGCGTGTTGTGCGGCGTGTGCCATCGTTGCGCCTGGGACCAGCTTCGATTGTAATGGCCTGGGCTGGGCAAATGGCTTCGCACAATTTGCAGGCAATACATCTTTCTTCGCCGTTGGGATAGCGGCGCAAGGCGTGTTCTCCACGGAAGCGTGGCGATAAGGGCCCTTTCTCGAATGGATAATTCAGCGTGTGTTTTGGTCTGAAGAAGTAGCGCATCGCCAGGAAGAAGGCCGACACGAACTCCGTCAGGAATAGCGACTTAACGGTTTGAGTTGCGCTCATGATTCCAAATCCAGGTTAGCTCGCCCTCTAGGTCTTCTGGTCACGTCTTTGTTCGTTTGCGTCTCTAGTTCAGCCGTTTAGGACCATTGGGCCAACAAAGTAGCCGATAACAGGCATGAGTATAAGGTTGACCCATGCCATGACCCTAAGCAAGGCCGCTGATTGCGGAACCGGCTTGTGGCTATCTGCTGCATCTTTTTCTGTTTTTTCGGCCACCGCTTGTAGCAGAAAGAACTCAAACATCGCCAGCAAAGCACCTGCTGACGTGCCAATCATCGCAGCGCCCATGGCTTATGCGTAACCTCCGAGTTTGAGGAACGCAGCAACGACAACAACCGAGATCAACGATAACGGAAGGAAGACCTTCCAGCCAAGCCGCATAAGTTGGTCGTATCGGTAACGTGGCACCATCGCCTTGACCATCGCGAACATGAAGAAGACGGCGATGACCTTGATCAGAAACCAGATGATGCCTGGCACCCAGTTGAACGGCGCGATGTCGAGGGGTGGCAGCCAGCCGCCCATGAACAATATTGCCGTGAGCGCGCACATGGTGGTGATCGCGACGTACTCACCCAGCATATAAAGTAGATAGGGTGTGGAGGCGTATTCTACCATGTATCCCGCCACAAGTTCTGACTCTGCCTCTGGCAGGTCAAACGGCGGGCGGTTGGTCTCAGCCAGGGCGGAGATGAAGAAGACGACGAACATCGGAAACAGTGCGATCCAGTACCAATCCAGGAAGGATGAGACCGGCGCGCCAAGCTGCGTTCCAATGCCATTTCGCTGCGCGTTGACGATGTCGGTCATGTTCAGCGAACCGACGCAGAGCAGAACACAGATGATGACGAGGCCGATGGAGACTTCATAGGAGACCATCTGGGCTGCGGACCGGAGCGCGCCCATGAACGGATACTTTGAGTTCGACGCCCATCCCCCCATAATCACGCCATAGACGCCAAGCGATGAGATCGCGAGGATATAGAGAATTCCGACATTGAGGTCCGAGATGACCCAGCGCCCCCAACTGTCCTCGCTCACTGGGATCACGGCCCAAGCGGCGAGTGCAAACGTGGCTGTGGCGAGTGGGGCTAATAAGAAAACTGACTTGTCCGCGCCGGCCGGGATCACAGGTTCCTTCAGGACGAATTTCAGAAGGTCTGCGAACGATTGGAGAAGGCCAAAAGGTCCGACGACGTTGGGCCCTTTGCGCATTTGGACAGCGGCCCAAACCTTGCGGTCCATCAGAAGAAGGTAGGCAACAACCAACAGGAGCCCGACCAGAACCAGTGCACTCGCACCGAGGCTCCTTGGAAAGTAATTGCGCACCGGCGGCTTTTGGCGGCTCGGCAACAGCAATCATGCCTCAAGCGCAAACTTGC
>JBCBRD010000222.1:0-4553 GCA_039819885.1 Pseudomonadota bacterium
GCCCGAGCGGACGATCCCGATGCTACGCGCAAGTCTGTCGCTGCGGTTACTCTCTATGGGGGTGGCGTGCAGGCTGGTGCGGGTGACGCGCAAGCGGATAACGGAGCCAAACAGGTGAGTTCTGCGGAACGGGCGGTACGTGGACGGTTGACGCGGATCTTGGATCTGGACTGGTTGAGACAGCAAAAGGCGTTGGTTCGTTCAGGTGAGCCTGAGGCGTCGCGGCTCTATCAACTGATGGTCTCGCGTCATATGCCTTACGATGTGTTCCATGAGCGAAAGCGTGGTGACGCTCCAGATGCGTTTGGCTTGGAGGCCGTGCGTGAGTGGATTGCGGGGCTGGCAGTTGAACCCGTAACACCATGTGGTGAGCGTGGAAAGTCACTTGACGTTGCGCGTCGCCGAGAAGCGTTGGCGCGTTGGTTGTCGGGTCCGCTTTTAGCGCTGGGTGAACGAAACCGATTGGCGGTGGTGCATCTGAGTGGTCGCAATCTTTGTGACTTCGGTCAGTCGCGCGCTGATCTTGTGTCTCATGCCCTTGATGTCATAAGTCTGCGTGCGGGTGTTTCGCGGGATTTGCTCAACGCGTTGGCGATACCGGGTGTGAAGCATGCTGTTGGTGTCGTCGTTGACGAAGATATGCAGCAGGGTCCGCAATGGGCAGATCTGATGGATCAGACCGGTGATGCTGCTGTGACTCTCCAGGCGTTGGGGCTGGTTATCGAAAACGGCCCACCGGTTGTCGATCTCGCTACTCTAAGTCATGCAAACGACGACGGTCGCCTGCAATCTGGTGTGGTCGATGCTGGACCCGTGTCATTAAACACCACTGCATCATCCAATTTAGGGTCAGTCCTCGCGCAAACACCTGGTGATGCCGGTACCAGCTCAGACTTACTTCCCGAAGGTCTTACGCTTCATGTGCGGGGGAGCCGACATCAGACCGGTGATGAATTGGTTTTGGATGTGACGACAACTCGGGATTGCCGTTTGACGCTGGTCAATATTGAGCCGAATGGGCGGGCAACGGTTCTGTTTCCAAACCAGTTTGCCAAAGACAATAAGCTGAAATCCGATCAACCGCTGACCGTTCCTGATCCCAATGGGCCATTCCTGCTTTCGCTGGATGATATTGGGCGCGAGACATTTGTTGCCATCTGCCTGATGGAGGATCGTCAGTCGCTTCCCGGGATCGTCCATGACTTTGATATTCAGCCGTTCACGATCCTGGGTGATTGGCGCAGTCATGTTCGCCGTCAATTGGATGCTGACCGGCGGGAGCGGGTGCTTGTCGGGCGACGCCTGTCTCGACGCAAACGACGATCTTTGCGGCGGCAGGGGATTATCAGGCGACGATCCAAGCAGCCATTGAAGCAGATGCGCGCCGCTGTATCTGTAGATGTGTCGCCGGCTCCACGTTAAAGCGCGTTCACTTTAGACGGAACCAGCGGGCGCGCTTTAAGCTTCTGTTTTGGATCATGTTGTTATCCCGAGTATTGCTCGCCTTCGGCAAGACAATCCGCGTACACTTTGCGGAACATGATCTAGGCAGCTTCGGCCTCTTTTGTAAGTTGGTACTCAAGCGCACGAACACCGAAGACCGCCCCAGCGATAATTGCTCCAAATGTCAGGAGCGAGCCCACTGCCAGTGTTGAAACACCAGTCATGGCCTGGCCGACTGTGCATCCTAAGGCGGCCACCCCGCCCACCCCCATGAGGGCAGCCCCAAAGAGCGTTCTCAAGGTGTCGTTTGTGTCCGTGAACGTTTGAAGGCGGAATCGACCCATTGCGAGGGATGTGAGGAATGCACCGACGATACCGCCAAAGATGGTTGCAACACCAAAGCTTGGTAGGCCGATTGCCGTTGAGCGCTGCATCCATTCCAACGTGTCACCACTCGGCCTTACGAACGTCAATGAAATCGGTTGCACGACTGTGTCGGCAAACTCATCAAAGGCCAATCCGGTCGCGGCCCAACCAGCAATGACGCACAAGCCAATGCCAACCCCGGCCAACACGTTGGGCATCGACGTACGGAACCGCTTGTCAGCAAAGCAAATCGCAATCGTTGCCAGTCCAAGCACAAGCGCCAGGACCATTCCACCTGTCGGTTGCTCCAGGCCAAACGCAGCACCTGCTGCGGCGCCTAAGTCCGTTGTCTCTTGTCCAATTGATGACATGTCAACGGCCATGACTTGCTGAGCGGACTGCCGCAACACGCCAAAGATCCCACCGATCGTCATGTAGGCAAACAGTCCCATCACAATGAGTGTGAAAAGCGCTCGTAGGTCGCCGCCGCCAACACGCGCAACGTTCCGGCTTGCGCATCCTCCAGAGAAGACCATTCCAAAGCCGAACATCAAACCACCAAGGACATGACCGACCCAGGTGAACGTCGAGCCAATGTACATGCTGCCGCTCGTGTCTACGACGCCCGTGTAATTCAGCGCCTGCGTCCCAATCATCGCGATTGCGATCGCCAAGAGCCAAGCGCGGAACCGTCGCGTATCACCGAAGCTGAGCATGTCTGAGATGCTGCCCATGGTGCAAAAATTGGTGCGAAAGACGATGGCTCCAAACACCACCCCGATTGCAAGCCCTGCCCACATCAATGATGCTGGTGCATTCTCGACAAACAACGTGCGCAGCTCTTCCATGGCGTATTTTTCTCTTTTTTGTTGCGGCCAAACCGTTCCAACCGTTGGTGGAAGCCGATTAACTTGCGCGTCACACCGGCTACCTAGTCTTTACGAAACCTGTGCCACGCCTTATATCACGCGGTCGCGCGCCGATGCTTCGGCGTTATTGCCAGCCCGATGGGGGCGTCGCAAGACCGAAACTGGAAGTTTTTGTCTATGGAAAAATTTGCCACTGCTGCGGAATTGCTCCGTAAACACCAGCCTGAACGGCCTGTTCTTGGCCTTCGCCCTCATGCGGCCGGTCGCGCGGCGCAATGGTTTCTCGAGCACTTCGACGGCGAAGTGGCGTACGCCTATAAAGCCAATAGCTCGGTGTTCTTGCTGGGTGCGCTGTTTGGGGCGGGCATCCGGCATTTCGATGTCGCCTCATTGCCCGAACTTGAAGATGCAGCGACGATCCCTGGTGTTGAGATGCACTTCATGCATCCCGTGAAATCGCGCAGTGCGATCCGTCGTGCCTATGACCTAGGTGTGCGGAGCTTTTCGCTGGATAGTGAGGATGAGCTTAAAAAGATCGTGGAAGAGACACACCAGTCCAGTGGACCGGCGCGGGACTTGCGCTTGTTTGTGCGTGTCGCGGTGCCCGCCATCAATTCGCTGATCCCGCTGGAAAACAAATTTGGTCTCGATGGTGTCGCTGCTGCGAAGCTGCTGGTGAAGACCAGACAAGTCGCTGCAGAACTTGGCATCACATTCCATGTCGGCTCACAGACGACGACTCCTGATGCCTTTGTGACTGCACTTGATAGCGTCCGGGTGCTCATTGGTCAGGCGGGCGTGGTTGTTGATCGTCTGGATGTCGGTGGCGGGTTTCCAGCAAAATACGCCAACTCCACGCCGGACCCGTTGATCGATTTTATCAAAGCGATTGATGATGGGGTCGAAGAGCTGCCCGTCCGTGAAGATGTGCGCTTGATGTGTGAGCCGGGGCGCGTGTTGGTGTCGGAAGCCGAGAGCGTAATCGTCCGTGTGGATGCAAGGCGTGGTCACAGTCTCTACATCAATGATGGCGGCTACGGCACGCTGTTCGATGCGGCGCATCTTGGGTTTGTGTTTCCCGCACATCGTGTTGAGATCGATGGGGACACCTCGCCTCCGCGACGGATGGAAGGGTTTGAACTGTGGGGACCAACATGTGATTCAATCGATCATATGCCCGGGCCGTTCATGTTGCCTGCTGACATTGACGAAGGCGACTACATCGAGATTGGAAATATCGGTGCTTATGGCCGCGCTCTTGCTGGCAAATTCAATGGCTACGGCACGTATGATGAAGTGATCCTCCAGGACCTGCCGTTTGCAAGCATGTTCGACCAAGATGCGGATTCAAAGCCGCAGGTTGTGCAAGGAGTGTAACGACTGAATGGCTCTGAGTAGAGATAAGTCGTGCACGTTGGGTCTGCCTTATATCGACCTTGAATCACATCTAATCCCATTAGTCGGGGAGCGGCTGATGGGAGCTGCAATATGACGATGACGCCCAAAAATTCGGGTCGTTTTGACGATATTTCCAGTTGGATGCTTGAACAGATTGGACTAGCTCGGTTCGTCAAAGAATGTAACGAAGCTGCGCGGTCTTTGCTTGACGATGCTGAACGCGAGTTGAGCGGTCTGTGCGCCGATTTCACATCAGCTAAGCTTGTGAAGACACCGCCTCAAGAGCCTGCCCAGATTGAGGAAGCGGCGGTTCCACCCGAACCGATTGCTAACGCCACGACCGTTCTTGAACCAAAGCTTCTTCCAGAGAAGTTGGCTCATGTCGTGCCGGAACATGCCACTGTTTGCTAGGCCGTGGCGGTAGCAATCGGTTCGGGTGGAACCGCCGCTTCCTCAATCTGGGCAGGCTCTTGAGGC
>JBCBRD010000223.1:0-4515 GCA_039819885.1 Pseudomonadota bacterium
CGACTGCATGAGACGGACCGCTTTGTCGGCGCCGCCACCCTTACCTGCCATCACGACAAATTCGACCGGCAAGACCAAAGGCTGTCTGAGCCGAAAGACAGGCCTCGCCATGGCGTTTAAGTTGATGATGTCGGCCCAGAGAAAATGGCGAAAGCTCGACGGGTCAAACCGTATGCCTGAGATCATCCAGGGCATTGCTTTCGTCGACGGTATCAAACAAACTCAAACAGCCGCCTAGTCAGGCCGTCACCAACTTTCGGGCATAGCTCACTATGAAGAGATGGGCTTGCTCTCCGAGCCTGAACGCACTGAGGGCAATCAACGCCGCTATGATTTGGCAGGTTTAGAGCGTCTAAGCTTCATTAAGCACGCTCGCGACCTTGGATTTTCGATTGAAGCAATTTCCGAGTTAATCGAGCTTCAAGGCCATCCCGATCGATCTTGCCAAGCCGCGACGGATATAGCCGTCTCGCAGCTCTCCGAGGTCAGAGCCAGGATCAAACGGCTTCGCGCACTCGAAAAAGAACTCGTTCGAATATCTAAAGGCTGTAGCGGCGAAGGCCGTTCGGAAGATTGCTATGTGCTGGCATCACTAGCCGATCACAAGCTTTGCAGCAACGAGCACTGACCTGATAGCAGCCATTGGCGCAACCGCAGCGAAATGGCGCTTTGCTGAGCACCTTCCCCGTCCAAAGGGAGGTATTGCTTCAATCCCATCCATGCGCCGCAACGCGAGCCTTATCAAAGCCAAAAGACTTACAAAGACGCCCGATTGCACCCAAAAGACCGCGCAACAGAACCTTCAAAACGCGACAACCTGCCCAAACTCAAATCGACATCGGGAACATAAGCCAGCGCTTTCCCCATAGCGCAGCACAAGCGTCCCGCGGCTTCCACCTTGTCAGATTTGTCAACGCGGGCCATCCCACCAAGACCAAACCTAACGCAATGGCCCGCATCAAAAAATCTTAGACAAAGCGATCCAGCCAAGGTCTGCTATTCGCGAGCGATCGAAAAATACGCAGTTTATCAAATGACATGGAGCAGATAGCGCGTAAGGCCCGCTAAGCGGCGCTGCCACTCACCTCTTCGGTAATCATTGAAATCATCTCGAACATGATAGCCCCCCCAACCAATGCCGTGATGTTGTTGGGGGAGTCTTTCGTTGGCATCATGCATACCACGTCGCCACCGACGATGTTCATGCCCCGAACGCCGTGCAGCAACGCGACCGCCTCGTCGATATCAAAGCCTTTCTCTCCCGCTTCGATGTTCGACACCGCTGGTGCGACGGTAGGATCAAGGCAATCAAGGTCAAAGGTGATGTACACAGGTCGGCCAGCCAGAGTCTCTTTGATCTGCGCAACAACATCCGCAACGCCGCGCCTGCGAAAATCCTTCATAGTGACCACGTTGTATCCGTAGTCGTAGGACGGTTGCAGCCAGTCCAGCGTGCGCGCGTGGCCTCGCAAGCCAATTTGTATAGATTTGGTTGGATCCACCTGACCCTGATCTGCCAGATAGGCGCCCCAATGGGCAGCTGATTTCTCTGCGCCAAGAAAGTGGTCCACCTTGGTGAAGACGTCCGTATGGGCATCAAGGTGCAGGAAGGACACTGGCTCCCCACCCGCGATCTTGCCCTTTCCCAACGCCTGAACAATGCCACCGGTGATTGAATGATCGCCACCGATAGAAACAGGCCGCGCACCTGCCGCATCGATTTTGCGATAGAACTCGGTGATCTGCGCGATGCAGTGTTCGTTGTCATTGGCCCTCGGGAATGGGACATCACCGACATCTGCAATTCGCGCTGCGGACCAGGGATCAATCCCAAATTGCCCATGCATTCTGCGTTGTACTGCTGACACGTTTCTCACGGCACGCGGTCCCAAATGTTGATCCCGCTCGGTCGTGCCGTTGCCGGTTGAATGGGGAACACCGACCAGCGCGATATCCTGATCCGCCGGCCCTTGGTGCGGACACCGAAACAACGTCGGCACCCCCCACCAATAGAGGTTCTCCACCATGGATTGATCGTGTTTTTTTGCCATGGACGCCAAGTAACATGCTCGAACGCTCGGTTGCTAGTCCGATGCCGACGGAATGTACGTCGGGAGGATCATCAGGACGGCGATGCCACCTGCAATTGCGTGACTGCGTGGGCCATCCTACGGCACATGGCGTTTGATATTTTATCCATTGGACTGATTCAATTTATGATGACGTTCCTTCAGAACGATATCAGTTTCCGGGTCAATACGCCCGAACCGATTAATACTCGAACCGATTAATAAATGTCCATCCGTCCCAAACCACCCCGAGCATGGCGTGGAGCTACGCGTCTCGTTGCTGATTTGAAAGCGGAGGCAGACATGCTGATTTTGCTGGCCGGAGATTTGCCGCTTGGTCTTGCGGGCTCAAGGAGACCGGCTGGGGTGGTTCCATCTCAGCACGAACCTTGACGATTACAGCCGTTACATTATAGCTCATTAGATCTGGCGTTGCAGGCGTCCTGCTGCGATCGAGTTCATGTCGTCCACAAGCCACGCCTGCTCAGCAAAAACGGATCAAGTTACGTCTCAGGAGATCTGACCGAGTAGTCGCAGTACAAGGGTATGCAGCACTCGTGCGGTACGCTGTTCCACCCCCCAACCTGCAGCCCACACGCCACGGAATGTCGTCTCTGGGTGGCTCCTGCATTGCAATTGTTTTCTGGTGATGTTTGCAGTCATGTTCGTCAGTACTGTCGTCTGTCCGGCCTCACATGATGATTTCTCCGTCAATAGGTTGTTTTTGATTTTGGTGCCCGAGGCGAACTCTCTTTCGGCAGACGCCTGTCTGCAAACCTCACATCCGGCGGGACGAGGATCCCAACCACTGTCCCGCTTTCGGGACTGGAGAGCTTCAAAGGAACGGCACCACTCTGTGAAGACGGCATTTATCGTGCCACGCCGGACAACGGCGACGTTCCCTCGGTCACCAGGCTACTATGCCGTCGCAGAGCAGCCTGATCTCATTAAGCGTTAGGTGGCGGGTTTCATGGTCGCTCCCTGTGGTACGACCCCGTCCGTGACGAACCGCCAAAGGGCGACCAGTAGCTTTCGGGCAAGTGCCACGATCATCACTTTACGCATGCGCCGACCGGTCTGGCCAGTTCTCTCTCGGAACCAGGTAACCTGAGTTGCACCGGGCTGGTAGCGTAGCCAGAGCCATGCCAGCTCAACCATCGTCGTTCTAAGCCGCCTGTTTCCAGCTTTCCCGATCCCTTGTTCACGCTCCACTCCTCCGCTGTTGTAGGGCGTCGCTGTAAGACCGGCATACGATCCCAACGCCTTCCCATTGGCAAAGTGGCGCACGAAGGCCTCGCGAACCAACACGGTGGCGCTCTGCACTCCAATGCCACGTAGACTGCAAAGCTGCTGGATCATTCTCTCCGCCTCATCATTGGCGGGTTCCTTTACCACGGCATCACGCTCCTGTTCCAGCTGAGCGATCTGGGTGAGTACAAGCTCAAGCCTGCTTAACAATCGTTCGATTTTTGCGAGCGCGTTTGGCGGCAGTGGTTCGCCTAGTCCGGTGCGCAGATCCGCCAATCGACGCCGGCGACTTTGAAGGAGTGGGTTGTAGCCCTCCACGCCGAGTGTCGCCAGGACGGCACCGATCCGGTTGGTCAGACCAACGCGCTCGGAGATCAGTTCGGTCCTCTCGCGAATGCTTCGCCGTGCATCTTCATCCGCTTCATCCGGGATTGGCACCATAGAGCAGACCCGTGGCTCTCTACGAAGCCATGCCATCAAGGTACGGAGCAGCAATTCTGCATCAATGCCATCGGATTTGGCGCGACGCATGCGGCGATCCACTGGGACGCTTGAAGGTTGGATGACGTGGACCTCAATCCCTTTTGCGATCAGCCATCGCGCCAGCCAGAATCCACTCCATCCAGCTTCATAAGTCGCGATCACACAATCGACCCGATGACCGGTCGCGGCAGCGCGGGTCCGATATCCATCAATTGCTGCTTCAAGGGCCAGCTTCTCGGGGGCAATTGTTTTTCTGGTCTTGGACTTTGGCAGGCCAGGCACTTGTGCCGCTACTACCCATGATTTGCTACTCAACTCAATCGCGAGAACAAGCGTGTGGTCATATGAAATGGAGTTCAGCGTATCGGATGATTGTGTCATTATCAGAGCTCCTCATTTTGGCATGACACAGACTATCAGCTCTGCCTCACGCACCATGGGATCTGTTTGCGCGGCACTCGTAGCCGCTGGCCCTTCTGTGGTTGCCGCCGTTAACGCAAGAGGTTTCTGACGCATATGCAGGTGATCGAGCGCGGTCTTCTGTCAGGCCTTTGCAGTGCGGCCTGTCAGATGCCGCTGGCCGGTATGGTGATCCGCGGAACGGGTCCAAATCTGATGACCGAGCTTGTTCGCTCGAAGGCCAGCGCTGGTTTTCCCGTCCCAGATCCAAACGATCATTTTGCCCATGCAGTCGTCGACTTCTCACCTCCCTTTC
>JBCBRD010000224.1:0-4469 GCA_039819885.1 Pseudomonadota bacterium
GGCGAACAGGCCGACGGCATCTTTGTAGACGGCATAGGGGGCCATCGGGACTGTGTCGCCCTTGGTCTTGATGTCCAGCCCAGTTGGGTTGTTCTGGCCAGCGACGTGCAATGCCCAGACGTGCAGGATGACCAGCCCAAAGATGACGAACGGCAGCAGATAGTGCAGCGAGAAGAACCGGTTTAACGTCACGCCGGTGACCGAAAAACCACCCCACAGCCACGTTACGATCGCGGTACCCATACCTGGCATAATCGCATCAAGCGATGAGAACAGGTTGGTGATCACGGTCACGCCCCAGAAGCTCATCTGTCCCCAAGGCAGCGCGTAGCCCATGAACGCTGTCGCCATCATTGCCAACAGGATGAACACACCGAGCATCCAAAGGATTTCACGAGGTGCTTTGTACGACCCGTAATACAAGCCGCGGAATATGTGCATATAAACCGCAACAAAGAACAATGACGCACCAACCGCGTGCATGGATTGGATCATCCAGCCGTAGTTGACGTTTCGGCGGATGTTGTCGACCGAGTTGAAGGCGTCAACGTCGGTTGAATTGTAGTGCATCGCCAAAACGATACCCGTCACGATCTGTGCGACGAGGCAGAATGTGAGAATCCCGCCGAACGTCCATAGGTAGTTCAGGTTGCGAGGCGTTGGGAAATCAACGAACTGATCGTGCATCATGCGCGGAACCGGTAGGCGCTCGTCCCACCATTTCGCGGTCGCTGATTTTGGCTCGTATGTCGAGGCGTGGCCAGCCATGGTCTGTCAGGCTCCTTTAGCCAATTTTGATTTTTGTGTCGGACACAAATTCATAAGGTGGCACTTGCATGTTCTGCGGTGCAGGGCCCTTTCTGATCCGTCCAGCGGTGTCATAATGCGACCCGTGGCATGGGCAGAACCAACCGCCGAACTCACCCTTTGAATCGCCTAGCGCTTGTCCTTTTGGAATGCAGCCGAGGTGCGTACAAATGCCGACCATCACGAGCCAATTTTCTTTGCCCGCTTTGGTACGATTTTCATCAGTCGCTGGCGTGCCCGCAGGATCGCTCAAATTCCGAGCGTCCTCGTCAGGCAGATCTGTCAATGGAACAGCTTTCGCTGCCTCGATCTCTTCAGCAGTGCGGTTGCGAATAAAAACAGGCTTGCCGCGCCACATGACTGTGATCGCTTGACCTTCCGGCACAGGTGAGAGGTCAACTTCTGTCGATGCCAGGGCCAATGCGCCTGCATCGGGGTTCATCTGATCGACAAATGGCCAGACCAGTGAAAGTGCACCTACGCCTGCGAACGCGACGCCGGATAGAATGATAAAGTCTCTACGGTCTGGCTCCTCGGCTTCAGCTGCCACGTTTGCCTCCAAGTGTTTTCATGGTGATTGTCGTCGAGATTGTCGCCTGTCGTGCGCAACCTAGCTCTGATCGCAGTGCCTGCTGCCACGCGCGATCAGAGTGTTTGATGGATCAAGTGACATATTCAAGTCCGATGCGCGAGAGCGCTCATTGCCGTGCGTCGTTGTGACATTGTTTAACCCAATGATTCAAGGCTTCGAAAGGCTGAGAGCAGGGTCTTTCTGTGGGGTACGTCGTACGGGTGGGTGCCGTGCTCCAAGTACAATCCAAGGGAGCGGGCAATCCGTCTGCTTGCAGCTTTTCACCCTCCATGCATTGTCCTCAGGTATGTCTCACGAGGCTCCCGGATATGCGGTCCGAAGCCGATTTCTGGAAAAGCCCCGGTTGTCGACATGATGCTTCGAGCCCCAATCCGCCTTGCGCTGTATCAACCTGACATCCCCCAAAACGCTGGAACGCTCTTACGACTGGGGGCGTGCCTGGGTGTTCCGATTGAAATCATTGGCCCTTCTGGTTTTGATCTATCGGAAAAATCGCTACGGCGGGCCGGGCTCGATTATGCCGAACGCGCCGCTTTGACGCAGCACTTGGATTACAGTGCGTTCCGAACAACCATTGGTGAGGATGCCCGCTTGGTCTTGCTGACGGTTCGGGCAGACGTAGCGTTCCAGGAGTTTCAGTTTCAGACAGGTGACGTTCTCATGGCTGGTCGAGAGAGCTCTGGCGTCCCCGATGACATTCATGCGGCCGCCGATGCTCGTATCGGCATTCCGATGGCTGAGGGATGCCGATCCCTCAACGTGGCAGTTGCCTCTGCAATGGTGGTGTCTGAAGCGCTGCGGCAACTGGATGGATTTCCGGGATAGCCGCTTCTGCCTAGATGCGTCACTTGAAGCTTCGGGAAGCTCTTAGAGCGCGTCGGATTTTGTCGGACTCGCTCTAGTTTTTTCGCTCACGGCTTTTTTCGCTCACGGCCGGTCATCCTGATGGCCTGCCTCCGCAAGGGCGGCGCAACGCGCCGGGTCGCGCCTAAGCGAAGCTTGGCTCGGCCAAGTGCTCCCGCTGGTTTTGCTTCCCCCAAAACCAGACAGACCCAAGGAGTGAGAATCGGTGAACAATCCGGTGCTGCTGATTGCGAAGTCTGCAAAAGACCGCGCAGGCTTTTGCGATGGCTCATCTGATTCGAAACATGCATCTCGCGTTGGCTCGGTTGCGGACTTACCTGCGTAGCCGGGCGGCCGTCCTGATTGCGGGCGTCGCGCCCATGCTTTTGGTGGCTTGCGCAAGTGTTGACCTGCCAAAAGTCGGCCCGTCTGCAGTGGCGCCAAACTCGGCAGGCACGGCATCGGCGCACCAAGAGGTCGTGAAGCTTCCGCCTCGGACACCGCCATTTGCAATTGCAGATGCGATTTCTGGGACCGTCGGCGTTCCCCGCGTTGCTGAAGAAAAACCAGAAAACCTCTACGACATTGTTACGGTTTACTGGGGTACTGATCGCAAGATCAGCAATGCAAACGTCAGGACTTCCACTGCTGATATTGAAACATCAGCCGCAGGGACGCCCGCTGGACTGGCGCAGTTTATCAGGCCCGTCAGTGAACCAAGCATACAACGTGGGCATCGCCTCCACCTGGGTCGTGCCCACGTCACGATCCCGAAAATCGCCCGTGAAAAAGGGACCATCCAACGACCGTGGCAGATCGCGTTTCTAGACTATTCGCTTTATTCCGAGAAAGAAGACCCCCGCCGGCACTTTACGGTTGGGTCACTGGACTTGATGGACGCAGAGACGTTTATGGAACAGTCAAACCAGCACCTGTCTCGCTCCGAGCGATACAAGGATCAAGCGTTCGTTTTCGTGCATGGGTTCAACACTACGTTCTCGGAAGCTGCCTATCGGACAGCGCAGATTGCTTACGACCTTGAGTTTGACGGTGTGCCGTACATGTACAGTTGGCCGTCGAGAGGCGAAGAAACCGGTTACTTTTACGATCGTGATAGCGCTGACCGGGCACGCGGCTACTTCCTCAAGTTCTTGAAAATGGTTGCCGATAAGACCAAGGCGAAACGCATTCACGTCATTTCGCACAGTCTTGGTATTCGGCCAGTGAGCGAAGCCTTGCAGATGGCGCGTCTTGAGGGCCGAACGCGAAGCGACCTGAAGATTGACCAACTCATCCTTGCTTCTCCGGACATGGATCAGGATGTGTTCAAGGAAGTGGCTGCTGCGCTGACGAAGAGTGCGAGTGGCACGACGCTCTATGCGGCAAGCAACGATCTCGCACTGATGGCTTCGCGTGCGTTGGCGCGCGGTAAGCCGAGAGCCGGTGATGTCACAAAAGCCGGACCGCTGATTGTTCCAGGGATTGACACAATCGACGTGTCACAGGCTGGTCCGAACAGGTGGCTGACGTACAATCACGCGAACTACGCTGACAGCTCGCATCTGCTCACGGATTTGCGGCTCTTGCTTCGCAGCGGCGTCCGTCCTCCGGACCGGCGCTTCCCGGTCTACGTTAAGCGCATGGTCGAGGGTGCTGGAACTTACTGGCAGTACGTCAAGAACTGAGGCCGATCTGGAGGACCTTTGCTAGGGTCAGTACCCGTAAAGCCGGTGTCCTCTTCAGTAGTCAACCCTGGGCAAGCCGGTGTTGAGTTCGCCCAACCTTGCCAAGTTTAATAGCCCTTCTTGAAGGCCTTGTCGCATTCATTGACCAGTAGACGTGCGCCGACACCCTCGGTCATTGGCGTTGGCACCAGTATCGACAACGGGCTGGCCTTGGCCACGGCAGCAATACACTCCTGCATCAGCTCATCGGTCAGGTAGTCGGCCATTTGCGTCATGCCGGCACCAAC
The DNA here is from genome assembly GCA_039819885.1 of Pseudomonadota bacterium. Taxonomy (GTDB): domain Bacteria; phylum Pseudomonadota; class Alphaproteobacteria; order Rhizobiales; family Hyphomicrobiaceae; genus JBCBRD01. Next base: position 4,215 of record JBCBRD010000224.1, read on the forward strand.
AAACGTCCAAATCACACGTTCGCTCGAACGCTTTTCTGCCACCGTCTTGGCCGTGTAGTTTCCGAAGGCCCGAAGGCGGTCGACGGACATGGGATGGGTGGCGACGGTTTTCAGGTAATCAGTCCATGCCCCGTTCGTCTTGAATTCCGATCGGTGACGGAAACGATAGATCTGGGCCTGGAAAAACAGGAACGCACCGAAAGGCGTTGAGCCGGCTCGATTTAAGACGTCGAGCGCAAACCTATCCGATTGGAT
>JBCBRD010000225.1:0-4417 GCA_039819885.1 Pseudomonadota bacterium
CATCGGGTGCATCAATGGAGGCTGTCACGTTTTGCTCTGGGTCGTGAATCAGAACGCCGTAGTTGTCGGAAAGGCAGGGGAATTGGTGGATTTCCAACTGGCTCATGCGTCTTCGCCTCCATGCAAATCACGTAATAAGTTATAGCCCACGCATGTAGCACGACAGAGCGCCAATGCAGCTATTTTCAAGTGTCGGGAGGTCAAACAACGCAGGGGTTTTGTAACCGCAGATGCCAAGCCAGGTTGATGCAACTCGCATTGATGGCGAAGATGTGCATCATGACGCGCCGTCCGATCGCCAATTGAATGGACTTTGGAACGACGAAATCATGCATAGCGACGTCGCGGACCTTCGAGATTTCTACGCGACACCGCTTGGCCAGGTGAGCCGGCGGTTGATCTCGCGCCCCATTCGCAAAGCGTGGCAGGGCCGGTCCATGGAGACTGTGATCGGCCTTGGGTTCGCGGCACCCTACCTTGGCGCCTTCAAAGCCGACGCGCGTCGCCTAGGCGCCATGATGCCCACACGCCAAGGCGCCCTTGTGTGGCCAACCAAGGGCCCCAAACAGTCAGTCCTGGCGGATGAAGAAGATTTGCCGCTTGCTGACAATTCGGTGGACGCATTGCTTGTCGTCCACGGCCTGGAAATGGCCGATCGACCTCAACAGATGCTGCGTGAGATATGGCGCGTGTTGGCGCCTGAAGGCCAGGTGATCATCGTTGTACCCAACCGGCGTGGGATTTGGGCCAGGACCGACAGCACACCATTTGGGTTTGGTCGGCCCTATTCACGCGGTCAACTAGAGCAATTGCTGATCGATGCAATGCTGTTACCAAAAAATTGGGATTACGCACTCTATATGCCGCCTCTAGCACGAAACGTATTCGTGCGTTCTTCAGTAGCCTGGGAACGCATCGGGCACCGTTTCGCAAGCGGGTTCTCCGGCGTCTTAATTGTTGAAGCCTCAAAGGAAATGTCTGCACCGGCAGGCAAACTTCAAAGGGTTCGCGCCATGCCGGACTTGCTTCCTGTTGGAAAGCTCGTGCCACGCCCCAAACCCATCTCGAAGGATGGCCACAAACAGCGGTTCTGAGCCGCAGTCTACCCGTCTTTGTTCCAACCACGACTGCGCATCAAGAACACAGCCTTTTCGCCCAACAGGTTCTGTAGTGAAACCGGATGTCGAATTGGGAGTCGCCGCCCACCGGAGTTGAACGCGACAGCATCTTCGACCTCTGCATCGACCTTCGAGCACAGATCCTCAAAATCCACGATCGAACACAAATGCGCGTCCGGGCTCATGTACCAGGGTTCCGGCAAATTCCGGCTACGCGGCATGCGTCCTGTCACCGTCAAATCCCAGCGGATTTTCCAATGCCCAAAATTCGGAAAAGAAACAATCGCCCGTTTCCCAATCCGAAGTAGGTTTTTGAGAACCGTCTTGGGACGTTGCGTGGCCTGGATCGTGAGGCTCAAAATAGCATAGTCGAACGCCTGATCGGGATAAGCATCCAAGTCAGCATCGGCGTCACCTTGGATCACGGACAACCCCTGCGTCACGCACGCATTGACCCTCTCGCGAGACAACTCAACGCCCCGGCCGTCAATCGCTTTGGTTTCCGTCAGCAATTGCAGGAGCGCGCCATCGCCGCATCCGACATCAAGGACACGGCTTCCAGGCGTGACCATTTCGGCAATCAGTAAGTGGTCGACCCGAGCCGCTTGGGCTTGGCCTGACCGCAATCCGGGTGATTGTAAACTCTGGGTGGTCAAATTGGTAACCCGCGCCGCTTTGCATTGGCTGAGATAAAGCCAGTGATCGTATTGAAGAACTCCGGCTCATCGAGAAGGAACGCGTCGTGCCCCTTGTCGCTTTCGATCTCCACAAACGATACGTTGGCCGCTACGGCGTTCAAGGCTTGAACAATCTGACGGCTCTCGCGCGTCGGATACAGCCAGTCGCTTGTGAACGAGACCACGCAGAAACGCGTCTCTGTGTCCGTGAAGGCGTTTGCAAGAACACCACCATGTTCGGCCGCCAGATCGAAATAGTCCATCGCCCGGGTGATGTAGAGATAACTGTTTGCATCGAACCGATCGACGAATGTGGAGCCCTGGTGACGCAAATAGCTTTCAACCTGAAAATCTGCATCAAACGAAAACGAATGCGCGTTGCGGTTCTGCAGATTTCGCCCGAACTTCGTTTGGAGCGCATCTTCCGAAAGATAGGTGATATGTGCAGCCATCCGCGCGACCGCAAGTCCGTTGGTTGGCTTGGTGTCGTGCGCATAGTAGTTGCCGCCATGCCAATTAGGGTCTGCCATCACGGCCTGGCGGCCCACCTCGTGAAAGGCAATGTTCTGCGATGAGTGCAAAGCCGCCGTCGCGATGGGTATCGCACTGAACACACGCTCTCCGTGGCGCGCGACCCATTCAAGAACCTGCATTCCACCCATGGAGCCACCCACCACCGCAAAAAGCTGGTCAATACCCAGGTGGTCGATCAGTCGGAGCTGCGCTTCAACCATGTCGCCTATCGTGATCACGGGAAACGATAGCCCATACGGCTGGCCTGTTGCCTGATTGATTTCCGCAGGGCCGGTTGAGCCCATACAACCGCCCAAGATGTTTGCACAAATAACAAAGAACCGGTTCGTATCGATCGGTTTGTCAGGACCAACGAGTGTTTCCCACCATCCCGGTTTGCCGGTAATGGGGTGTGGGCTCGCCACGTACTGATCGCCGGTTAACGCGTGACAAATCAAAACGGCATTCGAACGGTCTGCATTCAGCGTCCCGTATGTCTTGTATGACGTCGTGAACGGCCCAAGCGTTCTGTCGCAGTCGAGCAGCAAAGACTGATCGGCATCAAACGAAACCATGTCACTCTCGCTCGCCGCACGTGCCATCACCTCACCAAGTGGAGGATCTTGGGGGGTACGAGAATGCGCCTTGGAACGGGGAGTATTGTCGGCTGCCATTGCCAGAAATAGGGCCTTCTGAGACGGCCGTGCTCGAAAACAGTAGATCGAACAATCGGCCTGTTTAGCGAGTTGTTTTGAGTGGCTGCAAGCCGGCCGGCCAAATCACCACAAGACTCACTGTGATATCGGAGCTGATCACTCAGCGTCAAGTGGCGCAGCGATATCTATCGGACTGTCCAAGATGAACTCCCAATCGCTTGGGAGTGTACAATTCGGCACGGTGTCCATTTTAATTGGACAAACTACGGTATAAGTGGACGCCTGGAACCAATACCACGCCTTCAAGAACGCGAGCCGAAATGAGCCAGAAGCAACCAGCGCCACAGCCAGGTATCCTTGAAATCGATCCGTACATCCCAGGAGCGAGTCATCTTCCCAGTGGTCGTACGCCAATCAAGCTTTCATCGAACGAAACACCGCTTGGCCCAAGTCCGGCAGCGCTGCAGGCTTACAGAGACGCCGCCGATGCATTGGAGCGCTATCCTGATGGCCAGGCGACCAAGTTGCGCGAAGCCATTGCGCAGGTTCATGGCCTGAAGGCAGACCAAATCATTTGTGGTGCGGGATCTGATGAACTGCTCAACCTGTTGGCGGCTGCTTATTTAGGGCCGGGCGATGAAGCTATTTACTCTGAGCACGGGTTTCTCGTATACCGCATTGCCATTTTGGCAAACGGCGCGACGCCCGTAATCGCGCCTGAGATCGACCTCACAACCGACGTTGACGCCATATTGGCACGCGTCACGCCAAAAACGCGGATGGTTTTTATAGCCAATCCAAATAACCCGACCGGATCAGTTCTCCCCGCAGCCGAAGTCGAGCGACTGCGCGCAGGCCTGCCCGACGACATTATTCTCGTCTTGGATGGCGCCTATGCCGAATACGTTGAGGGTGATGACTACACCGACGGCGCGGAGCTGGTTGAACGCACCAATACCGTGATGACGCGCACATTCTCAAAGATCCACGGTCTTGCCGCCCTTCGGCTCGGGTGGGCGTACGCACCGCCGCCAATGATCGATGTCATGAATCGCATCCGCGGCCCATTCAACGTGGGTTCGCCTGCATTGGCCGCTGGCGAAGCAGCGGTCCGCGACACCGCACATGTCGAGAGTGCAATCCTGCACAATTCAAAGTGGCTCCCCCGGCTGACAGAAGAGATCACAAGGCTTGGTTTGACGGTGACCCCGAGCGTTGCCAACTTTGTGTTGATCCACGTGCCCAATCGCCTCGGTCGCAGCGCCGCCGATTTGGATGCTTACCTGAAATCGCAGGCTATCCTATTGCGGCGGGTTACGGGTTATGGGTTCCCAGACGCGCTTCGGATGTCGATTGGAACGGACCAGGAAAACGAGACGGTCGGGTTATTTGGATTGGCTATAAAAACCATCCGCGTTTTTGGCGTGACGCGTGCCAATATGGCGTCAACGTC
>JBCBRD010000226.1:0-4369 GCA_039819885.1 Pseudomonadota bacterium
CGCAAGGGGCTCAGGCTGAAGTTGAAATCTCGGCCGTATCCGTTGACGCTTCCGATCCGGCGCTCCTGGGTTTTGTTTCTTTGAAACGCGACAGTCCACACATAGGCTTTCAAACAAATCGAACTGCTAATTCAGCAGCAGTCCGCAGTCGCTTCTAACCGTTCAGTCCGCGTGTCTTCATAGAGCTGGTTAGCGACCTTCACAGCCTCAACCGCATCACGAGCAAACGCGTCGTAACGAACTTTCGTAAGGAATTCAGGATGTGCAAGGAACGCGTGACCGCCAACAAGCACGCGTGGTGGTGAGTCTTCGAACACAGCATGCAACTGATCCACACAATCAATCAGGGATTGGAGGAGGCGATTGCAACTCAAAGTCAATCCAATCACATGATACGTCTCTGCCCGGGCGAGCGAGATGATTTCTTCGACTTCATCGATGTAAGCGCAGACATTCACTTGCCAACCATGATGCTGCAGAATCGTAGAAACCACAGACAATCCAGTGGTGTGTTCCTCCCCCGGCGTGCCACACAAAAGCATGCGCCTTGGGTCGGCGCCTACCTTGCTCCCATGCCCCATGGCCGCGCCCAAATTTCGAAGAACAACTTGCAGCCGGCCCATGGCCAAAGTCACTGCAATAAAATCGCAGGTATCCTGACACCACATATCACCGAGGCGCCGCGCAGCCGGTGCGAGCAATTCCAGGATCAGGCTCTGCGGTTCAAACCCCTTCGCCAAGAGATCGCGAACATGCAATGCAATCTGATCATCATCATCCGCGATCAACAATGATACGAACACCGGTATATCAAGCTGGCCTTTCTGAGACCGACGCCCGGCGACACCGTGAATGCCTCCCCAGCTCTTACGGTGCGCCAGCATCAAACGTGGAATGATTTCCGCCTCGATCGTCCGCGCGAGGTTGGCCTGCGCGTGTCCATCCCGTGGCTGAGACACGTCCTCAAAGAACTCGGAACCATGATCGCTCTGGTGTTCAACGGGCCTCAAAGCCGAGTGGCTAGCCTTCAACCGCCGCTCAGCGAACCCAGATCCGGATTGATCAGCCATCCCGGCCTCCCGTCACATTCAATACCAACAAACAGAACGCTCTAAATGGAGATCAAGAACCAACTTCGCGGAACCGGTCCGTTGTCATATCGAGCAAAGAGTCAAAGTCCACTGAGAGGCATTTTGAAAAAACGATGGGCAGTCACCCAAAAAGCTGGTTCTGCCACGTTGACCAACCAACGCTACGGTTTTGGCCGAAGGTTTATTCGACGGAAGCACAACCAATATCTCGAAGTAAGCGCATCCCGGCGCTGCTGTAAAGCAAACATTACGTAAATCTAGATTGACACTCGTCGATCTTAAACACTAATCTTTTGTCGAACGCAGCCAACAGGCGTTGACCGTCACAGATGCTGCCCGGGGAAACAAAGGTGTTATGAAGTCGACACAGCCACCATACCAAAAAACAGCCTTCCAGCTTTACACGCCGGACCAGAGAGTACGGCGCGATAAAACGGTGTGGACGCTGGTTCAAGGTGTGTTGGCACCGCTCCAATTCATCGTGTTTCTTGCATCACTGGCGCTCGTCATTCGCTATCTTGCAACGGGTGAAGGTTACGAGCTCGCAACAGCCTCTATCATACTCAAAACGTTAGTTCTTTACGTCATCATGATCACAGGCGCGATCTGGGAGAAAGTCGTTTTCGGACGCTACCTTTTCGCCGACGCCTTCTACTGGGAAGACGTCTTTTCCATGTTGGTTCTAGCGCTCCACACCGCTTACCTCGCCGCGCTGTTTCTTAACAGCCTAACAGCGGAAGGTCTGATGGTGTTGGCGCTGGCCGCTTATGCCGCCTACGTGGTCAACGCGGCGCAGTTTGTCTGGAAGCTCAGATTGGCGCGTCTGCAGTCATCCCAACCATCAGCATCGCCTTCGAACACATCCGCACCCGCCTATCCACAGGCTGAAGTCGCAGGAGGCATGCAATGAGCTACTCAATCGACCTGGACAGGCAGGGCGTTTCTGCAGGGTGCACGACACAGCCGCAGGAGGTCTTACGTCAACGAGGACAACACGAAGTGTTCTGCGGTCTGACCGGCATTGTCTGGCTCCACCGCAAAATTCAAGACGCGTTTTTTCTCGTTGTCGGCTCACGCACTTGCGCCCACCTGATCCAGTCCGCAGCTGGCGTCATGATCTTTGCAGAGCCGCGCTTCGCGACAGCCATTCTCGAAGAACGTGATTTAGCCGGCATGGCCGACATGAACGACGAACTGGACTCAGTCGTCGGCCGCCTCCTTGCTCGCCGTCCAGACATCAAGATGCTGTTCCTCGTTGGCTCCTGTCCGTCTGAAGTTATCAAACTCGACCTCGGACGCGCTGCCCAACGCCTATCGCAGCGCTTCATGCCTAATGTCCGGATCCTTAACTACTCAGGCAGCGGCATCGAAACGACGTTCACACAGGGTGAAGACACCTGCCTCGCATCCCTTGTCCCAGAGATGGCAAACGACACGAGCGACGAGAAAAGCCTTTTGGTGGTCGGCGCATTACCCGACATCGTCGAGGACCAGTTCGCCCGGCTATTCGCCGAACTCGGCATCGAAAAAGTCAAATTTCTACCACCGCGCTCATCACGTGACCTTCCATCGGTTGGCAAAAACACCCGCGTTCTGCTCGCGCAGCCATTTTTGAACGACACCGCACGCGCACTGGAAGATCGCGGCGCGGTCAGACTATCATCACCCTTCCCATTTGGCGCTGATGGAACAACGGCCTGGTTTACAGCCGCCGCCCATGAATTCGGTGTTGACCCAATGCGCCTCCGCACGGTCCTGGCACCAGGCCGTGAGCGAGCACATCGCGCACTTCAGCACCACCGCGCCAAACTGGAAGGCAAGAAGATCTTCTTCTTCCCAGACAGCCAATTAGAAATTCCATTGGCGCGTTTCCTGTCAAATGAGCTCGGAATGGAGCTCACAGAAGTTGGCACGCCCTACCTGCACAAACAGCACCACGGGCCTGACCTAGAACTTCTACCTGCAGGCACCCTGGTCAGCGAGGGCCAAGATGTCGAACGCCAACTCGATCGGTGTCGCGCAGCCAAGCCCGACATCATTGTATGTGGCCTAGGTCTCGCAAACCCACTCGAAGCCGATGGCCTCACGACAAAATGGTCCATCGAGCTGGTCTTCACCCCTGTCCACGGATTTGAGCAAGCGGGCGACCTCGCCGAACTGTTCGCCCGTCCGCTGGACCGCCGCAACAGATTGAAAGTCTAAAGCCATGCAGCTCACGCTTTGGACATATGAAGGCCCGCCACATGTTGGCGCGATGCGCATCGCAACGGCGATGGATGACGTGCACTACGTGTTGCATGCCCCCCAAGGCGACACCTACGCCGACCTTCTATTCACGATGATCGAACGTCGGCAGAAGCGCCCACCGGTCACCTACACAACATTCCAGGCGCGCGACCTTGGAAGCGATACCGCTGAAATCTACAAAACCTCGGCGAAGTCAGCTTACGAGCGCTTTAAGCCCGGCCTCATGCTTGTCGGCGCATCGTGCACCGCTGAACTGATCCAGGACGATCCCGGCGGACTCGCAAAGGCGTTAAACCTTCCCGTCCCCGTCGTTCCATTGGAATTGCCAGCCTATCAAAAGAAAGAAAACTGGGGCGCTGCGGAAACTTTCTACCGCTTGGTCCGGACGATGCTTCATAGCAAGGCCCTGAAGCCTGGTGAGGAGCGTGCGCCTCGCGCTGAAGGCACACGCCCGTCCTGCAACATCCTTGGCCCAACGGCACTGGGCTTCCGGCATCGCGATGACATCCGCGAGATCAGCTGGTTGTTGCGCGATCTGGAGATCGACATCAACGCGATCGCCCCAATGGGGGCAAAGCCTGACGACATTGCGCGGCTTGGCGATGCGGACTTCAACGTCGTCCTTTATCCAGAAACGGCGCAAACGACGGCCGAATGGTTGAAGCGTGCATTCAAACAGCCCTACACAAAATCAGTCCCAATCGGCATCGGCGCAACGCGTGACTTTATCGAGGAGGTCGCAAGGCTAGCCAATGTCGACCCAGCACCGGTGCTTGCTGGCGCACCTTCGCGACTCCCCTGGTACTCGCGGTCTGTCGATTCGACATACCTGACCGGAAAGCGCGTTTTCATCTTCGGCGATGCCTCACACGCCATTGCTGCCGCCCGCGTTGCCTCCGAAGAAATGGGATTTGAGGTCGTTGGCCTTGGAACATATTCACGCGAATTCGCCAGAGACGTCCGCGCGGCTGCCGAGAAATATGGCGTCGAAGCCCTCATCACAGATGACTATCTCGAGGTCGAAGAAACGG